>JADZCS010000145.1 GCA_020851435.1 Gammaproteobacteria bacterium | reverse complement strand
GCTCGTGGCGGACGCGGCCCCACAGGCGCTGGTCGGCACGGGCTTCGGCATCTTCAATCTCGTGAGCGGCGTCGCGCTGCTGCTCGCGAGCGTGATCGCAGGAGCGCTCTGGAATTCTTTCGGAGCAGCCTCCACGTTCCTGGCGGGCGCGGGCTTCGCCGCAGCGGCAGCCGCCGGCCTGTACGTCGCCGCCGGGCGGCTGGGTCGCCAGCACGGCTGAGGCATCGATTTGGTTGTACGATACGGCCACCTGAAAATGGCGGGAGAGAGTCCATGAAGTTCGCGCTCGTTCTCGTGGGCTGGTGCCTGTTGCTGGTGCTGAGCTGGCCGCTGGCGCTGCTGGTCGCCGTGCTGTGGCCGGTCGTATGGCTGCTGTCGCTGCCTTTCCGCCTGCTGGGCATCGCGGTCGATGCGGTGTTCGCCCTGCTGCGCGCGGTGCTGTTCCTGCCCGCCCGCCTGCTCAGCCCAAAACATTCAAGGACCTGACCATGAAGCCAATACTTGCTGCTTCCCTGCTGCTCGCGACTTCCGTCGCCTACGCGACCGAACTCACCGTGCCGATGGATCTCGTCGACGACAAGGGCGTCGTGAAGCCGGTCGGCACGGTCGTCATCTCGGAGTCGCCCTACGGCCTGGTGTTCACGCCGACGCTCACGGGCCTTCCGGCCGGCATCCACGGCTTCCACGTCCACGAGAACGGCAGTTGCGCGCCGGGCCAGAAGGATGGCAAGGCAGTGCCTGCGCTGGCCGCCGGCGGCCATTACGATCCGGCCGGCACCAAGGTGCACGGCACGCCCTGGGGCACGGGGCACCTGGGCGACCTGCCCGCGCTGTTTGTCGCGGCCGACGGTTCGGCCAGCTACGCCGTGCTGGCGCCGCGGCTCAAGCTCGCCGACGTGCAGGGCCGCTCACTCATGGTCCACGCGGGCGGCGACAACCACGCCGATCATCCCGCGCCGCTCGGCGGTGGCGGAGCGCGCATGATCTGCGGCGTGATTCCACGCTGAAGACCTGAGGGTCGCGCGCAACGCCGATGATCACACTGCGCGTCAAGGTCAAGCCCAACGCCCGCACGAGCGCGCTCGCCCAGCAGGACGACGGCTCGTGGCTGGCGCAACTCAAGTCGCCGCCCGTCGACGGCAAGGCCAACGCCGAGCTGATCGCGCTGGTCGCCGAACACTTTGGCCGGCGCAAGGCGCAGGTCACGCTCAAGAGCGGCGCCTCAGGCCGCATGAAACTGGTGCAGGTCGAAGAATGAATCTGTCGATGTCCTCGTCACTGCGCGCGCTGGCCGCCTCGTTGCTGCTGCTCGCCGCTGCCGCGCAGGCGGCCGAGCCGCCGGATCGCGTGTTCGTCAACGCCCGGGTCTGGACCGGCGATGCGGCGCAGCCGGCGGCGGAGGCCTTCGCCCTGCGTGGCGACCGGATCCTGGCCGTGGGTTCGTCTGAATCGGTGCGCGCGCTGGCCGGCAAGACCACGGTCGTCACCGACCTCGGTGGCCGCCGCGTGGTGCCGGGCTTCAACGACGCCCACTGGCACCTGCCGGCCAGGCGCTCGGCTCGGCTCGACAACTGCGGATCGGTCGAGGAAGTCCAACGCCGCCTGCTGGCCTATGCGAAGTCGCATCCCGCGGATGCCTGGCTCATGGGCCGTGGCTGGACGCCGGCCGACTTTCCGGACAACGCCGCGCACAAGCGCTACCTCGATGCCGTCTTCCCCGACCGGCCGGTACTCATCCGCGACCGCGACGGCCACCAGGCGCTGGCCAATTCGCGCGCGCTGGCGCTGGCCGGCGTGACGCGCGCGACGCCCGATCCCGAGGACGGGCGCATCGACCGCGATGCCGCGGGCGAACCGACCGGGCTGCTGAAGGAAGCCGCGGCGCGCCTCGTGAGCCAACTGCTGCCCGAGGTGACGGCGGAGGAGACCTACGCCATCCTGATGGAAGAAATGGACTCCGCCTCGTCCTTCGGCCTCACTTCGCTGCAGGACGCCTCCGAGGGCGGCCTCACCGACAACGAGCGCGGCGCGGTGATGCGCGCGCTGGCCGAGGGCAGGCTGCGCGTGCGCTACCGCGCGGCCGTGCCCTTCGAGAAGGATCCCACGCCCGCGCAGCTGGCGAGCTACCGCGCGCTCGACGATTCGGTGCGCGGGACGCTGGTGAGCTACGGCGTCGCCAAGGTCATGCTCGACGGCACCGTGGATGCGCGGACGGCCGCGATGCTCGAGCCCTATGAGGGCTTCGCCGAACGCGGCCTGGCGATGTGGACGCCCGACGATCTCAAGGCCACGGTCGCGGCCTACGACAAGGCCGGCCTGCAGGTGCAGGTGCACGCGATCGGCGACGCCGCCGTGCGCATGACGCTGGATGCCTTCGAGAATGCGGCCGCTGTCAACGGTCCGCGCGACCGTCGGCACCGCATCGAGCACATCGAGGTGCCGTCGATCAGCGACCTGCCGCGTTTCCGCAAGCTGGGTGTCATCGCTTCGACGCAGCCGATCTTCGCGTTGCCCGATGCCAACACGCTGCAGAACTACGCGCCGCTGCTCGGGCCCGCGCGCGCCTCGCACTCCAACGCCTTCAAGCTGTTCGACGTCGCCGGCGCCGTGCAGGCCTTCGGCAGCGATTACCCCGTGTACCCTATGGATCCCCTGCTCGGCATCTATACCGCCGCGACGCGCCAGACGCCGCAGGGCCGCCCTCCGGGCGGCTGGTACCCCGAGAACCGCATCAGCGTCGAAGCCGCGCTGCGGCACTACACGCGCGACGCCGCCTATGCCAGCTTCGAGGAGCAGGACAAGGGCACGCTGTCGGCCGGCAGCTTGGCCGATTTCGTCGTGCTGTCCGAGGACATCCTGGCGCTGGCGCCCGAGCAGCTGTTGAAGGCGAAGGTCCTGCTCACGGTGATGGGCGGACGGGAAACACATCGCGCGCAGGATTTCATGCCATGACCGACCGGCTGCTGAAGGCCTTCCAGGAGTTCGTGAAGCTCGAGGCCGCAGGCGGCCTGGTGCTGATGGCCGCCGCCGTGATCGCCATGATCGTCGCGAACTCGCCTGTTGCGGACGGCTACCTGGGCCTGCTCGCGCATCGCGTGACGCTGGGTGCCGGCGCGCTGGTGCTGTCCAAGCCGCTGCTGCTGTGGATCAACGACGGCCTCATGGCCGTGTTCTTCCTGCTGGTCGGCATGGAGCTGAAGCGCGAGGTCCTGGAGGGACACCTGGGCGACCTGCGCCGCGCGGGCCTGCCCGCGATCGCGGCCGTCGGCGGCATGGCGGTGCCTGCGGCGATCTACCTGGCGTTCAACGCCGGCGACCCGGTGGCGATGCGCGGCTGGGCCATCCCCTCGGCGACCGACATCGCGTTCGCGCTGGGCGTGCTGGCCCTGCTCGGCAACCGCGTGCCGGTGGGGCTCAAGGCTTTCCTGCTCAGCGTGGCGATATTCGACGACCTGGGCGCGATCGTGATCATCGCGCTGTTCTACACGGCGGAGCTGTCGGTCACTGCGCTGCTGGTGGCGGCGGGCGCGATCGCCGTGCTCGCCGTGCTCAATCGCCTTCGCGTGCTGAAGGTCGCGCCCTACCTGGCGGTTGGCGCCGTGCTGTGGATCGCAGTGCTCAAGTCCGGCGTTCACGCCACGCTCGCGGGCGTGGTGGTCGCGATGTTCATCCCCATGCGCGGGGCCGCGTCCGCCGGCGAAGACGCGTCGCCGTTGCGCGAGCTGGAGCACGCGCTGCATCCGTGGGTGGCCTTCGGCATCCTGCCGATCTTCGCCTTCGCCAACGCAGGCGTGCCGGTGCTGCACCTGTCGTTCACAGACCTCTTCCAGCCTGTGCCGCTCGGCATCGCGCTGGGCCTGCTGGCCGGCAAGTTCATCGGCATCCTGGGCTTGAGCTGGGCAGCTGTGAAGCTGGGCTTGGGGTCGCTGCCGAAGGGCGTCGACTGGCCGCAGATGGCTGGAATGTCGCTGCTGGCGGGCATCGGTTTCACGATGAGCCTGTTCATCGCCTCGCTGGCCTTCGAGGCTGGTGCGGTCGAGGGCCTCGAGCGCCTGGGCATCCTGTGCGGGTCACTGCTCGCGGGCCTGCTCGGCTACCTGGTGCTCCGGGCCGCGCTCGGACGCAGCGCCGCAACCTAGCTCGGCGGTCGTCTAACGGCGCACGCGCAGGATCGAGACCATGGCCTCGATCACCGTGCGCCCGTCGTCGACCAGCAGCGGCTCCAGCGGCGTGACCACCACGCCGTTCGCGCGCCGGCGCTCGATTGCACCATCCGGCAGGCGGCGGCGCACGTCATAGGCGTCCTGGATCACCCAGGGCCGGCCGTCGACCTGGCCGATGATCATCATGGCGTGCCCCGGCACGTAGACGACGTCGCCGGGCTCGGCCGCGCGCAGTGCGGCGAGCCTGCGCGCCGCGTCGTCGCCTTTGCCGAAGCGCAGGATGTTCAGCGCCGGGCTCGCGGCCTGGGCACCCGTGTTGCGCGGCAACTCGAGGCCGAAGGAGCGATAGACCTCGGCGACGAAGCCGCTGCAGTCGCGGGTGCCGCCGGCGTGGCCCCATCCGTAGCGTTCGCCCACGAACTTGAAGGCCTGCGCCAGCACGTTCGCGCTGCTGAGGGGCAGGTAGCCGTTGCGTACGTCTGCACTGCGAGGCAGCAGTGCGGATGCGAGTCGCAGATTCCCGTCTGGGCCGCGCGCGGGCAATTCGACGGTGTACTGGTCGACGGCAGGCTGTTCGCCTGTTGGTGGTACGCGAACACCCATGTCCAGCAGCACGCCAGGGTACTGCGCGGTCTCGTCTGCAAACGTCGCGCGAACCGTGGCACCCGTCACCACGAGCGCCGGCGCGCGGCGCGCGTAGGCCAGCACCTCGGCGGCGCTGGCCTCGGCGACGGCATTCTTCTCGATCCAGGCTGCGTAGCGCGGCCCGACCACGAACCACCAGGCCTTGTCGCGGCTCTCGTAGGCGATGATCACGGGCGTGCCGGGGAAGAACGCCGTTTCCTGCAGGCGGTCGAGGTCGGCGTCGCCCGGCGTGTTGAAGGCACGATCGCGCGTGGGCAGCGCGCGCAGGTCGGCGCGGCGTACGACCAGTCCGTGGCGTGTGGTCGTCCTCGCGGGAATGGCGTCGAGCCTTGCGTTGAGCATCCAGCCCGCGACCCGCGCGGCGGCGATGCGCTTGCCGGTCTCATCGAAAAGGGGTCTGGACGCCACGCGAACGAGCGGCGCGATCCACGCGCTGACGCGCGTGCGATCGAGCGTGGCCGGCATGCGCGCGAGGTCGAAGGTATTGCGGTCGCGCTCCAGCAGCGCATCGTTGAGCGCGGCGATTTCCGCGGGCGCGAGGCGTTCGGCATTCGGCTCGGCGAGCCGGGCGAGCCAGTAGCCCGGCGCCAGCTGGGCCTGCGTGACGCCGAACTCCTCCAGCAAGGGCGTGGCCGTGACCGGCGCGGCCGCGGCGGCGAGCGAGAACCAGAGCGCTGCGCAGAGGCCGGCCAGCAGGCGCATGGGCTCAGCCTCCCGCGGGCGCGAGGCCCGAGAGCAACGCGGCCATCGCGATGCCCGCGCCGGTGCCGATGAAATAACCGAACAGCGCCAGCAGCACGCCGACCGGCACGAGCACTGGCGAGTAGGCAGCGGCCAGCAGCGGCGCCGAGGCGACCCCGCCGATGTTGGCGAGCGAGGCGACGCCGCACAGGTACAGGTCGAGCTTGAACAGCTTCGCCGCGAGCGCCAGCAGCACGGCGTGGATCGCGAGCACGC
>JADZCS010000144.1 GCA_020851435.1 Gammaproteobacteria bacterium | reverse complement strand
CGCGCCGCAATCCGCGCTGCCACGTCGACGAGCGACGCATCGAGCATCTGGTCCGCAGTCAGGTTCGTCATGACTCAGGGACCGTCTTCGCCGAGTCGCTCAAGTTCGCCGAGGAAACTGCCCGGCTCGGTGTCGAACAGGCTGCCGCGCCTTGCGGCGACGACCGCCGCGACGGCATTCGACGCTCCCACCGCTACGCGCGAGGCGAATTCCTCGCCGAGCGGCGGGAAGCCCTGCAGGCGCCCGAGGTCCTCGACCGAGGGCGCGGACAGTGGAGGAACCGGGCGCCCGGGGACGGGTGTGCTCATGGGGTGTTCAGCTCGCGCAGCAGGGTGTCGATCAGCAGGCCGGGATAATACCCGGGCTTGCGCGCCCTGGCGCTCTCGAGGAAGCCGATCATCTCGGCTCGATCCTGCTTGACGGCACAGGCCTTGAAGCGTCCTTCCAGCACCCACGCCGGGAAGCCGATCTCGCCGGCCATGCGGCCGCGCAGGGCCGACTCACGAATGAGTTCGCCTGCGCGGCAGGGATCCTTCGGCGCCTTCAGCGTGCCGTCGAGGTAGATGTAACCGGCGACGAAAATCGCCTGCCGGTACCTCAGGCGCACCGCCTGCTCGAGCGGCGGCAGGGCTTCCTCAATCCGGCCGGAATAGGTCAGCACACGCGCGAGCTGGTAGAGCAGCCGCGGGTTGGCGGGATCCTTCTGCAGGTCTGCACGACAGGCGGCGATTGCCGCTTCGAGATCCAGGTCTGGACGTTCGCGGCCTGGCGCCACCTTGTCGGGATCCTCCGGGTGCGCGGCCTGCCGGTCACACTCGGTAACCAACAGGGAATACGGCGCGGGGCCCTGGAGCAGAGGCTCAATCGACGCAACCGCTGCAACCGCGAGGCACGGCGCAACACCCATGACCGCGGCAATCGTCAACAGCATGCGGAGCGTATTCACTTCGCTGCCCCCACTGGCTTGAAGGACTTGAGGTCGCGCTTGAGCACCGCGATCAGGGACTCCTGGTAGAAGTCGCCTGTCTGCGCGTCCGCTGCCTCGAGGAACTCCAGCATCTCGGCGGGACCCTGCGGCGTGGCGCAACCCTCGAATCGGCCCTCCATCACCCACATCGGGTAGCCGACCTGGCCAGCGAGACGGCCGTACTGCGCGGAGCGATGGATCAGCTCGGCGGCGCGGCAGAGATCCTTCGGCGCCTTGTTCTCACCCGTGAGGTGCAGGAAGCCGATCACGAACAGCGCCTGAGGATAGTTGGCCGCCACGGCCGCCTCGCGGTGCACGCCGGCCTTCTCGCCCTGGCCTGCATAGCCATAGGCCCGGCCGAGCTGGTAACGCAGGCGGGGATTCGCGGGATCACGCGCCACGGCAACCTCGCAGGCCGCAATCGCGGCCAGCGCATCCACCTGGGATTGCCTGACGCCCGGCGCCACGCGCAGCGGATCGTCAGGGTGTGCAGCAAGGATGTCGCAGCCTGTGGGCTGCTGCGAATACTTTCCGGCGTCGAACTTCAGTGTTTCCGCATGGGCGACGGTCGCAAGCGCGAGCAGCGCCGTCGCTGCAATGAACGACGAGATGTGTTTCATGGGCGTCCTCCCTTTCCCGCTCAGCCAGGGACAAGTACCCGGCCTGCAACCGCAATGTATAGCGGAATGCCGAGAAGGATGTTCAACGGAAAGGTGAGACCCAGGGACATCCCGAAGTACAGGGTGGGATTGGCCTCGGGAATCGCATGCCTGACCACCGCCGGCACCGCGATGTAGGACGCACTGGCTGCCAGGACCATCAGCAGCACGCCATTGCCCATCGACATGCCGGTCATCACGGCCAGCGCGAGCGCCATGCCGGCATGAACGAGCGGGCCTGCCACCGAATACGCGATCAGCCAGGCGGACGTACCGCGCAGGCCCGGCAGGTTGCGCGCCGTGAGCAGGCCCATGTCGAGAAGGAAGAACGCCAGCATGCCCTTGAACAGGTCGCCAGAAAACGGCTGCATGGCCGCCTTCCCCGCATCGCCCGTGAGCAGGCCGACCGCCATCGCGCCCAGCAGGAGCAGCTGCGCGCCGTCGGTCAGGGATTCGTGCAGCACCTTCCCCAGCGGGGCCGCGGCACGACCCTCGACCGGCACCGTCGCCTTGCGTCGCAGAGCATTGGCGAGGACGACGGCCAGGATGATGGCCGGCGATTCCATGAGGGCCATCGCAGCCGCCATGTGCCCGCCGTAGCCGATCTGCTGCGTCTCGAGCGCCTGCACGGCCGTCACGAAGGTGACCGCGCTGACCGAGCCGTAGGTCGCAGCCACCGCCGCGGCATCAAAGCCCGTCAGGAAGCGCCGAAGCCACTGATAACCGATCACGGGCACGACCACTGCCAGCAGGATCGCGCAGCCGAGGTCGGTCGCAACCTGGGTCGTCAGACCGGATTTCGCGAGCGCGAAGCCGCCCTTGAGGCCCAGCGCCATCAGCAGGTAGAGCGACAGGAAACGTGAAATCGGCGCCGGGATTTCCAGGTTGGATTTCACGGTGCCGGCCAGCATGCCGAACACGAAGAAGAGGATCGCCGGGTCGAGGAGATTCTGCATCCGCGTCTCCTCAGCGCTGCCGGTCGACTGGATGTTGCATGGCGCGCAGGATAGACGAGGCAGTCTACTCCGTTAATTCGCTATTTCTGTATGATCAGTTCGGATTCCTCGAAGTATTGCACCATGAAAAACCTGAATTACACCCACCTGCATTACTTCTGGACCGTCATCCGCGAGGGCGGCATCGCGCCTGCCGCGCGCGCGCTGCACCTGACGCCGCAAACGGTCAGCGGCCAGATCAAGTTGCTCGAGGCGCAACTCGGTTGCCCGCTGTTCGCGAAGCAGGGCCGCCGCCTGGTGCCCACCGAGGCAGGCCAGCTAGCCTTCGGCTACGCCGAGGAGATCTTCGCCAAGGGACTGGAGATGCTGGGTTCGCTGCACGGCCATCGTCCTGCCGGCATGCGCCCGCTGACCATCGGCATCGCCGATGGCGTTCCAAAGCTCGTGACCTGGAAGGTCGCCGAGCCGCTGCTGTCGGGGCCGGATCCGTTTCGCGTCATCTGTCATGAAGGGTCCCTGCGCTCGCTGCTGGCAGACCTGGCAGGCCACCGTGTCGATCTCGTGCTCTCGACCAGCACGATTCCGCCGGACGCGCCAGTCAAGGCGTACAGCCACCTGCTGGGTCAGTCGGAGATCGGTTTCTTCGCGCCGCAGCCTCTGGCAAGGCGCCTGCGCAAGGGGTTCCCGGCCAGCCTGCATGGTGCGCCGCTGCTGATGCCGGGCGCCCGCAGCGCCAGCCGCCGGATGCTGGAGGACTGGCTGCACCGCAATGGAGTGACACCACGCGTGGTCGGCGAGTTCGATGACAGCGCCCTGCTGAAGACCTTCGCGCAGCATGGCGCCGGGGCGTTCGCCGCGCCGCTCGCCATCGAGGACGAAATCGTCCGCCAGTTCCGGGTCACACGCGTGGGTGACGCCACAGGAATCGTCGCGCGCTTCTACGCCATCTCCACCGAACGGCGAATCAAGCATCCTGGCGTTGCGATCATCACCGAACGGGCGCGATCCGACCTGTTCTGGCGCTAGGCACACTACCCGCCATCAAAGGACATCACGCGCTGATCGGTGTCAGAAGGTGTCGGCGAGGTGCTCACCGGCGGTGGGTATGCGGAAATGGTCGCGTCCCCGGTGGCCAGCTGCTGCCATTTCCGGCTGGCGTAAGTCCAGTCGATGCCGCGACCTCGGCGTGAACGTCATGCTTGAGATCATAGGCGCGAAGTAACTCGCGCGGAGCATCGATGCGCTGGCACTGAAGGGCCGGCTGCTCGTCTTCGACATGCACGGCGGCGCCAGGTCGGCCATCAATCCTGGCGTGCTGCTGTGGATGGCTTGAACCGGGCGCCGCGCGAGGCCCCGCGCCGCCCGGGCAAGGAGTCGCAGGTGGATTCCAGGCCGTCGGGAAACCCTGTAGTCCGGCGCTGGGCAGTGTTACCCATTGCACTCGTCTGACCCACAGCGAACACTGTTGCCATCGGAATCTGCCGGCATCGGCGAGCCAACGCCACGCCGACACCGAGAAGGAGCACAGGTTGAACCAGCGGCGTCACGCCTCGGTCGGCTCGGACGTCCCGCCCGCAGACGCAGGAGCAAGCGGCCATGACGATATACTTTTTCGGCGCCTGGATGCTGGCGCTGATCGTCATGGTGGGGCTGCTCTGGCGGTCGAAGAAGTATTTCTAGAAGGCGACGACGCCGTGGCAGTAGTGCATCACGCCAAGTCTGCGCACGCCAGCCTGCTTCGGCAGGTGATCACACGGTCCTTCCGTCGCGCCGAATATCCGGGCCCGCTCAGGCACCGAGTAGTCCGCTGACCACGGCCAGCAGTTCTTTGCGATCGAAGGGCTTGGACAGCACTTCGTCGGCACCGCTCTTCTTCGCGGCTGCCAGGTACGCGCTGGTGGATATGGCCAGCGGCGAGTACCCCGACGGGCCGAAGTTTCCGCCACCCGATATCGCAATGATCCTAAGTTTCGTCCCGGACTGACGCAGCGCGTTGATCACGTCGACCCCGCTCTGCTCGGGCATGATGATGTCAGTGATGACCAGGTCAGCGCCGTAGGTACGGAACGCCTCCAGCCCGGCCGCCGCGCCTTCCGCAATTCGGACCTCGTGGCCAGCCCGCTCCAGGACCTTGGCGACCGAGTCGCGAACGTCGCGTTCGTCATCGATGACCAGTATTTTCGACATGGCTGCCTCCCCTGCGTGTCACTGGCTGGGCTCGCCGGCCGGTTGATACACGCGTAAAACTACATGAAATGTGGTGCCTGCGCCTGATTCGCTGTCGAAGTGCACGGCCCCGCCCATGCCCGTCACCATGCCGTGCACGACGAACAACCCCAGGCCGGTACCCTTGCCCACTTCACGCGTGGTGAAGAACGGTTCGAAGACGCGATGCCTGAGCTGCTCCGGAATGCCGTGTCCGGTATCGCTGACGTAAACCTCGACATGCTCGCCCGCTGCGAGCCCGGCCGCCTCGACCAGCTGCGCGCTGGCCCGGCGTGCGCCAATCGTCAGGCGGCCGCCGGCTGGCGCCATGGCCTGACAGGCGTTTGCGCAAAGGTTGTGGATGATCTGGCTGAGCATCGCGGGCTCGCCCAGGGTCGGAGGGCAGTCGGCCTGGATTTCCTGCACGACCTCGATACCGTCTGCGGAGGCCCTGGCGAAAAGGTCGCCAATCTCGGCGGCGATCGCGCCAAGCTCAACCGCCTTTAGCGACGTCTCGTCGGTGCGCCGGGTCAGCAAGAGGAAGTCGCTGACGATGCGTCGTGCGCGCTGCGCCGCGCTGTGTACGCGCTGCAGGTCGGCGCGGATCGGGCTCGCCTCCTCGAGATCCTCGATCGCCAGCTCGGTGTAGAGCTGGATCGGTACCAGGATGTTGTTGAATTCGTGCGCGATACCGCCCGCCAGCGTGCCGACCGTCTCCAGTCGACGGCGCCCTGCCAGCCGCTGCTCGAGCCGCCAGCGCTGGTCCTCGGCAATGCCACGCTCACGCATCTCCTCGCGCAGGCGCGCATGAACTCGAGGTCCCGGGCCAGCTCCTGCAGCTCGGCAATGTCGCTGTCGGTGTCGAGACGGGCAAGCTCCGTACCGGCTGCCACGCGGCGTGCGGCACGCTGCAGCGCCACCAGCGGGCGCGAAAAGCGATACCCCAGTAAAATCGACGCCAGTACCGACACGCCGAAAAAGAGGGTCAGCGCCACGAGTATGCGCTCGCGGGTGCGCTCAATCTGCGCCGTGACCGGGCCCTCGTCGAAGCCGATCCGCAGTTCGCCTTCCTGCTTCTCGTGCTGGATCGGCACCATCAGGAAGTACGTCTCGTCGCCGCCCTGTCCAAACTCGAAGTCCTCCGCGCTGAAGCGGGCCTTCGGGCCAGGACCTTCAAGGTCGGCGCGCACCACGTGCCCGTCCAGCGTCAGCTCGGCGAACACGCCCTCGCCGCTCAAGAGCACATTGTCGAGCAGGGCCTTGGTCCGCTCGTCCGACGCAGTCGCCGTGCCGAGTTCGAACTCGTCGGCCAGCAGCCTCGCGTAGGTGCGAATCTCGGTCACGAACCGCTCGTGATGGCTGCGCGTGACAATCCAGTCGAGCATGACGTAAAGCGCCGGAAGCAGCAGCAGCTGGCCGATCACGACGATGACACCAAGGCGTCCCGCCAGTGTGTTGACTATTCGCGCCATAGCGTACGAACCACCCGGATCCCCGGCTCGGCAGCCACGTCCGAATGCCAGGCGAAGGAGATCGCGTGTGCGTGTTCCCGCATCGCGTTCAACAGGTCGGTTCGCGACCTCACCTCCAGCGGTCGAGGGCGCCCCTGCTGCAGGGACAGCGACAGCAGCCGCCGCTCATAGGCTTCCGGCGACATCGCAACCACGTGCTGCAGAAAGACGGCGTCGAGGCGCGGGTCACTGCGGTTACGAATCGGCCGCAGCAAGTGCCCGTCGTGCAGGACGGCGAAGCCCAGGAAGACCTTGCGCAGCCGTATGGACTCAAGCGAGAAGTCCGGATCGGTGTCCGTGGTGACGAGCACGACCGAATTGCCGGCGTGCGCACGCAGCGCCGGCAGCCCGAGCGCGATCATCCCAAAAAACTGGCGCCGGCTGAGCATCATCGCAGTGCCGCACTCCATTGCACACGGTACTGGTGATAGCCGCTATGCAGGTTATGGCTGTCGGCCCACTCAGCGGTCAGCGCCTGCTTTGAGGCAAAATCCCAGCGCAGCGCCAGCACGAGTCGCCGCTCGGCAAAGTCCTCGAACAGCGCCAGGTACGGTGACTCGTCGGCACCGTACGATCCCTCATAGCGGGCGACGGCTGAGAATGTCGGGCTGAACCGGCCCAGCAGCTGGAAATATCCAGCGAGCATCGAATCGCTGCCATCGGCAGCGCCGCCGCTCAGTCGCGTGGTGATCGAGTACAGGGTTGAGACCAGCCCCCACGAGCCGTAGTCGAGATTGACGAACGCGCCGAGCATGCTCAGGTCCACACGCCCTGGCACGCCGGGCGCGTTGGAGTCGGACACCGGAATCCCGGTCCGGGAGGCCACCACGCCGAACACGTTTTCGCCGGAGTAGTCAGGCAGGAAGCCGATCTGCACACTGTAGGCAGGCAGCCTGCGCGTGCTGCGCGGATCGAAGACTTCGAACGGCTGCAGCCCGTCCGACCCCAGTTCCGCGCTGACCCCGGCCCCCGCGGACACTGTGAGGCCGCTGGAACTGCCAACGTCCATCCGGGACTCGACCAGCAGCCCCTCGACGTGCTGCGGCACGACGCCGCCCTCGTCCTCCCAGTCCTCGATCGCAGGCCGGGAAATAGTTTCCTGCAGGTACTGGCCGTGGTGCTGGTGGGTAGCCCAGGGACTGCCTGGCTGATGGAACCTGCCGACCCAGACCATGGTTTCGGGTACCAGCTGCCAGCCCAGCTGGAGCCGCTCCATGTCCTGCTCATCGGTGGCGAGCACGAGCTCACCCATCACACGGAAGCGTCCGGAAGTCCAGCTGCCCAGCACGTCCAGCGATCCCAAGCCCTCGATCGAACTGGCGGGACCGGCACGGTCGGTCGTACGCAAGGCCTCGGCACTGGCGAACACCAGCAGCTCCGACTGCCCAGATGATCCGTGATTGGCCCCGGCAGACGATACCATCGGCCAGCAGGCCAGGGTGGCGATCAGCCCGGCGACAAAGTTGCGATGCATGGCTTTGTAACCTCGGGCTGGGCGTTGTTCGACAGCATCCGATACGCGGGCCGGCATTAACGACAGTCGCGCGTGGCAGACTCGAATTTGAAGGCGACCGGTCCGCTGCTGCGTGGCACCGTAGCGATGTCGACCGGGAAGGTCAAAGCGCTGGGCACGATACAGCCGCTGCCCGGCTGCTCGCGGCGGATCGTGACTACTATGCCCTCGCCGTCACGGGCGACCCGCTCGAACCGCAGCGAGTGACCGCCCGACGCCTGCCGCCCCATTGCAACGACCAGCACCATTTCACGATCGAAGTCGATCACGGGCAGGGCGGGAGCGGGCAGGTGGGGAGCGTTGACCTGTTGCCAGAGGACCTGCCAGGTCGCCCGATCACGGGCGACGAACTGGCCGGCAGTCTCGAATCCGCTGGCCAAGGTGTAGGTGGCCGAATCCGGACGCAGGCGATTCAGGGATAGTTCCAGCGGGGTCTCCGAGCGCGGGGCAGCGCACCCGAACACCACGGACAGCGCAGCCAGACCCAGCACGCCACGCCGCAAGCCGGCCATTCGGCGTTCAGGCAAATTTTTCGTCGGCGCGGTTTTCTGCGCTGACCAGCCCGTTGCGGACCGCATACATCGTCACTTCAGCGGTGTTGTGTATCGACAGCTTGCGCATGAGATTGGAACGGTGCTTCTCGACAGTTTTCACCGCCAGATCGAGTTCCTTGGCTATTAGCTTGTTCGGCATGCCGAGGGCGATACGCGTCAGGACTTCGCGCTCACGCTCGGTGATTTTCGACGCCGTCCCGGTCGCCTTCGGCTGGTCACCGACCCCAAGGAAGCCCCACACCAGCCGGTTCGTGATGGTGGTGCAAACATAGCGATCCCCGCGGGAAATCGCGCGGATGGCGCCCAGCAGCTCGGCACGGCTCGAATCCTTGAGCACATAGCCGTCGGCGTTTGAGTTCAGTGCGACCCGGATGTAGTCCTCGCTGCTGTACGCGGTTAACATCAGGATCCGGATACTCGGACACAGGGCGCGCAGGTCGCTGATCAGCGCGAGACCCGACTTGTCCGGGAGCGAGATGTCCGACAGCACGACGGCGGGTTGCGTGCGGCGTACCAGTTCCACGGCGTCCGCTGCGGTCCCGGCCTCGCCGACGATTTCCAGGTCGGTCTCGATCTCGAGCAGGGCCCTGAGGCCCTGCCGCAGGATGATGTGGTCGTCGACAATAGCGATACGCACCGGTTCGGCAGCAGGCGAACGCTCCGTGTCGGCCCGGGTGTTGTCGAATGCTTCGACGGCGGTGTTCACAGTGCCCTGCTGCTGGGTAGCCACGATTGTGACCCGATAATGGCGTTAGCGCGGCCTGTGAACCGCGAACCCAGCCACAAAAGCGCCCCCTGGCACCGATTTCCAGTATGCACGGGATCCCTCCCCCCACCACGCTACACTTCAGCGTAAACCAGTCCACCGACAAAAAGTGTGACGGGATTCTCAGTTCTGGGGTCAGGGCGCCGTCGCGGAGCCTTGGGGGCGGGACGGGACATAGACGAAAGCCCAGTCGCAGTAGCACTGTGCTCCGGCGAAGGCTGCCTGTTCGGCCGGAAACCCTGCCTGCTTCAAGGGCTTGCCCAGGGCGGCGCTGCGGACGCCACTGATCGACCCGTCAGCCAGCCGGACCACCGTCCAGTCCGTGGCGCCGGTGACGGGGTCGCCATACAGGCGGCGCAGGTGCCGCAACGTGACCGGGCCACGTCGGTCCTCCAGAAGGTCCTCCAGCGCCTGCGGAAACTGCCGAAGCCCGCCCGGCCCCCTGGTGACGTAGCTCTGGATCGCGCGCTGGTACTGGGCGCCCGTCCACAGCAGCGCCGCCTCCCGGTCGCGGCGCACCGCCGCGCTCCACAGGGTACCAACGGCAGAGAGGGCCAGCCCGATCAGGATGACAGCGAACAACATGCCTATGTAGGTGAACCCGTCGTCGCGGCGGGCGGATGGCGGTCGGCGCTCAGGCAGGTGCATTGCCAACTTACAGTTCCACGAAGGGCAAACCTGACAGCCCGGCCCCCTCGGCGCCGCTGTGGACGTCCTTGACGCCGGGCTTGTCTGCATCGTCGCTGGGCACCACGATCCAGGTCTCCGCGGAATTCGTTATCGGGTCCTTGGGCACTGCCCTGATGTAGCCATTGTCGACCAGGGTCTGGAGCGACTCGGGATACTGGTCGAGGTCGCCACGGTACTTGTCGATCGCGTCGCGCAGGATCGACAGGTCCTGGCGCAGCACCGTCTCCTTCGACCGCTCCAGGCTCTTGAAGTAGCGCGGCGCGGCGATGGTCAACAGGGTCGCTATGATCGAGATCACGACCAGCAGTTCGATCAGCGTGAAGCCGTCGGGCCGCCGGCCGCGCAGCTGCTTACCAGTCACGGTAGGGCACTCCGTTGAGGCCGCTGCCGGACGTCAGCGGGTAGACATCGAAAACGTCCTCGCCAGGTTGCGGGTCGTCGGGCGGACTGGCATAGCTGCGCAGCCCCCAGGTCTCCGCCGGCTCCGCCGCAGGGTCGGGAAAGAAAGGGTTCCGCGGCAGGCGCCGCAGGAAGTAGATGCGTGCAGCCTCGGGATCCTTGGCGTCCTCGACGCCATCCACGAGTGTCTCCAGGCTGGGCGGATAGCCGGTTTGCCCGACTTCCAGCACGACATGCCCCTCGTCGGCAGAGGTCTTGTAGCGGTCGAGGGCGCCACGGATCTCGCGCAGTGCGAGGCGCAGGTCCTGCTCCTTGGCCCGGCGGCTGGCCATCTGCGCGAGCGGGAACGCTGCCGTCGCCAGAAGGCCCACGATGGCGACCGTGATCACCAGTTCAATCAGCGTAAAACCGCGTGCGCGCACTGCAGTCGCCTAGGGCGTCACAACCACGATCAGCGGTCGCGGCGCCATCACGCCGACCAGCTCACCGTCGGTGCCGGTCGCGGCGAACTGCTGGACCGTGACCATCGACTGCGGGCGCGGCTGCAGCGCCTTCAAACGCGCCACGTACAGCACGCCGTCGCCGTTGACGTTCGCGCCCTCGAGTTCGAAGCCAACGCGGCCTCCCCCGGCTTCGGCACGCGGCGTGCCGGCCTCCTTCTGTTCGTCCGACACCAGCGACCCGGCGGAGCCGCCGACGAACTCGAACACCTGCGGGTCGAAACGCAGCGTCGATTTGACCCCGCCGATCGCCTTGGCGTTGTCGAGGTTGAGCGTCACCGTGATCTCCTGGCCGACAGTGACCTGTCCCGGGCCGTCCAGCCTTAGCACCGGCCGCGTCTGCACAGCCTGGGGCTGGCTGTCGGCAGCGCTCCCCGGTCCGTCAGCAGACTCGGAAGGACCTTCGCTTTCGACCACTGGAACGCTGGCCGGCACCACGGTCCCCGCCAGCGAAGCTGCAGCGCTGCGCGGAGCAGCGCCGGTCGTGCCACCCACAGCGGCACCGCCGCCCAGGGGAGTGCCGCGCTGGTTCGAATCTGTGCCGTAGTAGAATTCGATGTTGTCGCTCGACGGCCGGTTCTGGGCCCGAATGATGCGCGGGGTGATCGAGAGCACGATCTCGGTTTTTTCACCGTCATCATTGCGCGTGCCGAAAAGGCGACCGAGGATCGGGATGTCGCCCAGCCCGGGGATATGGTTCGACGTCGTCCGGTCGGCGTCCTGGATCAGGCCGGCGAGTACCTGGGTCTCACCGTCCCGCAGGCGCAGCAGGGTCTGGGCGTTGCGCGTGCCGATCTGATAGGCGAGAGTGTCGCCGACCGAGATCGCCTTGACGATGTTGCTGACCTCCAGCTTGACCTTGATGGCGACGTCGTTGTCGAGGTAAACGTCAGGCTCGACCTCGAGCGTCAGGCCCACGTCGACGTACTGCACGCTGCTGTTCTGGACCGCGCCGCCATTGCTCGGTGTCGTGGCACTGGTGATCACTGGCACTCGCTGGCCAATCAGGACCTTGGCCTTCTCATGGTTGCTGGCGCGAATCCGCGGACTGGCAAGCAGGTTACCCGTCGTGACCTGCTTCATAAGGTCCATGCGCAGCGAGACCTCGCTGACCTGGATGGTCGTGGCGTCCTGGTCCCGGAGGTCCTGCAGCACCAGCGGGTCGCCCGCGAGCGCCGTCGGCGTGAACGTCACCGCGTCGGGGTACTTGATGCCCAGCTGCTGCAGCCTCGACCTTGTCAGCTCGAGCACCTCGACTTCCATCATCACCTCGGCATCCGGGACGTCGACCGAGGCGATCAGCCGCTCCGCCATGCGCACAGCCTCGGGTGTGTCGCGCATGACGACCGCCCGCGCACGCTCATCCACGAACAGCGTCTTCGCGTTGAGCATGGTCTTGAGCATTTCCATCACACGCTTTGGGTCGGTATTGGACAGGTAGAAGGTGCGGACGATCTGCTCCTGGTACTCCTTCTGCTTGGCCGGCGTACTCGGGTAGATCAGCACCATGTTGTCGGCCAGCACCTGCTGGGCGAGGCCGTTCTGGCCCAAAATCAGCCCGATCGCCTGCTCGACCGGAACGTTCTGGACAAAGATGGTTGTCTTGCCATCGGTCTTGACGTCCTTGTCAAAGATGAAGTTGATGCCGGTCTGTCGCGCCAGCGCCTCGAACACCATCTTGGTGTTGGCGTCGCGAAACTGGAGGTTGATGGGCTTGTTGTCGCGAGCCTTCAGTCGCGGCGTGACACTGCGCGGTCCGCGCGCCGCGTCTATCTGCGCGCGCAGGGTATTGGCGCCCACCGAGCCCGGGTTCTCCTCGAGCACTGCCCGCAGCCGCGCCTCGGCCGAGTCCAGGTTTCCCTGGTCGAAGTCGCGCTTCGCCTTGGCGATGCTCTCGGCGTGCCGTTGGTCGGTCTTGATCTGTTCGAGTCCGCGCTGAGCGCGGACGTTATCCGGGCTGATCACCAACACCCGACTGTAGGCCGTCCCGGCCTCGTCAAGACGGCCGACGCTGCGCGCGTGGTCAGCCTGGTCGATCAGGGCCGCGATCGCGCGCTCGCGCTGCCCTTGCAGGTCGAGCCTGTAGGTCAGGTTGGACGCGTCCGCCGCCACCGCCTCCTCAAGCTTGCTGATGCCCTCTTCGTACTGCCCGGCCTCGACCGCGGCGAGGCCTTCCTGGTGAAGGCGATCGGTTGCGCAGCCCGCGACAGTGATGACGGCGGCGGCGAGAAGTGCAATGAAAACGCAGCGGGAACCCATGTCAGATCATCTCCTGAGGCTCAGCGTCTGCTGCTGCTCGAGCGGCAGGTACGTGAGCACCAATTGGTCGTCCTTCAAGGCATCGACCCGATAGACGTTGTCGAACTTGTCGCCGACGTGCACGTCGAACATCCGGTCGCCCTTGACCAGGTAGTAGACGGTTCTGCCGCCGGCGGCGGCATAGCTGCCCATCAGCGTGTAAGGCAGTGGCGGCGCGCTCGGCGGCGGCGGCGGCGCCAGCTTGACCGGCGGCGGCGCCGGTGGCGCCACGTACCAGCTGGTGACATCGAACAGGTCGCGGCGGGTACCTGTGCTGGCCACCCGCCGGGGAAATGCAATCGGCATTCCGGCGGCGACCTGGTCGCCCGCACGGGCGTCGGCAATGCCAGCCGGAACGGCCTCGGTGATGGCCCCCGGGTCGACGGAGTCACTGCCGGCGGTGCCCCACAGGGCGATTCCGACCGCTGCCGCGACCAGCACCGGCAACATCGCCCGCTGGCCGACAGCGCGCGTCCCTGGCAACTGTTTCATCACTCGCTCCTCACCATGACCGCGAACTGCAGGTTGGCGGACAACCGTTCGCTGGCGATGCCCTCGCGTTCCAGGCGCAGGCCCTCGAGAGCCACCGCCGGCAGCGTGGCCAGGGTTCCCTCGACGAAGCGCCGGACCTGCCCGTACGTGCCGCTGACCGGCAGCGTCACGCGATAGCGGGCGATCTGCCCTGACTTCGCCGGCGTGAACTCATACGTGCCACGTTCCAGCTTCAGACCAGCGGCGGTGGCCTGGGCGAGGACGCCGGACAGCACCGCCGGCAAATCGGAACGGGTCGGCAGCTTGCTCAGCAGCGCACTGGCCTGCATGGCCTGCGAGGCGGGCCGCCCATTGCCGGATTGCGCCGCCGCCTCGAGGCTGGTGACCTCGTCGCGCAGCCCCTGCACCTGATGCCGCAGCGGCAGCAGCGTGCTGAACGACAGAACCGCACTGGCGGTCAGCAGCGCAAGGCCAGTGCCGCCGAGCCGATCGACGCGCGGTCGGCGGACCGACTGTGCCAGCGCCATGATTTCGCGCGGTGAAGGCAGGCGATGCAAGGCCCCATCCAGCCGCGACAGCAGCGCCCGCGCGCGCAGGACCAGGGCCGACTTCGCAACCCACGCGACCTGGCTGACCCGCTGGACGAGCTGGCCGCTCACGGTGACACCCTCCACGCGGCGGTGATCTGGAAGCGCACCGGCTGGAACGGGTCCTTGAGCTGAACCTCGTGGCTGTCGAGCAGCGGATAACGGATGGCCTTGCTCTTCTGCAGCCGCTCGGCGTACGACAGCGCGGCGCGCAGCGTACGCGACTCGCCGATGATCCTGACCTTCTGGTGCTCGCGGTCCGGCTCGATCTCGAGGATCGCCACATTGCGACGGCTGTCCACATTGGCCGCCTCGAGATCGTCGAGCAACTGCCCCCATGGGGTCGACAGCCCGGCAATCACGGCCGTGGCGTCGGCGATCGAGCGGCCCGAGGCATCGACCGGTTCGCCAGTCGGGATGCTGTCCGACAAGGCGTCGCGCCGCAGGGCCAGCCCCTCGCCCGCCGAGCGGATCTGGTCGTAAACCAGCAGCGTAGCCGCCAGCGAGATCACCCCTGCGGCCAGCACCGCCACGCTGGCGCTGCCTGGCCGAACACCCGTTGCGGCAAAATCCAGGCGCATTGCTGGAGCGCTCATGCATGCGCCTCCTTGAGTTGCGCGAGCTTCTCGAGCGTGTCAGCGATCCTGCCGTCGGGCTCCAGCCACTCGAGTTGGTCGCCCGCAGTGGCGGCAACGCGGCGCAGCCACGGTGGCGCGTCCACCAGCACGCGCCCGCCATCGGCCCGACCGCTCGCGAGCCGACCGAAGGTCTGAAGGCGGCGCAGGTCGGACGACCAGTCATCACCGATGCGGACGCAATGAACCTCCTGCCAGCTGTCGCGCTCAAGGCGGACGGCCGCGAGTGAACCCTCGTCGATGGTCACGAACCAGCCACCATCGGCCGACATCCGTGACCGCCAGCGGTTGAACGCAACGACCAGATGCGGTTGCAGTGAGACGAGCCGCAGGCCGGCCTCGGCCAGCACCAGGTTGAGGTCGGACCGCAGCTGGGAGGGCATGGCGCAGACCAGCTGAGCGCGACGCGGCGCTGTATCCGCCAGTGCAACGGTCATTCCGGCCAGGTCATCGCCGTAGATCTGCTGCAGAACCAGCCGGCCGTGCGCCAGGCGCTCGGCATCGCTATCGAGGTCCGCGCTCCACGGCGCCACCGCATAACGCACCCAGTGATCGGCGACGATCACCCGGACATTTGCGGCACGCCAGGCTGGGCTGCCAAGTTCCCGGCGCACGGCCGCCAGCGCCCCCGTCCAGTCGCCGAGGCTGCCATCTGGCACGCTGACGGTGTTTTCCGCCACGCATCTCGGCCTCAGTCCCCGCTGCATGCGCGTCAGCGCCACGGCTCGAGGCCCGAGGAAGATCCCTACTTCGTCACGCCATAGCGGTGACACGGTTGACCTCCTCCAGAGTGGTCTCGCCGGCCTGCAGCAGGTCGATCGCGGCGCGCCTGATCAGGCGCACACCGGACCGCGCCGCCAGCTCCTTGAGCTGTCGCACCGGCACGCGGGCGACGATCGCTTCGCGCAGTTCGTCATTGAGCAAAAGCAGCTCGCCGATGGCCTTGCGGCCGCGATAGCCAGTTCCACGGCAGTGCTTGCATCCGGCGGCCTCGCGGTAGATCGCCCGCCGCCCGCCCGCCACGTCGGCGATGCGGATCTCCTCAGCGAGCTGTGCTGGCGCGGCCACGGCTACCGCGCACTGCGGGCAGATGATGCGTATCAGGCGCTGCGCGAGGATGCCATTCAACGCCGAGACGAAGCTGTAAGGATCGACGCCCATATGCACGAAGCGGCTCAGCACGTCGAACACGTTGTTGGCGTGGACGGTGGTGAACACCAGGTGTCCGGTCAGCGCCGACTGGATCGCGATCTGGGCCGTCTCCGGGTCGCGGATTTCGCCGACCATGATCTTGTCCGGGTCGTGTCGCAGGATCGAGCGCAGGCCACGGACGAAAGTCAGGCCCTTCTTTTCGTTGACCGGGATCTGCAGCACACCGGACAGCTGATACTCGACCGGGTCCTCGATCGTGACGATCTTGTCATGGCCGTTGTTGGTCTCGGAAAGCGCTGCGTACAGCGTCGTAGTCTTGCCGCTGCCGGTGGGGCCCGTGACCAGCAGCATGCCGTGCGGCAGCAGGCTCAGGCGGCGCAGGCCGGCGACCGTGCGCATGTCGAAGCCCAGTCCGTCCAGGCGCAGGCCTTTCATCTGGTCGGTGATGGCCTGCTTGTCAAGGATTCGGACAACCGCGTCCTCGCCGAACACGCTGGGGATGATCGAGACACGGAAGTCGATCGGGCGCCCGTCAATGGCAATCTTGAAGCGACCATCCTGCGGGATGCGACGCTCGGCGATATCGAGTTCCGACATGACCTTGATGCGCGAGATGACCTGCTCGGAAACCTCGATGCCTGCGACCGTGGCGATCTTCACCAGCACGCCGTCGATGCGGTAGCGGATCACCAGCCCCGTGCCGACCGTCTCGATGTGGATGTCGCTGGCGCCCGCGCGCAGCGCATCGAAAACGGTCGAGTGCACCAGCTTGATGACCGGACTGCCGTCCTGACTGATGGTGGCGAGCGACAGGTTGTCGATCTGGCTGTCGGAGCCGACGGACTCGGCCGCGCCTGGCAGCGCAGAGTCGATCGCCCGCACCGAGCGCTCGTGCCTGGCGACGAAGGCCGAGATGGCACCGCGCGTGGACAAAGCCCACTTCAGGGGCGCGACGATGCGCGACTCGAGCCATGGGCGCAGACCGACGTCGAATGGGTCGCAGAACACGACGGTCGGCTGACCGCTCTCACGCACCACGACGCAGCGCCGCCGTGACGCCTCGGCCGCCGGCAAAAGGTCGAAAGCTGCCGAGGTGACGTCCAGTTGCGCGGCAGTCAGCAGCCGGTAGTCGAAGGTGTGCGCCAGCGCGGCCGCCAGCCCCGCGGCATCGAGGCCGCAGGAGCCCTCAAGCTCATCCAGCGGCGACGAGCCGGTGCGGCGCGCCCCGGCGATGGCGGCGGCCAGCGTGACGTCGTCGATTGGCCTGAACTCCGGCATGGCGCTCACTGCAGCATCCCTGCCAGTTCGAAGATCGGGAAGTACATCAGCACGACGATGAAGCCGATCAGCAGGCCGATCGCCGCCATCAGCAGCGGCTCGACCAGTCGGGTCAGGATGTCGACCGCACGTGCCAGCTCCTCGTCATAGAACGCGGCGATGCGCTCCATCATCTCGCCCATATTGCCGCTGCGTTCGCCGACGCGGAGCATGCGTGCCGCGACAGTGGTGGTAAGACCATTGCGCTCAAGCACGGTGGCCAGCGACTGGCCCTCGCGTACTTCGCGCAGGGCCTCGGCGAGGGCCGGCCGCAAGGCCGCGCTGAGCAACCCCTCCGACATCTTCAACGCGGTCGGCGCCGGCGTGCCGCCACGCAACAGCATGCCGACAGTGCGGTAGAGCCGCGCCAGCTGGTAAGTCCGCAACTGCCGGCCTACTGCCGGAATCCTGATAATCCGCTCGATAACCGTCGCACGAACCACCGGTCGCATCGCCACATAGACGAGGCCGGCCATGGCGGCAGCGCCGAGAACGAGCGTACGCAAGCCGTGCTGCTGCAGCATCAGGCCCCACTTCATCAACAGCATCGACGCGACCGGCAGGTTGCTGCCGAGGTCCTCATAGATGCCGCTGAAGCGCGGAACGACGTAGCCGAGCAGGAACAGGGTGACCAGCAGGCCGGCCGCGCACAGCACCAGTGGATAGATCGAGGCGCTGATGACCTTCTTGCGCAGCACGTCGACCTGCTGCTGGTAGGTGACGAAGCGCACCAGTGCCTCGCGCAGGTCGCCGGTGCGCTCGCTGGCGCGCACGGTGGCCACGTACAGCGGCGGGAAGCTGCCCGGAAATTCCTCGATTGCCGCCGACAGTGTGCGCCCCTCGAACAGCCGGCTGCGGATCTGCTCCAGGCCGCGGCGCACTTCCGGGTTGCCTTCCTTCTCGGTCAGGGTATCGATGGCCTCGACCAGCGACAGGCCCGCGTCGAGCAGCGCCACCAGTTCCTGGCTGAAGCCGACCAACGGCAGGCGTGGGCTGCGGCGCCAGCCGAAGGAGCGCTGCGCCGAGAGGGCGATCACGCTTCGGCCCTGGGCGGCAATCTGGCGCCGCGCGTCCGCCTCGTCGAGCGCGTCGACGTCGCAGACGACCACGCCCCTGCCCCAATCTGTCGCTTTGACCGTGAACTGCATGCGCGTTACCAGTTCCCCACGTCGGCGTTTTCTCCGGTGCCGCCCGGGCGGCCATCCTTGCCGAGCGAGGACAGGTCGGCCTCGGCATGCGTGCCGGGCGACTGGTAGGTGTACGGCCGGCCCCAGGGATCGGCCGGGATGCCCTTCTTGAGATACGGCCCTGACCAGTCCGGCGCGTTCGCCGGCGCCGTGTTCAGTGCTTCAAGGCCCTCTTCGGTGGTCGGGTACCGACCCAGGTCGAGCCTGAACTGGTCGAGCGCCTGGTCGAGCGCCTGGATCTGGGCCCGGGCAACCTTGACGTTTGACTTGCCTACCTGGGCGAAGTAGCGGGGCGCGACGAGCCCAGCAAGCAGACCGATGATGACCATCACCACCAGCAGTTCCAGCAGCGTGAAGCCCGCGGCCTTTGCCACGCGACGCAACTGGCGACCACTCATGACTGTGTCTCCTCGGGACCCGTGATGTCATCCTGCGACAGGCGCCATGCCAGCTGTGCAAACGTGCCGCCCGCCGCATCCGGACCGATCGAGAACACGCCACCGGTCATCTCGGCACGCTCGCGGAGGTTTCGCAGGCCGTGGCCATGCGTCGGCGGCATGCCGACAGGCATGGCGGCGATGCCGCGTCCGTCGTCGCGTACCTCGAGCACCAGGGCCATGGGTTCGCGGTACAGGCCTACGTCCACATGCGTGGCCGCAGCGTGCTTGGCAACGTTGTTGAGGAGCTCCTGGGCACCGCGGAAGACCGCGATCGCCAGCCGGTCCGGCACTTCGGCGTCACTCGCCTCAACCCGGGTGGTCACGGCCAGCGTCGGGTAAACCTCAGCGAACTGCCTGCAGAACCAGGCGACGGCCGAGGCAGCGCCCATGTCGTCGAGTATCGGAGGCCTTAGGCTGGTGGCGATCGTGCGGATGCTGTCGGATGTCTCCTGGGCCCCGCGAATGGCCTGCATCAGCACCGGCCACGGATCGCCGAGACCCGGCCGGCGCAGCATCTCCGCGGCGCGCTCCATGGAGTACTTGACGGCAATCAGCGATTGGCCCACCGAGTCGTGCAGTTCGCGCGCGATGCGGTGGCGCTCGTTCTCCTGGGCCGCGATTAGCTGCTCGGACAGGATGCCTAGCTCGTTGTGCGAGGCGCGCAGCGCGGTTTCGGCTGCCTTGCGCCGCACGACCTCGTTGCGCAGGCCGCGGTTGGCCTCACGCAGCTCCTGGGTCCGCGTACGGACCTTGAGTTCGAGGTTCAGGTTGAGGCGATTCACGGCCTCGCGGGCCCGGTGCAGCTCGGCGACGTTCGACACGACCAGCACCGCCATGGAATCGCGCACGGACTGCACGACGGCCGAGGTCGGGTGGAGCGAGCGGAAGCTGATCCCGAGCACCCGGTCACGGTCGACGTCGTCGAATTCGAACGGCGCCGGCTGGTCCTGACGCAGCGCGCGCCAGCCCGTATCGAGTGCGGAGGCCAGCGAACATTTGGAGACATTACAGCCCGGGTGGAACAACTCGTGCGGCGTCCGCCCCAGCGACTCACCGACCGGACAGAGTCCCCAGCGTTCGACCACGCGATTGGCGCGAACGATGCGGCAATTGCGATCGAGCAGGCAAACCACATCGGCAAGCGCATCCGCCGTCCCCTCCCACTCGCGTTTGGCCTTCACGATCGCCTCGTGCGCGCCAGCGACAGCCGCCCGGTTGAACGCGACCGAGCAGGCCACGGCAAGCTGGCTGGTCAGGATCTGCAGCGCTACGTCGACCACCTCGGCGCGTGGCAGAAGTGCGGCATCGACCAGCGCGGCAAGCACCGATCGACCACCCTGCTTGGCAGCAATGCCCGCGCCAACCAGCACGCTGCTGGTGATCAGGCTGTCCGCGCGACCCGGCAGGGCACGGGCCACCGACGGACCGGTCGCCCACAGCACCCGGGAGGGCTGGGCCAGGGCCTGGTTGAACACCGAGCCCTCGGCGAATGACAGGTCGGCGTCGACCAGGGGCCGCCCGGGGCCTGACCACGCCAGCACCGATCCTGCGGCAGCGTCGCGCCCGGGCTCGACAACCATGGCGAGGCAACCCGGCACCAGTTGTCCCAGCCAGTGTGTCCCGCAGGCAGCGAGTTCGTTGCGGTCAGCGCCCGCCAGCGCGAGTCCTGACAGCTCGGCCAGCGCATCGGCGGCCATCGGCCCCATGTCGCTGATTCCACCGACCGGCACTGAGCTACGAACAGTCATTTCTAAGCCTGTTTCGCTGGCAGATATTGCTTGATTCATCATGCATAGCTTTCCGGGGCGACGCCAGTCAGCGACGCTTCGTCGGCTGACGCGGCCGCACCGTCATTTCGCCCTCGACGCCGCGGACCGTCAGCTCCTGCAGTGGTCCACCCGGCGTCGCACCCTCGAAAATCCAGTCGCGTCGGCTGGCCCGCCAGGTCAGCGGTCCCACGCCGACAATCTCCAGAGCCGCGTCGTCGCGCTGCGCAGTGGTCGCGCGCATCGACAGACTGGCGCCGTCGTGCGCGTACACGGCGTATTTGACATCGAGCGTGAAGTCGAAGCCGTTGCAGTCCTGGTCGATGCCGTCGCGCCTCGCGTCCTGCGCGCCGGGATGGATCGAGGCATCGTGATCGTTGCAGTCGCGGCCAATCGGATAGCCGTCGGCATCGTCGTCGACTGGACGCGACACGCTGGTGTAGGCCGCGGCGGCGTCGACCAGCCCGTAGCCCGTGTCCGCGTCCGGTCCGGCCGCGCCCAGGTCGCGCGCGGTCGCTGCCAGCGCTGCCTCGACCTCGGCGGCCGTGGCCGTCGGCACCGCTGCGCGCAGCAGCGCGAGCACGCCTGCCACTTCCGGCGCGGAGTACGAGGTACCAGAGACCTGCACGAACAGCGGCATTCCGCCAAATGACAGGTCCGTGGTCTGCAAGCCGTCGCCTGGGGCGACAACCTTCGGGAACACCGAACCGTCGCAGGCCGAAGGACCGCGACTGCTGAACGGCGAGACCAGGTTGCTTGCATCCACAGAGCCGACGCTGACGACCCGGGCGTTGTTCGCAGGACTCACGCTGGTGGCGGGATTCGGGCCGTAGTTGCCCGCCGAGTAGACCACCGAGATGTCCGCTGCCCGGAGCGCGTCGATGTCAGCCTGGAAGGCACTGTTGCAGACGTTCTCGCTGGCGATGTCCCAGGAGTTGGTGACCACGTCCGGCGCATCGTCGGTGGCTGGGTTGCCATCGGGATCGAGCGCCCACTGGAAGGCGAGGTGGATGGCGCTTTCCGAGGCATGGCCGGCATCGTCGAAGATCTTGGCGGCTATCCAGCGTGCGCCGGGTGCCACACCGATGGCCGCGCCGCTCAGCGAGCCGCCGGTGATCAGGCCGAGTGCCTGGGTGCCATGGCCGAGCCGATCGTAGGGCGTGGCGTGCTGGCCATACGGGTCAAACCAGCTATTGCTGCCACCGCGATAGCTCGCGGCCAGGTCAGGGTGCGCCACGTCCACGCCGCTGTCGATCACAGCGACGACCGAGCCGCTGCCATTGAAGCCCTGCCCCCACAAGGCCGGCGCACCAACTGCGTTGACGTTCCACTCAACCGGCGCAGTCAATCCGGCCATCGGCGTCGGCGCCGACAGTACCTGATCCAGCCGTACCTGCGTAACTCGCGGGTCCGCGATCAGTTGCCACACCAGGTCACGGCTGGCGCGCAGCGCGATCGAGTTCGACATCCACAGCACGCGCACCGCGTGCGCCCCCCTGCCCTGCACCAGTTCCAGCAGCGGGGCGCCATCGGCCTTGGCCGACTGACGCAGGCCGCTGATGATCGCGCGACGGCGTTCGCGCCGGTCGCTGGCGACCGTCGCCAGGTCCTCGCCGCCCTTGTCGTAGGCCAGCTTGCGGAAGGCCTGCAGCCGGAACTGGCTGCGGTAGGTCACGATGATCGCCAGCTCGTCACTCGGGCTGGCCGCATCAAGCGCGGCCTGCAGTTCGACGCTGCCCGGGCCCGCCGCAAGCGCGGCCGAGACCAGTAGTGCCCCGGCCAGCACCACGCTCCCCGCTGCGCATCGGCGCGCCGGACGCCCGGACATCCCAAGGCCTGCCCATGTTGGCACTGGCGCGCTGGGAAGTCCGGTCCGAACCCGCAGGGTCATGTTGGCTCCGGTGCCTGGGTTACTGCACGGTAAGGTCGGTGATCTTGATGTCGCCGAGCAGGGCCGTGACCTTGCTTCCCGGGACCAGGCCCGCGGTATTGGTGAACATCACGAAGTACAGGTGATCGGGCTTTTGCCGGGCCTGGGTCTGGCGCAGGGGGCCAAGCTTGGCGGTCATCGGCACCGCCAGCTGCCGGCCGGTCGCCTGGTCGACCAGTATCGGTTTGACGCTGGGCCCGAGCAGCTTGTTCGCCTGCTCGACATCGGTGACCCGATAACGCAGGTCAATGTAGTGCCCTGCCGCGGTCAGGCGCACCGACTGGATGGCGATCGGTGCGGCCTGGTCCGCGCGAACGCTGCTGCCGACGGCACAGCCCGCCAGCGCCGCGACGGCGAGCGCAGCCAGCATGAAACGCGATACTGCTGCGAGCGGCTCGACCACGCCGTCTCTCCCGCGGAATTCAGGGTCTATTTCCATGACCTGAATCTAGAGCATCGGCCCGTGTTTGGATGCGCGGTCAACTCGGTACCCGGGGACGAGACACTACGTAGGCATGGGGGTAGTAATACCCTGTAGTCACAGGGCTTCCGCCGGATTCCTTCTGGATCCGGCTGACCGCCCCGCGCCGGGGCACGATGCGCGGCTGGGTCGCTACCCTGCGAGCCCGGGTGTCAGCCGGGGCGCAGGAGCGGCAGAGGAGCCTGCCAGGGAGACGAGGACCCCGTGTGTGACCCTCCTAGGGCGTGACCACGATCTGGCCAAGCTGGCCGGTGCCGTTGCTGAGGCCAAGGCGGCGGTCATACAGCGTGTAGGTGCCAGGTGCAGCCGGGGTAAAGACCACGTCCAGTGCCTTACCGGCCGGTAGCAGCGTGTTGTACTGCAGGTGACTGACCGGCAACCGGTGACCATCCTCACCGACAATCTCGAAGTAACCGCCGAGCAGTTGCGGGGCTCGATTCTGCAGGCCTGCGTTTAGCAACCGCAGCAGCACGCGCTGGCCGGTAATTGCCGTCACGAGCGGACCCGGGGCCGCCGCAACCGGCGCCCTGACCAGCCGGATATTATCGAACTCGGTCTGGCCGCCCGCGCTTTTCAGGCGGATTTCCAGCGCGCCGGGCGGCGGCGTGGCGCCGGCGGCGTAGGTCAGGGTCGAACTGGCCCAGCCGCTGGTCACTGAAGCGGCCGTGCCGACCTGCTCCACCAGCAGCGTGCCGCCTGCGTACAGTCCGACGGTATATCCTGGGAAGGCCATGTCCGAGCGATCACCCACGTCCACGGTGAGCGTATAAGACTGGTTTGCCTGGAGCGACTCCGTCAGCACCTGCGCCAGCGTCGAGCCACTGCTCCAGCCGACCTGGTCACCTTCAGTCGGCGCGATGGCACTGACCGGATCGAACACGCCGGCACCACCAGCCCCGGTGATGGTCCAGCCGGTAGCCGTCCCATTGGTGTAATTGCCGAGAGCGTTGACTACACAGGTCGCGCCGCCACCGCAGTCCGGATCTTCGAACCCTGGATTGCTGACGGGAACGGCCGTGACCGGGACTGGATCGGTGAAACCGAAAGACTTGCCGTTGATCAGGAACACCGACGGCCGGTAGCCGTCGACGGTCAGGTTCGCGGCCTTCGGCGGGCTGTGCAATGAAGGATCGACTTCACTGAAGATCACGGTCCTGGCCTGTGCGTACGGCACACCCGCGTAGACCTCACCGGTGGCAGCATCGCTGCTCATCGCGCCATACAGGCCCATGTGGACCTGCAACTGAACGTGCGAGGCGCTCTGGTACAGATATGTGCCCGGACGCAGATTGCTCCAGGTGAAGATGTCCGAGGAACCGGGTGCCACTTCCTTGTCGAACGCCCGGATGCGTGCGCGTGTATCACCCGCCGGCGTGAACGTCACCGGGGCCATGGGCTTGGTCTGGCCAGGGATCATCACCGAGGTCGGCTCGGCAAGTCCGTTGTACAGGTGAATCGTCAATGACGAGTCTCCCGGGGGTACCACGATCTCCGGGCCAGGCGACGACGCCACGGCATCGCAGTCGGTGAAAGTGTCATCGGTGCAGGACTTGTAGCCCCACATCGTGACGGGTGCCGCAACGCCCGGCAGGACCCTGCTGAAGCTCTCCGCGCGCAGGTACACGTCGGCCGCCTGCGCCGTCTGTGTCCCGAGCGTCGCCGCGATGGTCGCCGCGATGGCGCTGGTGAGAATGCGATGCCTGTTATTCATGGCCTGTTTCCTCGACGCGGCTTACGGGGCACACGAGCTGATGTCGGTATTGAAGGCCCCGTCCTCGCAGATGTTGTCACCCGCGTCAGGCTCCTTCTCCAGAATGAACATCGTCATCATGCCGCCAGGGAACACGTCGTCATTGGTGAGCTCGCGCTCCGTGTGCGAGTGCCACATGAACGAGTAACCGGAGCCCGGGTTGAGGCCACCCTGCAGCGGCGGAATCGGCTCGTCGCTACCCAGGTAGGCACTACCACTCCAGTGGCCACCGAAGGTCAATGACTGCTGCTCCGGCAAGGTCACCGGGAAGTTCCGCGCCCCCATCGGGTCCTGGAACAGGTGGCAGTGACTCATCGGGTCCTCGCCGGGCAGGCGGGTCGACTCGTTGCAGTCGACTGCCGGCAGCAGGCTCGAGAGCCGGACGTTGTCGAAGTACGTCCGGTTGCTCGAGCTGGCACTCGACGCGTCGGTGCTGGCCAGCACGATACTCAACTCGCCGGCAGGCGGTGACGCCGGCGCCGTGTAGTTGAGGGTAACGGTCTGGAACGTACCATTCGCGGGCGCGGCTGCCGGCGGCGACAGCGACTCGGCCAGTACGGTGGTGCCGGCTAGCAGCTGGACCCTGTAACCGGCAAACACCTGGTTAGTTGTGCCGGATCTTCCCTTGCCCACGTCGACACTCAGCGTGTAATTGGTGCCTGCCTGCAGGATGATCCCCGGCAGCACCTTCGACAGCGCGGCACCTCGGCGGGACCACGCGATCTGCTCTCCGGCCGTCGGCACCGGCGTGAAGCTGCTCGACGGATCAAAAGTCCAGGAATCGGCGGGTGCGGATTCAATCCAACCCAGGATGGCTGTCACCGCCTGGCCATCAGCGGCCGACGTCCCTTCGAAGCTTGAATCGTTGATTGGCAGGGAAACTGGCGCCGGCGGCAGCGAGGCCTGGTGTCCGGGCGAGCTGCCGTAGATGTCCCAGTTCAGGCTGCGGCCGGTCCACGTGTAGATCGCATCGTAGGTACTCCCGGGAACGACCTGGATGGTGTAGTTCGAGACAGCCTGATCCGGCAGCGTGGCGAGGCCGGGCGACGACTTGGGCGTTGCGCCGAAATTCTGGCACGAGCCGTCCGCCACGTGAGCGACGTAGGCAGGGTCGAACTCGGGAATGCACTTGTAATCTGGATAGCCAGCGGCCGCGTTGGCGCCGCTGCCGAGCACCTGACCATCGCGCGCCACCATCCAGGCGTTATTGCCGTGGTGGTGGAATGGATGCAGGTCACGACCAGCCCCGATGATGCGCATTAGTACACGCTCGCCGGCGTGGGCGCGCGCCAGGGCGTTGTAGGGCTGCGACGGCAGCCAGTCGACGTTGCGCTCCAGCATGGTATCCGGCGCGTTTCGGCCGTTCATGAACCACAGAGTGGCCTTGAAGGCGCTGGCGTCAATTCTGGCGCCCGGCACTGCATCGAGGGCCGGATCGTCGAAGTTGGTGGACTGCCTGGTCAGCCGGACATTGTCGAAATCGGTCTGGCCTCCCGCGCTCTTCAGGCGGATCTCCAGGGCACCGGCCGGCGGCGTGGCGCCGGTGGCATAGGTCAGAGTCGATGTGGCCCAGCCGCTGGTCACCGACGAGGCCATGCCGACGTTCTCTGCCAGCAACGTGCCGCCCGCATACAGGCCGACGGTGTACCCGGGAAAGCCGATATCGCTGCGGTCACCCACGTCCACGCTGAGCGTGTACACGGTATTGGCTGCCACCGACTCGCTCAGTACCTGCGACAGCATGCCGCCGTTGCTATACCCGACCTGGGCGCCCTGGGTCGGCGTAATCACGCCGATCGGGCGAAACACGCCGGCGCTCGTGGCAGCGGTCCAGCCCGCCGCCGTGCCGGCAGTGTAGTTGCCGCGCACCGCGTCATTGATGCAGGCGCCGCCGCTGACCGTACAGTCCGGCGCTTCAAAGCTGGCGTTGTTGACTGTCACCGCCCGGCGACCCATCGCCTGTTGTCGCGCGTCGACCGCCTCGTGGGCAGAGCGGTCCATTTCGGTCAGCAGGAACAGGTACTCGCGGTCATAGTGGGTGGGCTGATAGCCAGCGACGGCGCCAGGGCCGCCCGACGGGGTACCGTACGCGGTGCGATCCGGATGGCTCTCGTGAGTGCCCTCGACGAAACCGGCAGGCCGCACGAGCAACGCGCCAACCAGGCCCATCTCGACCTGCAGTTCTGGCCGCGTACCGGTCTGGTACATATAGGTGCCGGGCCTGGCAGCAGTGAACGAGTACTGCACGCAACCACCGTCGTTGCCGTTGAGGGCCGTGGCACCCGGGGCCTCGAGCGTCATGACTCCAGGCGTCGAGGCACCCGTCGCGCATGGCGCTGCGGTCACGCCGGTCTGGCCGGGAAAGATTGCCGAAGTTGGCAGCAGCAGGGCGTTGTGCAGCGTGACCGTCACCGCATCGCCTTCCCTGACGATGAGCGTCGGACCGGGGTACTGCATGCCACCCGCACTGCTGGTGCTGTAGCCCCAGGCCGCCAGGCTGTTGCCGTCGCCCAGCACGATGGTGCCGGAGCGGGCCCACAACTCGAACTCGGCGCTGCCATCGGCCGGACTGCCAGCCTTATCCGTGACCCCGGGGATGCCAGCGAAGGCCGCAGGTGACCCGAGCGCCAACAGCAACGGGGCTGCTGCCAGTTTGGCCGCGATCTTGGTGTAGTTCTTCATGTCTGCAAGCCTCCCGGCCATCATTCCGCCGCGCACGCGCCGTTCACCACGGCGCCCGGACATACCTGGATCTCGGTCATCATGCCGCCGAAATCCTCGGCGCCGTTGCTGAGCGCCTCGAGGTTCGTCGAGTAGAGCAGGTAGGTGCCTGCCGCAATGCCGGCGGTGTTGATCAGCACATCTGCCCCCTCACCGCCCCCCAGCGTTACCGAGTTGGTGGTGTAGTACATGTTCGCGTCGGCGGGACCGCGCAGGATGTGTGCACCTGTTCCAACTACCTGCATCGGCAGACCGGTCGTGGCCAGCGTGTAGAAGCGGGTCACGTTCAGGTTGCTGATGCGCAGCAGCGCCTTCTTGCCGTTCGGGATCACGATCCTGCTGTTCATCGGCTGCGAGGTCGTGGTCGCGACCGCCGGATCGGCCAGTTCCACCTTGTCCGACGCGGGCGGGGGAGCGCCCTGGTCCACGGTGTCCGGATAACCACGGCCATTCAGCAGCGGGTAGTCGTCGTGCATCTCCGCGAACGGCAGCGGCTGCACGCCGATGTGCTGCTCGTGGAAGTTGCGATCGAACGAGCCGATCTGAATCGGAAACTCCACGTCGTAAGCCGTCGAACCGTCGCCGTCGTTGTAGACGTAGAGGTTGCCGGCCTGGTGCGTGAAGCTGCCGAGCACCGTTCCGGCTGCCAGGCGGTTCTGCGCCGGCCGCACGTAGAGGTTGCCCAGCATGCCCATCTGCATGTGCTCGGCCGCCTCCACGTGGCAGTG
>JADZCS010000143.1 GCA_020851435.1 Gammaproteobacteria bacterium | reverse complement strand
CTGGTCGCGCGCCGGCAGGACGCGACGCAGTACCACGCCGCGCTGGGCCAGACCCTGCTGCTGGCCGGCGACGTACCGGGCTCGCTGCGGGTGCTGGAAAACGCCCAGGCACTGTTCCCGCGCAACGTGCCCGTGACCATCCGCCTCGCCGAGACGCTGATGACTGCCGGGCGCGCCAGGGACGCCCATCACCTGCTGCTCGACCTGTTCAACAACGTCGCGCCATCGCCAGCCCAGGCGCGCTACATCGCGATGGTGGCGAGCACGGCAGGCGACACCGTCGATGCCTACTACTACATGTCCGAGTTCCACCTGATGGGCGGCGAGCTGGCGCTGGCGATCGACCAGCTGAAGCTCGCCCTCACGGTGCCGGAAATGACCGACCTGCAGCGCAACCGCATCGAGGCACGGATCACGGAACTCGAGGAATACCTGCCGAAGGGCAAGCGCTCCCGCGAGGTGCCGGACTCCTCGCCGCGTCGCGATCCTGAAGGCGGCGCATCGAAGCCCGGATAGCGATAGAATCCGCCCCCGGCGCAGCTGTAGCCGCCCCCCTTCGTGACACCTTCCAGACCATGCGAATACTCGCCCTACTCGCCGTAGCCCTGCTCGCCGGTTGCGCAGCCAGCCCGACCACGCCCACGTCGGGCGACCCGTTCGAGCGCATCAACCGCGGCACTTATGCTTTCAACGACGCGATCGACAAGGCCGTGCTCCGGCCGGTTGCCAAGGGCTACGTGCGCGTGGTTCCGGGCGTGGTGCGCACGGGCGTCAACAACTTCCTGACCAACCTGGCTTACCCGCTGACCCTCGCGAACGACATCCTCCAGCTCAAGCCCAAGGCGGTGGGCCAGGACCTGGCGCGGCTGGTGGTGAATACGACGCTGGGACTCGGGGGCCTGCTGGATCCGGCCTCGACCGCGATCGGCCTGCCGCTCAACGACGAGGACCTGGGCCAGACCCTGGGCTACTGGGGCGTGCCGTCCGGCCCCTACCTGGTACTGCCCTTCCTGGGCCCCTCGAGCCTGCGTGACGGGCCTTCGTCCGTGGCCCAGACCGTCGGCAACCCGCGCAGCCTGTTCGGGGACAGCGGCGTTCGTGCCGGGACCCTGGTGCTGTCGGTGCTGAACCTGCGCGCCGGCTTGCTGCAGGTGGACGACCTCGTCGCCAAGTCCTACGACCCCTACTCTTTCGTCCGGAATGCCTGGATGCAGAGGCGCGAATATCGCGTGCGCGACGGCGCAACGGACGAGGACAGCCACGAGCCACCGCTCGAGGACCCGCTGGAAGATCCCCTGGAGGATCCGGCTGCGGAAGCTCCACCGGAAGTTCCGCCGGAGGCGCCGCCGGCAGACCCCGCCGTCAGCCCGCCGGACCCGTCAGAAAACCCTCCGCCCCGCTGAGGCGCGCGATCGCGAGCAACTGCGCCGGCAACGACTCGAGGCCCAGGCGACGCCCGTCGATGCGCGCGACACGCCGCCACTCGAGCAGCACGGCGAGTCCCCCGCTGTCCACCTGCGAAACGCCCGCGAGGTCGACCACCACCTCCGCCTGGCCGGCGAACGCGCGCTCGCCCTGTTCCAGCACCTGGTTCGCGTTGTCGAGTTGCACGCGGCCTGAGAGCGCGTAGCGCCCCGGGGCCACAGCCTCCAGCGAGAACTCCGGCGCCTTCGCGCTCATGGAATCAGATTCCGCCGGGTCGCGAGGACGCCGGCCGGGACTCGGCCGGCTTGGCGAGGTCTACCTCCAGCCGCGTGATCACCTCGTCCAGGCCCTTCTGGTCGATCTCGGTGGCGAAGTCGGCGCGGAAGTTGCGCACGTAAGAAATGCCTTCGATGGTCACGTCCCAGGCCTTCCAGCCCTGCGCCGTACGATGCAGCGAGTAGTTGACCGGCACGCGCGCGCCGTTGTCGCGGCGCACCTCGGTGCGCACGGTGGCCTGGTCGGACGCCGGGTCGCCCTTGAACGGCAGGAAGATCAGGCGGTCGGCCGTGAAGTCGGTCAGCGCGGCGCCGTAATTGCGCAGCAGGGACTTGTAGAACGCATCGACGAAACGCTTGCGCTGCTCGGCGCTCGCCGTACGCCAGTGCTTGCCCAGCACCAGGCGTGCCGAGTAGTCGGTGTCGAAGTGCGGCAGCAGCACCCGGTCGACCAGCGCACGGACCTTGTCGGGATCCTTGCGATAGACGGCGCGATTGGCGTCGATGTCCTTGAGCATCTCCTGCGCCGACTGCCTGATCAGCACGTCGGGCGTGGGACCGGGCGTGGCAGCCGGGGCGGCGGCGGGCGCGGCGACCTGGGCGCCAACCGCCATCGGCAGCGCGAGCACGAGGGCCAGGAATATCCTTGCGATCATTGTGGGCTACCTTCTGCGGCGGGCTTGTCGGCGCCCTCCGCGGCCTTCTGGAACAGGAACTTGCTGATCAGGTTCTCGAGCACGATGGCGGACTGCGTGAACTCCATTTGATCACCGTCCTTGAAAAAGGTTTCAGAGCCGCCGGGCCCGATGCCGATGTACTGGCCGCCGAGCAGGCCGGCGGTGAAGATCGCGGCGTCGCTGTCGTTCGGAATCTTGTCGAAAGCCGCGTCGATGCGCAGCGTCACCACGGCCTTGTACTGGGTCGTGTCGTAGCCGATGGTCTCGACCCGCCCGATCGTCACGCCCGACATCGAGACCGGCGCGCCGGCCTTGAGGCCGCCGACGTTCTCGAAGCGCGCGGTCAGCGTGTAGCCGGGCGTTCCGCCCAGGGACAGGCCGCGGCTGGTGATCTGGGTGGTCAGGAAAAACAGCGCGGCGAAGCCCAGCAGTACGAACAGGCCGGTGGACAACTCGATCGCACGTGTCTGGCGCATGGTCAATTCCTCAAAGCATCACGGCGGTGAGCATGTAGTCGAGCACGAGCACCATCACGGAGGAAGTCACCACCGTGCGGGTCGTTGCGCGGCCCACGCCTTCGGCCGTCGGGATCGCGTGGAAACCTTCGTGAACGGCGATCGCGCTGCAGGCGACGCCGAACACGCAACTCTTGATGACGCCTTCCATGACGTCGCTGAGCTCGACGGCGCCGATCATCTGGGACCAGAACTGGCCGGCATCGACGCCCAGCAACTGCACGCCCACGAGCTGGGCGCCGAAGATGCCGATCATGTTGAAGACGGCCGCGAGCAGCGGCATCGCGATCACGCCGCCCAGGAAGCGCGGCACCACCACGCGCCGCACGGGGTCGACGGCCATCATCTCCATGGCGGAAATCTGGTCGGTCGCGCGCATCAGGCCGAGTTCCGAGGCCATCGCCGTTCCGGCGCGGCCGGCGAACAGCAGCGCCGTCACCACGGGGCCCAGTTCCTTGATCAGCCCCAGGGTCGCCGCAACGCCCAGCGAGTCCTCCGAGCCGAAGCGTTCCAGCAGGTCGTGTCCCTGCAGGCCGAGCACCATGCCGACGAACAACCCCGACAGCATGATGATCACGAGCGACTTCGCGCCGGCGTTGTGGACCTGGTGGACGACCAGCCCGAAGCGCAGCAGCCCGCGGGGCGTCTCGACGATGAGCCGGCCGACGAACAGCGCATAGGCGCCGAGCATCACGAGCCCGCCGCGGGCGCTGCGGAGCAGTTCGTTCATGGCCGGACCGCGCCCAGCAGCTGGGTCTCGTAATCGGGAGCCGGATAGTGGAAGGGCACGGGGCCGTCCGCGAGACCGAGCATGAACTGCCGGACCTCGGGCAGTTCGCTGGCGGCGAGTTGCCGCGGCGGGCCCGAGGCCACCACCCGGCCGCCAGACAGCAGGTAGCCATGGTCCGCGACGGCCGAGATTTCCGGCACGTCGTGCGAGACCACGATGCTGGTGATGCCCAGCGCGTCGTTGAGTTCGCGGATCAGGCGCAGCACCACGCCCATCGAGATCGGGTCGAGGCCGGCGAACGGCTCGTCATAGATCAGCAAGGCGGGATCCATGACGATCGCGCGGGCCAGCGCCACGCGACGCGCCATGCCACCGGAGAGTTCCGAGGGCAGCAGGTCCGCGGCGCCACGCAGGCCCACCGCCTGCAGCTTGGTCAGCACGACCTGGCGTATCAGGCGCTCTGGCAGGCGCGTGTGCTCGCGCAGCGGAAAGGCCACGTTTTCGTAGACGGTGATGTCGGTCAGCAGCGCGCCGTTCTGGAACAGCATGCCCATGCGACGGCGCAGCGCGTAGATGCCCTTGCGCGGCAGGCGGGCCACGTCCTGGCCATCGACCAGCACCTCGCCCTGGTCGGCGAAGGCCTGCCCGGTGATCAGCCGCAGCAGGGTGGTCTTGCCAGTGCCCGAAGGGCCCATGATCGCGGTGATGCCGCCGCGAAGCACGTCGAGGTCGAGGCCCGCGAACACGGGCCGACCGCCTGCCGCGTAGTGCAGGCCGCGGATGCGGATGATGTCGTCGGTCCCCCGGACCTCCGCGCCTGCGGCGTGCACGTCAGGCCGGCTCCTGCTCCATGGCCGGTTCGTAGCGGCCCGTGCGCGCCAGGCCGTTGAGGCGCGCGCGCTTGAAGAACGTCCGCTGGCCCGCGGCGAACTGCGAGGGCTTGCCGTGCCAGGCGTCGAGCGCCGAGGCCTGCAGGGCGCGGCCGTAGCTGAAGGACAGCTGCCAGGGCAGGTCGCCGAGCCTGTTCATGAGGCTCAGGTGCTCCGTGGACTCGGCCTCGCTCTGGCCGCCCGACAGGAACGCGATGCCCGGCACCGCTGCCGGCACGTGCTGCCTGAGGACGCGCACGGTCGCCTCGGCGACCTGCTGGCGGCTCGCCTGCACCGGGCACTTCTTGCCGGAGATGACCATGTTCGGCTTGAGGATGATGCCCTCGAGATACACGCCGTGGGCATACAGCGCGTCGAACACGGACTGCAGCGTCAGCGAGGTGACTTCCTCGCAGCGCTCGATCGTGTGGTCGCCGTCCATGAGCACCTCGGGCTCGACGATCGGCACGATGCCGGCTTCCTGGCACAGCGCCGCGTAGCGGGCCAGGGCGTGGGCGTTGGCGTCGATCGCGAAGCGCGAGGGGATGCCCGCGCCGATGTCGATCACCGCGCGCCACTTGGCGAACCGCGCGCCCAGCTTGTGGTATTCGGCGAGCCGCTCGCGCAGGCCGTCGAGGCCCTCGGTGATGGTCTCGCCGGGGACGCCCGCCAGCGGCTTGGCGCCGGCGTCGACCTTGATGCCCGGGATGATGCCCTTCGCGGCGAGGTAAGCCGGGAACGGGGTGCCGTCCGCGCAGGACTGGCGCAGCGTCTCGTCGTACAGGATGACGCCGGAGATGTACTCGGCCGCACCAGCGGTCGTGAACAGCATCTCGCGGTAGCTGCGGCGATGCTCCTCGGTGGACTCCAGCTGGATCTTGTCGAAGCGCTTCTTGATGGTGCCCGTCGATTCGTCGGCAGCCAGCAGGCCCTTGTGGGGTGCAACCATGGCGCGTGCAATCGACTGAAGTTCCGTCTTGTTCATCTAGGGTCTCCTGCAGGACTGGGCCCAGCCTTCCGGGCTGACAGGGCGCGTGGACTAAGCCAGTAAGTATAACCGATGGGGTGACGCCGACCCCCTACCGCCCCGGCCCTAATAGTACTAAAATTGTCCTGTATCGATTCAGACCACCGGGGCCCGGGAGGCCCTTCGGGCCAGCCATGTTGCGAATCAGCAAGCTCACCGACTATGCGACCGTGATCCTCGCCGCGCTGTGCGAGCGCGAGGGCGCCATGCAGAGCGCGGCCGAAGTCGCCGAACGCACGCGCATCGGCCTGCCCACGGTCAGCAAGATCATGAAGGAACTGCACCGCGCCGGCCTCGTCGCCTCGGTTCGCGGCGCCCGCGGCGGTTACCAGCTGGCCCGGCCAGCCGAAGGCATCAGCGCCGCGGACATCATCGATGCCGTCGAGGGCCCCTTCGCGCTGACGGAGTGCTCCAGCCATCTCACGACCTGCGACCTCGAGGCGACCTGCCGCGTCGGCCATGCCTGGCAGCGCGTGAACCACGCGATCCGGCTGTCCCTCGTGGACGTGAAGCTGACCCAGCTGATGCACAAGGATCCCCCGTTCCAGTCTCCCGATCTGACCGCGAAACTCCGGGCCGGTTCAACCTGGCGCCCCCTGAAGCGCGCCTGAGCGGCAGGAAACACCCATGTCCAGCACCCCACAGGATCTCGAGGCGCTCGTCGGCCAGAAGTACAAGCACGGCTTCGTCACCGACATCGAGAGCGACACCCTGCCGCCCGGCCTCGACGAAGACGTGGTCCGCGCCATCTCCCTGCGCAAGGGCGAGCCGGCGTTCATGCTCGACTGGCGGCTCAAGGCCTATCGCCACTGGCTGACCCTGCGCGAGCCCGCCTGGGCCCATGTCAGCTACCCGAAAATCGACTTCCAGTCGATCTCCTACTACTCCGCCCCCCGCCAGAACACCGACGGCCCCAAGAGCCTCGACGAGGTCGACCCGAAGCTGCTCGAGACCTACGACAAGCTGGGCATCCCGCTGCACGAACGCGCGCGGCTCGCCGGCGTAGCGGTGGACGCGGTGTTCGACAGCGTCTCGGTGGCGACCACGTTCAAGGACCGGTTGCACGCCGCGGGCGTCATCTTCTGCTCCTTCTCCGAGGCGGTGCGCGAGCACCCGGAGCTGATCGAAAAGTACCTTGGCTCGGTCGTGCCGATCGGCGACAACTACTACGCGGCGCTGAACTCGGCCGTGTTCTCCGACGGCTCGTTCGTCTTCATCCCGAAGGGCGTCCGCTGCCCGATGGAGCTGTCGACCTACTTCCGGATCAACGCCTCGAAGACCGGCCAGTTCGAGCGCACGCTGATCGTCGCCGAGGAAGGCTCGCACGTGAGCTACCTCGAGGGCTGCACGGCGCCCATGCGCGACGAGAACCAGCTGCACGCGGCGGTCGTCGAACTGGTCGCGCTGGACGATGCGCAGATCAAGTACTCGACCGTGCAGAACTGGTACCCCGGCGACGAGAACGGCGTCGGCGGCATCTACAACTTCGTGACCAAGCGCGGCGAGTGCCGTGGCCGGAACTCCAAGATCTCGTGGACCCAGGTCGAGACCGGTTCCGCGATCACCTGGAAATACCCCAGCTGCGTGCTGCGCGGCGAGAACTCGGTCGGCGAGTTTTATTCCGTGGCGGTCGCCAACAACTGCCAGCAGGCAGACACCGGCACGAAGATGATCCACATTGGCCGCAACACGCGCAGCACCATCGTCTCCAAGGGCATCTCGGCAGGCCGCGCCCAGAACGCCTACCGCGGCCTGGTCCGCGTGCTGCCCTCGGCCGAGGGCGCCCGCAACTACACGCAGTGCGACTCGCTGTTGATGGGCGACCGCTGCGGCGCGCACACCTACCCGTACGTCGAGGTCAAGAACCCCACGGCCGTCGTCGAGCACGAGGCGACCACCTCCAAGATCTCGGACGACCAGCTGTTCTACTGCCGCAGCCGCGGCATCGGCGCGGAGGACGCGGTCAACATGATCGTCAACGGCTTCTGCAAGCAGGTGTTCAAGGAGCTGCCGATGGAATTCGCCGTCGAAGCCCAGAACCTGCTCGCCGTGAGCCTCGAAGGCGCCGTCGGCTGACGGCCCGCACACAGGAACTGCAAGAATGCCGACCCAGGGCGAAGTCATCCTCAGCATCCGCGACCTGCACGTGCGGGTCGCCGCGCGCAAGATCCTCAACGGCCTGAACCTCGAGGTCCGCGCCGGCGAGGTCCACGCGATCATGGGCCCGAACGGCTCGGGCAAGAGCACGCTCGCGGGCGTGCTCGCGGGCCGCCCCGACTACGAGGTGCTGTCAGGCTCCGCCACCTACCTCGGCCACGACCTGTTCGCCCTGGCCGCCGAGGAGCGCGCGCGCGCCGGCGTGTTCCTCGCGTTCCAGTACCCGGTCGAGATCCCGGGCGTGAACAACGTCTACCTGCTGAAGGCGGCGCTCAACGCCAAGCGCCGCCACCTCGGCCTGCCCGAGGTCGACGCCTTCGAGTTCCTCACGCTCGTGAAGGACAAGATGAAGCTGATGCAGATGGACGAGGCATTCCTCGGCCGCGGCGTCAACGAGGGCTTCTCCGGCGGCGAGAAGAAGCGCAACGAAGTGCTGCAGATGGCGATCCTCGAACCCACGCTGGCGCTGCTGGACGAGACGGACTCCGGCCTCGACATCGACGCCCTGAAGGTCGTGAGCAACGGCGTCAACAGCGTGCGGGCGCCGGACCGCGGCATCGTCCTGGTTACCCACTACCAGCGCCTGCTCGACTACATCGTGCCCGACTACGTCCACGTGCTGGCCGGCGGCCGCATCATCCGCAGCGGCGGCAAGGAACTCGCCCTGGAACTCGAGCGCCGCGGTTACGACTGGGTCCTGCAGGAAGCCGCTGCATGACGACGGTCGCGCGCAAGCCGGACACGCTCCAGCGCATCGGCGAGGCCCAGGCCGCGGCCGAGCCGGTGCTCGGCGGCGGGCCGCTGTGGGCTGGTCGTAGACGCGCGGCGCTGGAGCGCGTACTCGCGCTCGGCCTGCCGACGCGCCGCGACGAGAACTGGAAGTACCTGAACCTGCGCGCGCTCGAGAAACGCAGCTTCGCGCCGGCGATCCCTGCCCTGCCCGGCGAGGCCGACCTGCTGGCGCGGCTGGTCCCGCTCGAGGACGTATCGCGCATCGTGCTCGTGGACGGCCGGCTCGCGCCGGGCCTCAGCACGGCGGGCCTGCCGGACGGCGTGCGTGTCACCGCGCTCGAGCACGCGTTCGCCGACGACCCCGCCGCCGCTGCCGCGAGACTCGCGACGCCCGGTGGGGGTCCGGACGATCGCTTCGCCCTGCTCGCCGAGGCCTTTGCCGGCGCCGGGCTGCTGCTCGGCATCACCGGCGAGATCGCGACGCCCCTCTACGTGGTCCATGTCCAGACCGGACACGCCGGCGCCGCCGTGCACGCCCGTCTCGCGATCGACATGGCGCCGAAGTCGCGCGCGGTCCTGGTCGAGCATTTCGTGTCCATGGACGGTGCGGCGAGCCTCTACAACCTTCATGCCGAGGTCGATGTCGCGGCCGGCGCGGCGCTCGAGCACTACCGCGTGCAGCAACTCGACGTAGCCGCTGCGCTGGTCGAGACCCTCACCGCGCGCGTCGCAGCGTCCGGCAGCTATCGCCAGCACGGCTTCCCGCTGGGCGCGGCCCTCGCACGCACCGGATTCAGGCTGGAGCTGGCCGGTCCGGGCGCCGAAGGCGTGATCAACGGCCTGTTCCTGGCCGACGGCCAGCGCGAAGTCGACCTCTACACGCTCGTCGAACACGTCCAGCCGCACACCCGCAGCGAGCAGGTGTTCCGCGGCATCGCCACCGGCGCGGGGCACGGCGCCTACAACGGCAAGGTCATCGTCCATCCGGGCGCCCAGAAGGCGGACTCGAGCCAGTCCAGCCGCAACCTGCTGCTGTCGCCCGGCGCCGAAATCGACGCGCGCCCCCAGCTCGAAATCCATGCCGACGACGTCAAGTGCAGCCACGGGGTGACCATCGGTTCGCTGGACCCGGCGCAGCTGTTCTACCTGCTGTCGCGCGGCATCGACCGGGCCACCGCCCAGGGCCTGCTGACCTTCGCCTTCTGCGAAGACGTGCTGGCGACGGTGCGGCTGCCCGCGCTGCGGCGCCACCTCGAGGACGCGGTGCTCGGTCGCCTGCCGGACCGCGACGTGATCAAGGAATTTGTCTGATGTCCGCCCAGGCCCAGGCCACCACGCCGTTCGACGTCGAGCGCATCCGCGCCGACTTCCCGATCCTGTCGCGCAAGGTCCACGGCAAGCCGCTGGTGTACCTCGACAACGGCGCGTCCAGCCAGCATCCGCAGTCGGTCATCGACGCCGAGGCCGACTACTACGCCCGCCACCACGCCAACGTGCACCGCGGCGTGCACGCGCTGTCCCAGGAGGCCACCGACCTGTTCGAGGGCGCGCGCGAGAAGGTCCGGCGCTTCCTGAATGCGCGCTCGACGCGCGAGATCGTGTTCGTGCGCGGTACCACCGAGGCGATCAACCTCGTCGCACAGTCCTGGGGCCGGCCGCGGCTGCAGCCGGGCGACGAGATCCTGGTCACCTGGCTCGAGCACCACGCCAACATCGTGCCCTGGCAGCTGCTGTGCCAGCAGACCGGAGCGACACTCAAGGTCGTGCCCATTGATCGCCGCGGCGTCGTCGACTTCGCGCAGTTCGAGGCCATGCTCGGGCCGCGCACGCGCATCGCGGCGTTCGCCCAGGTTTCCAACGCGCTGGGCACCGTGCTGCCCGTTGCGCGCATGGCGGCGGCGGCGCGCGCGCGCGGCATTGTCACCCTGATCGACGGCGCGCAGGCCGTGCCGCACCTGCGCGTCGACGTGCAGGCGCTCGGCTGCGACTTCTACGCCTTCTCGGGCCACAAGCTCTACGGCCCCACCGGCATCGGCGTGCTGTACGGTCGCGAGCAGCTGTTCGAGGAGATGCCCCCGTGGCAGGGTGGCGGCGACATGATCCTGACCGTGTCCTTCCAGGGCAGCACCTGGAACGCCCTGCCCTACAAGTTCGAGGCGGGTACGCCGAACATCGCCGGCGCCGTCGGCCTAGGCGCGGCGATCGACTACCTCGAGAAGGTCGGCATCGGGAACGCCGCCGAGCACGAGCACTCGCTGCTCGACTACGCGACCGCGAAGCTCGGCGATTTCGAGGGCCTGACCATCATCGGCACCGCCCCGGACAAGGCCAGCCTCGTATCCTTCGTGCTCGACGGCGTTCACCCGCACGACCTCGGTACAATCCTGGACATGGAGGGCGTGGCGATCCGCACCGGGCACCACTGCGCCATGCCGGTCATGGAGTTCTTCGACGTGCCGGCGACGGCGCGCGCCTCGTTCAGCTTCTACAATACGCACGCGGAGATCGACGCACTGGTCGCCGCGCTGGGCAAGGCCCGGGAGATGTTCCGCTGATGGACCTCGCCGACCTCTATCGCGACGTCATCGTCGACCACAATCGCAACCCGCGTAACTTCGGTCCGCTGGACGATGCCAACCGGCACGCCGACGGGCACAACCCGCTGTGCGGCGACCGGCTCACGCTGCGCCTCGTGCTCGACGGCGACGTCATCCGCGACCTGCGCTTCGAGGGCAAGGGCTGCGCGATATCGACAGCTTCGGCCTCGCTGATGACCGAGGCGGTCAAGGGCCACTCCCTCGCCGAGGTCGAGACCCTGTTCCACACCGTTCACGACATGCTGACCCGCCAGGACGCGCCCGCGCCCGCGTCGCTCGGCAAGCTCGCCGCGCTCTCGGGCGTGCGTGAATTCCCTTCTCGCGTGAAGTGCGCAAGCCTGTGCTGGCACACGCTGAACGCGGCCCTGCACGACGACCAGAAGCCGGTCAGCACGGAGTAAACATGCGTCGCCACGAGAACGAACCCATCGTCGTCAACCGCGACGTGCCCGCTGTGATGATCCCGGCCGGCATCGAGATCAAGCTTCGCCCCGGCAGCGTCGGCTACATCACGCAGGCGCTGGGCGGCAGCTTCACGGTGTATATCGAAGGCAACCTGTTCCGCATTGCGGGGCACGACGCCGACGCGATCGGGCAGGAGCCGCTGCGCAAGCCGGAACTCCCGCCCGGCGCGACGGCCGACGACGTGAGCAGGATCGTCAACGAACAACTGAAGACCTGCTTCGACCCCGAGATCCCCATCAACATCGTCGACCTCGGCCTGATTTACGACCACTCCGTGCAGCAGAACGAGGACGGCTCACGCGACGTCTACGTGAAGATGACGCTGACCGCGCCGGGCTGCGGCATGGGCGACGTGCTGGTGCAGGACGTCAAGGACAAGGTGGAGGCGATCCCGACCATCCGGCAGGCGACCGTCGACCTCGTGTTCGACCCGCCCTGGGACCAGTCGATGATGTCCGAGGCTGCGCGCCTCGAGACCGGCATGATGTGAGCGGGCAGGGTTCGTGAAGCATCTGACCCTGGTCCGTCACGCCAAGGCCGAACACGGCGCCGCGGCCCAGCTGGATTTCGATCGCGCCCTGACCGGCCGCGGCCTGCGCGACGCTGAGGCGATGGCCGGGCGCACGCTCGCCACGATTGCCGCGCCCACCCTGATCAT
>JADZCS010000142.1 GCA_020851435.1 Gammaproteobacteria bacterium | reverse complement strand
GCTTCCGGCCGGCGCGGCCTCGCGTGCCCAGGGCCCCTTGCCCCAGGGCGTGACCCTGCCCAAGGACATCGTCCTGCCGGCAGACCTCGCGGTCGCCGGCTACCTGCCGGCGAACAAGCGCAAGCAGCGCTTCTTCGTCTCGCTCGGCGGTTACTGGGCCCAGCCGGGGAAGGCGCTCTCGGACGCCGTCACTACCGCGCTGACCGGTTTCTTCACGGGCGGGTTCCTGGCCGAGGTGACCGACGAGCGGCCGTACAACCTGCTGGTCGTCATGCACCCCGACCTCAAGCCCGAGGCGGGCAAGGTGACCACCACGATCAACTACCGCGTGTTCGACGGCAGCGGCGCGATGCTGCTCGAGGGTTCGCAGTCGTCGGAGGCGCCGATCGGCGACCTCAGCTCCGGGGCCGGCATCTACCGCGCCTCGCTGCGCACGGCGCAGCTGGTGATGGTGGACGTCGTGCTGAAGCTGCGGCCGGACCGCAGCAAGCACGCGACCACCGCGATGCTCAAGACCTTCGACCGCAACCTGCTCGTCGATCGCAAGAACGCGGTGGCGACCGGCACGGGCTTCTTCATCAACGCGACGGGCGACCTGCTGACCGCCGCCCACGTCACCCACGACTGCGTCGCGGTCGACGCGAAGCGCGACGACACGACCCTGCCGGCCCGCGTCGTGGCCAGCAGCAACCTGCTCGACCTCGCGGTGCTCGCGACCGACAAGCCGGTGCAGCGCTTCCTGCCGCTGCGCAAGGGCCACGAAATCATCCTCGGCGAGGCCGTCACCAACGTCGGCTTCCCGCTGCAGAAGCTGCTGGCGGCGTCGCCCAACCTCACGCGCGGCAACGTCAGCTCGCGCGGCGCGCTCGACGGATCGGTCGGCCAGTTCCAGTTCTCGGCGCCGATCCAGCCGGGTTCCAGCGGCGGTCCGGTCGTCTCCGACGGCGGCGAGCTGCTGGGCATCACGCAGGGCACCCTGAACCTGGCGCCGCTCGTGCAGTCGGGCGCCCTGCCGCAGAACGTCAACTTCGCGCTGGATTCGCACTACGCCGCCATGTTCATGAAGAAGCACGGCGTGCAGTTCGCGGAAGTCGAGCCGAACCTCAAGGCGGACATGCGCGTGGGCAACGAGGCCGCACTCGCCACGGTCGTCAGCCTGAGCTGCTACCAGTAGGACGCGGTCATGAAACTTCACCCGATACTCGTTTCCGGCCTGCTGCTCGCGCCCGGTGCCGCCTTTGGCCAGGCCGTCATGCAGGTGCCCGCCGAACCCGCGCCAGCAACCGTCGCGGCGCCTGTGACGGTGGTCGTGCCCGCGCCCGCGCCGGCCGCATCGGTACTGCCGCCCGTGCGCTACGCCGGCACGGTCGCCGGCGACGAGTTGTTCAACCTGATCCAGGCCAACCCGCGTTTCGCGAAACTGAGCAAGGACCTTCCCGGCAGCCCGCTGATGCTGCGCGTCACGCACAGCTTCGAGATGACCGCAGGCGGCAAGGCCGCGGGCCTGACCTCGGCGATCCTCGCCGGCAGCACGCTGGGCCTGCTGCCGGTCGTGACCAACAACGACGTCGCGATCACCTATGAGTTCGTGGTCAACGGCGTGCCCCTGTCGACCTGGGTCTACCGGCGCAACTTCACGCGCTCGCAGAACATCTTCGCCACCGACACGACCTACGGGCTCGGCAAGGAAGGCCTGGCCTGGGCGCGGTCGACCGTGAACGAGTTCCTGGCCGCCGCGGCCGGCGATGCCGCGCTGGCGGCGCTGGTCGAGGAATACGGGTTCTATTTCCCGGCCAAGCCGGCCTCCTGAGCCGGTCGCTGCGGTTCTGCGAAGCCGGGCGGCGGCCCGGGTCTGGTAGCATTCCGGGATTCCCACGGAGGCTCCCTTGACCCCCAAGAACATCCCGGCCCGCGACCGGCTGATCTTCGCGATGGACGTGGCCGACGCCGCCGAGGCGCGCCGGCTGGCCGAGCAACTCGGCGATTCCGTGACCTTCTACAAGCTCGGCCTCGAGCTCTTCATGGCTGGCGGCTACTTCGAGCTGCTCGACTGGATGGTCGCGCGCGGCAAGAAGGTCTTCGTCGACCTCAAGTTCTTCGACGTCCCGGCCACGGTGGCCGCGGCGGTTCGCAACCTGCGGAACCGCGGCGTCACCTTCACGACCGTGCACGGCAACCAGTCGATCATGGAGGCCGCCGCCGCCGCCAAGGGCGACGTCAAGATCCTGGCCGTCACCGTGCTGACCAGCCTCGACCAGGGCGACCTGGACGACCTCGGCTTCAAGTGCGACGTCGAGCAGCTCGTGCTGTCGCGCGCCAGGCGCGCGCTCGAGGCGGGCTGTGACGGCGTGGTGTCCTCGGGCCTCGAGGCCAAGGTGCTGCGCGAGTCCATCGACCATCGCCTGATGGTCGTGACCCCCGGCATCCGCCCCGTCGAGAACCGCCCGGCCGACGACCAGAAGCGGGTCGTCAACGTCGAGCAGGCCTTCGCCAACGGCGCCGACTACATCGTGATCGGCCGGCCGATCCGCGACGCGGCCGACCCGCGTGCCGCGGCCGAGCAGATCCAGTCCACCATCGCCCGCTGCTTCCCGGAATCCGCATGACCACGACACTCCAGAACGACGTCTTCCTGCGCGCGCTGCTGCGCCAGCCGACCGAGCGCACGCCGGTCTGGATGATGCGCCAGGCGGGCCGCTACCTGCCCGAGTACCGCGCGACGCGCGGCCGGGCCGGCAGCTTCATGGGCCTGTGCACCAACCCCGACTACGCCTGCGAAGTGACGCTGCAGCCGCTGGACCGCTACCCGCTCGACGCGGCGATCCTGTTCAGCGACATCCTGACCATCCCGCACGCGATGAACCTGGGCCTGGAGTTCGAGGCGGGCGAGGGCCCGAAGATCGAGCGCCCGGTGCGCACGTCGGCCGACATCGACCGCCTGTTCGTGCCCGACCCGGCGAAGGAACTGAAGTACGTCATCGACGCGGTCTCGCTGATCCGCCGCGAGCTCAAGGGTCGCGTGCCGCTGATCGGCTTCGCGGGTTCGCCGTGGACCGTCTCGACCTACATCGTCGAGGGCGGCTCGACCAAGAACTTCGCGCGCATCAAGTCGATGCTGTACGGCGCGCCGTCCGACATGCACCGCGTGCTCGACGTCGTCACGCGCTCCACGATCAGCTACCTCAACGCACAGATCGAGGCCGGCGCGCAGGCCGCCATGGTGTTCGACACCTGGGGCGGCGTGCTGACGCCGCAGGCCTACCGCGAGTTCTCGCTGCATTACATGCAGAGGATCGTCGACGGCCTGGTCAAGGAGCGCGAGGGCCGGCGCGTGCCGGTGATCCTGTTCACCAAGGGTGGCGGCGCCTGGCTCGACCAGATGGCCGGCACGGGCGCGGATGCGCTGGGCGTCGACTGGACCACCGACCTCGCCGACGCGCGCGCGATGACCGGCGACCGGGTCGCGCTGCAGGGCAACCTCGATCCTTCGGTGCTGTATGCGCCGCCGGCGGCGATCCGCACCGAGGTCGGCCGCGTGCTCGCGAGCTACGGCAAGGGCCACGGCCACGTGTTCAACCTCGGCCACGGCATCCACCCGGACGTCGATCCCGAGCACGCGGGCGCGATGGTCGCGGCCGTCCACGAGCTGTCGCCGCAGTACCACCGCTGATCCTGCAGCCCCGGCCCGAGGCCTGACACGATGATCGAGTGTTCCGACCTCCGGCTCGCGCTGTTCGCCGGGCCCAGCGTCTGGGTGCCGTTTGCCGCGGTGATGCTCGAGTTTCGCGGGCCCGACGTCGCCGCGGCACCTGCCGAAGTGCTCGAGGCCCGGCTCCGGGCACTGCTGGACCCCCGGCTGCAGCCGCGGTTCCTGCCGCTGCCGCGCCCGGCAGGGTTCGTTGCCCTGGTCGCGCAGTTCTCGGCGCTTCTGCACGAATGGCGTGATCCCGGGCATCCGGAGCCGGTGGTCCTGCGCGGCGACGACGGACTCAACCGCATACTGCTCGCCCACGTCGACGCGGCGGCGGCCGGGCTGGCCCTGCGCAGCGGGCTCCAGCTGGCCACGGCGTTGTTCCGCGCCCAGGCGGGAGAAGCCGTCCGTGTCGACGAACTGAACGCCAGGCTGCTCGGCGCGATCACGCGCATCTCGACGCGGCAACCGGACTCCATCGCCGCCGCCCTGATCGGTGCCGCCCGCAGGCGTGGGATCCCGGTGCAGGCCGTCTCGCCCGCCTCGCGCATCTGGATCTATGGCCAGGGCAGTCGCGCCATCCACCTGTTCGAGGCGGCAAGCAGCAGGGATGCGCTGACCGGGTCGAAGATCTCGTCGAACAAGTACATCAGCAACCAGCTCGTCACGGGCATGGGATTCCCGGGCGTGACCCATTCCATCGCGCCGACCGTCGAAGCGGCGCGGCAGATCGCCGCCGGAATCGGCTATCCGGTGGTCGTCAAGCCACTCGCCGGCGCTAAGGGCAAGGGCGTAACGGCGCAGGTGCTGGACGAACGGGAACTCGCCACCGCCTTTTCCACCGCGCAAAGCGCCGGGCAGGGTGACGTGCTGGTCGAGCGACACGTCGACGGCACCGACTATCGCCTGGTCGTGATCGGGGGCAGGATGGTGTGGGCCGTCAAGCGCCTGCCGCCGCAGGTCACCGGCGACGGCCGGCAGACGGTCGTGGAGCTCCTGGCCGAGTCGAACCGGCATCGCGCCGCGTCCGTACTCGGGCGCTTTCACCCGGGCGGCGTCAGCATCGATGACGAGATCCTCGAGGTCCTGCGCCGCCAGGGCCTGGACTCGCGATCGGTCCCTGCGAGCGGCAGGGTCGTGCCGCTGCGCCGCATCGCCAACCTGTCGCGTGGCGGGACGCTGGTGCCCTGCACCGACAGCGTGCATCCCGACAACCGCGAGATGGCCGAGGCGATCGCGCGTGGCCTGCACCTCGACGCGGTCGGCATCGACTTCATGACGCCGGACGTCGCGCGATCCTGGCGCGAGGTCGAGTGCGCCGTGCTCGAGGTCAACAGCACGCCGGGCATTTCTTCCGACTCGAGCGCCGAGCGCGTGCTTGCCGCGCGCTTCCCGAACGGCATGGACGGCCGTATTCCCAGCATCGTGCTGGTCGATGCAGGGCCGCAGCTGCTGGAGGCTGTGGTCGCGGCCGCCGCCGCGGCGGGTTGCCGGCTCGGATGGACCGACGGTCGCGAGACGCGGGTGGACGGCCAGTTGCGCCTCAAGGCGCAGGCTTCCCTGCCGGATCGGGTGACGGCGCTGATCCTGGATCCGGCGTGCGAGGCCATGGTGATCGCCGCTACGGCGCAGGACCTGCGCGAGCACGGCTTCCCGCTGGAGCGCTGCGACCTCGCGCTGGTCGCGCCGGCGCTGGCCGCCGACGAGTCCCTCGCGCGCCTGGTCGCTGGCTGCGCCGGCAGCCTGCGGCAGTGCGACCTCGAACCCGACGCCGCGACCCTCGAAACTCTGCGAAGGGAAGTACTCGCGATCCTCGCCTCTTCAACCTGAGGAGTCTTCATGGACATCAGCAAGATCACCATCGGCTTCGCGCCGCCGACCGACATCAACGTGATGGTCGAGATCCCGCAGGGCGGCGTCCCGGTGAAGTACGAGCTCGACAAGGACGCGGGCGTGCTGCGCGTGGACCGCTTCCTGCACACCGCGATGTTCTACCCGGGCAACTATGGCTTCGTGCCGCACACGCTGTCCGAGGACGGCGACCCGGTGGACGTCATCGTCGTCGGCCAGGTGCCGGTC
>JADZCS010000141.1 GCA_020851435.1 Gammaproteobacteria bacterium | reverse complement strand
GGCGGACACGCGCGGCAGGTCCTCGGGATGCACGAGCCGGTGCCAGTCGGGCGTGATCAGCTGGTCGTCCTCGGCATAGCCGAGCATCGCCTTCCAGCGCGGCGAGAACCAGGTGTGGTTGGCCAGCGCGTCGTAGTCCCAGAGGCCGTCGTTCGCGCAGGGCAGCGCCAGCTCCTGGCGCTCCTCGGTGCCGGCGAGGCGCTCAGCCAGCGCGATGCGCGTGAGCCCCGACGACAGGCTGGTGCCGACCAGCTTGAGCAGCAGGTGCACGTTGACGTCCCAGCCCTCTCCCGGCCGCGAGGCCGCGAAGGCGAGGAAGCCGCGCACCGTGCTGCCCACCGCGAAGGCGACCAGCAGCAGCGAGTGGATGTCCAGGCCGGCGAGGCGCGCCGCATCGGCCGCCTGGTCGGCGCGCACCGCCGAGGTGTCGCGCAGTTCGACCACGCGCAGGTGGCCGAGCCGGGAACGTATCCACGGCAGAGATTCGAGGGTGTCGCCCTTGAGGACCTCGGGCCGGCACTGCGCGAACAAGCTCTTGGAAACGGCCAGCGAGTCGATGCGCAGGCCGTTGCCGTCGAGCAGCGCCAGGAACACGGCGTCGGTGTTGGTGGTCTCGCGCAGGATCTCGAGGTTCTGGCGGATGGTCGCATCCGCGGTCGCCGCCTCGAGGTTCTGGAAGTCGACCGACACCTTCGTGCAGGCGATATCTATCCCGAAGCTGCCCTTGGTGGACGGGGACTGCCAGAGCTTGGGGGACAGGATATCCGAGGCTGTGTAGTCAGCCGGTGAATCGCCCGTGAGCGTCGGTATGCGTCCTGTCGTCTCCACGCTCCCCTCAGCGGGTTTCAGGTCCATTTGTACATCCGCCGGGATGGTCCGGCGCTGCAGGACCGTGAGTTACGCGACATTCTGGCACATGAAATCAAGAACGCAAGGTAACTGCCTGTATTTCTTGATACTAGCGCAACAATCCGGAGTGTCCCCGATAAGGGCCGTAGCTGCGCGCAGTGCCCCCGTCGCCGCGCTTCACGCAGTCCGCGTCGGCCGGCGCACTGACCAGGTACCAGGTCAGGCGGTTGGCGTCGCCCACGTGCCGCGCCGGCGAGCCGGCAAAGCACTTGGCGCGGCGCGCGTCCTCGACGAGGACCCAGCGCCCCGGCCTGGCCGTGACCCACGCAGCGGCATCCTCGTCGTCGCCGCCGCCCGTGCGCCAGCGCCGGTAGCCGAAGCTGATGACCGGCCGCGTGAAATACAGCAGGTACTGTTCCTTGTACCCCACCAGTGCGAGTTCGTCGGCATCGGCCCCGACCTGCTCGACGGCGGCCACGAAGTCGCGGCCCGAGCGCGCGCCGTTGATCATCGGGTTGATCCAGAAACCCTGCACGACCAGCACGGCCGCCACCGTGCCAGCCCAGGCGACGAGTCCACGGGCTGGCCGCAGCCAGATCAGCAGCACGAGCGCGGCAGTGGCAATGGCGACCAGAGGTGCCAGCGAGACCACGTCGTAGCGGTCGGCAAGTTCCTGCGCCTTGTCCGGCCTGATGATCCCGAAATACACGGCAGCGCCCGCCGCGAACAAGGCGAGCACGCCCGCCATCGCGAAACCCACGCGCTGCACGCCGGGCCGCCGCCACAGCGCCGGCAGCATCGCCCCCGCCGCCAGCGCGAAAGCCGGCAGCGCGGGCAGCACGTAGACGCCGCGCTTGCCCGTGGAAATGCTGAAGAACAGCACCACGAGCAGCACCCAGCCGAGGAACACGAAGGGCCGCGGGTCGCGCGCGCGCCAGCGCTCGCGCCAGGCCGGCAGGAACCACGGCAGCAGCGCGGTACCCGGCAGCCACAGGCCCGGGATCACGCTGACGAGGAAGAAATACCAGGGGGCGTGGTGGTGCCAGGCATTGGCGTAGCGCGTGATCGTCTGCTGGAACAGGATGCCGTCGCGATACTCCGCCAGGCGCGGATCGCCGGACAATGCGACCGACAGCATCATCGGCACGAACCACAGGCAGATGCCGCCGAGCGCAGCCGCCAGCGCCAGCAACCAGCGCGCGCCGCCGCGGCCGTCCCAGCCGAACTGGAAGCCGAGCCGGCGCAGGGCGAAGAACGGCAGCACCGCCAGCAGCGGCAGGAAGCCGGTGCCCTTGGTGATCACGCCGATGCCGCAGGCCAGGCCGCCGAGCGTGTAGGCGCGCCAGTCCGGCCCGCACAACAGGTGCCGGCCGATGCCGTAGAGACCCGCCGTCGTGAAGAACACGAGCGTCATGTCGATCTGCGCGGCGCGGGCCTGCACCACCAGCTGCAGCGAGAAGGCCAGCAGCAGCGCCGCGGCGAGGCCCTGCTCGCGCGACCACACGCGCCGGCCCAGGTCGTAGACCAGCGCGAGGGTGCCGAGCGCGGAGATCAGCGAGGGCAGCAGGAAGGCCAGCCGCAGCCAGCCTGTGAGCCAGTAGATCGAGGCGATGAACCAGAAGAATACCGGCGGCTTGTCCTGGTACCAGTCGCCCCCGACCTGCGGGAACAGCCACTGGCCCGTGGCGACCATCTCGCGCGCGATCAGCGCGAAGCGCGGTTCGTCGGCGGGCCAGGGATCGCGCAGGCCGAGCCCGGCGGCGAGCAACAGCGCCGCGGGCAGCAGGATCAGCCAGAGGTCGCGAATGACCTCCGCGCGGCCGACCGCGCCCGGCCGGAACAGCCGCGCCGCGTCGTCGCCGGGGTTCATCTCATTCCTCGCGCACCGACAGGCCCGGCTTGTAGCGCTTGCGCAGCCACATCACGCCGAACATGTCGACGATGCCGACCCACAGGCGGTTGAAGAGCCCGTACTTGGACTGTCCCTGGGTGCGCGGCCGGTGGTTGACCGGCACGGAGATCACGTGCGCGCCGTGGCGCTGGAACAGCGCCGCCACGAAGCGGTGCTGGTGGTCGAAATACGGGAGCTCGAGGAAGGTCGCGCGCTGGAAGACCTTGAGGCCGCAGCCCGTGTCGGGCGTGCCGTCGCCCAGCATGCGGCCGCGCACGCCGTTGGCGACGCGCGACGACAGCCGCCGCAACCAGGTGTCGCGCCGCGTCGTGCGATTGCCCATGACCAGCAGGACCGAAGGATCGGTGAGGCGGGCCTGTTCGCCGGCCCTGAGCAGCGCGGGAATGTCGGCAGGGTCGTTCTGGCCGTCGCCGTCGAGCGTGGCGATCCAGTCGGCCCTGGCGTGGCGCACGCCGGAATGCACGGCGGCGCTCTGCCCGCTCCTGCGCGAGTGCCGGAGCAGCCGCACCTCGGGGATCTCGTCACGCGCGCGACGCACGGCGTTTGCGGTGTCGTCATCGCTGCCGTCGTCGACGAACAGGATCTCGAACGAGCGCCCGGCGCAGGCCGCGGCGATCTCGCGCGCGAGCGGCAGGACGTTGGCCTCTTCGTTGCAGACCGGGATCACGACGGACAGTTCGGTTGCCACGCAGGACTCCGGCAGGCCAGACATGGGCAATTATAGCCGAAGCGGCGCGCACACCGGCCTAAAGACCGCCCCTGGCCTCTTCGTACAGCGCATTGAGGCGGTCGCGCATCTCGGCCTGCCAGCGGGCGAGGCCGGCGGCATCGAGGCCCTTGGGCACCACGCAGGGTTCACCCACGGCCAGCACGATCCGGGAGAACGGCCAGGGCAGCGCGAACCGGTCCCAGGTCGGGAACAGGTAGACCCGGCTCGCGGCGAAGGCCATGGGCACGATGGGACGCCCGGTCATCTGGGACAGCAGCACCGCGCCGGGCTTGAACTCGCGGCGCGGGCCGTGCGGCCCGTCCGGCGTGATCGCCGGCGAGATGCCCTGTTTGGCGATCGCCTCGTAGTAGTCGCGCAGCGCGCGCGCGCCGGTCGCGCTGGACGAGCCGCGGATCGCCAGCCCGCCGACACGCCGCACCAGCAGCGCGGGGATCTCGCCGTCGACGGATGGGCTGATCAGGAAGCCGAGCTTGAGGCCGCTGTCGCGACGTGTGAGCAGGTAGCGCACGGGAAACAGCTGCTGCGCGTGCCAGTAGACCGGGATCACCGCGCCGTGCGCGGCGATCGCCTGCTCCAGCCTGCCCTCGCCCATGACGCGCACGACGCGGCAGGTCAGCCACCAGAAACGGATCACGGCGATCGCGATCGGCACGGCGAGCTTGTACAGCGCCAGGCGCAAGGGCGTGAGCTTGCGCCGCGAGCCCTTGCGCTGCGGTGGGATGTTGCGAGCCGGGTCCGGGGGTCTGTCGGTCATGGTGATTCCGCGTGGCGCGCGATTGTCGGCGGTCGCGGTAGCCACCGCAATGCCGCCAACCGCAGCCTCATGTAGAATTCGAAGCTTATCAAGCATTTCCGCGCGAATGCCGAGGCTTCACGATGGCCGAACATGCGACCCTGACCGACCTGCTCGTCGCCAACCGCAAGGTGGAGCAATACATCGGCTACCTCGAGGGCGAGGGCCTCGAACGCAAGGTCACTTACGCGGCCCTGCACGAACGGGCGCTGGGCATCCTCTGGCACCTGCAGCAGCTCGGCGCGCGCCGCGGCGACAAGCTGATCATCTGGCTCAACAACAACGAAGCGTTCATCGACGGCTTCTGGGCCGGCATCGCCGGCGGCATCGTGCCCGTGCCGCTGGGCGTGGGCATCAGCGACGAGCACCGCTGGAAGGTGCTGCGCATCGCCGCGCTGCTCGGCAATCCCTTCCTGTACACCGATCGCAAGGGCCTCGAGAAGTTGGGCGCCTTCGCCGCGGAAGTGGGCGAGACGGCGCGCTTCGAGCAGATGAAGGCGCGGACCTTCCTCATCGACAAGCTCAGCGACGTGAGCCACGCGGGCGAGATCGTGCCGTCGACGCCCGACGACGTCGCCTTCATCCAGTTCTCCTCGGGCTCCACGAGCACGCCCAAGGGCGTGGTGCTCACGCACCGCAACCTCATCGCGAACATCGAGCAGGCCACTGCGGCGGCGGGCTTCAACGAACGCGACGTCACCGTCTCGTGGATGCCGCTGACCCACGACATGGGCCTGATCGGCTTCCATCTCATGATGTTCCGCAACCGCATGCAGCTGAACCTCATGCCGACGGACCTTTTCATCCGCCGGCCGTTGCTGTGGCTCACGTTCGCCTCGCAGAAGCGCGCAACGCTGCTGTGCTCGCCGAACTTCGGTTACCGGCACTTCCTGAAGGTGCTGGGCGATCGCGCGCTGGAGGGCCTGGACCTGTCGAGCGTGCGCCTGCTGTTCAACGGCGCCGAGCCGATCAACGCCGACCTGTGCCGCGAGTTCCTCGACCGCGTGGCACCCACGGGACTGCCGCGCAAGGCGATGCTGACGGTCTACGGCCTGGCCGAGGCCTCGCTGGCCGTCGCGTTCCCCGAGGCAGGCCGCGACTTCACGAGCCTGGTCGTCGACCGTCACAGCCTGTCCATCGGCAGTCCCGCGCGCAGCGCGGTGGCCGGCACGCCCGACGCGCTCGAGCTCGTGCGCTGCGGCCGCGCCCTGCCGGGCGTCGGGCTGCGTATCGTCGGCGACGACGACGCCCCACTCGCCGACGGCCTGGTCGGCCACGTGCAGATCCGCGGCGACAACGTGACTCGCGGTTACTACGAGGCCCCGGAGGCCAACGCCGCGGCCTTCACGGCCGACGGATGGGTTCGCACCGGCGACCTGGCGCTGATCGACCAGGGCGAGATCGTCATCACCGGTCGCGCGAAGGAGATCATCTTCGTCAACGGCCAGAACTACTACCCGCACGACCTCGAGTCGATCGCCGAGAAGGCCCAGGGCCTGGAGCTGGGCAAGGTAGCCGTCGCCGGCTGCCGGCCGCCTGGCGCCGAGACCGACGAGTTGACCGTGTTCGTGCTGCACCGCGGCTCGCTGCAGGACTTCCTGCCGGTGGCGGCCGAGGTGGTGCGACTCGTCAACGAGCACGCCGGCCTCGAGGTCGCGCACGTCGTTCCCGTCAAGCGCATTCCCAAGACGACCAGCGGCAAGGTGCAGCGCGTCGCGCTGGAGCAGGCCTACCTGGCCGGCGAATTCGCCGCCGAGATGGCGGAGCTCGCGCGCCTCGCCGAGGCGGCCCACGTGCACGTGCTGGACGCGAAGGGCGGCGTCGAGCTGCGCCTCAAGCAGATCGTCGACGACGCGCT
>JADZCS010000140.1 GCA_020851435.1 Gammaproteobacteria bacterium | reverse complement strand
GTTTCCGTGGAGCGTGAAGGTGCTGCCGCCCAAGCCCTGATCGTGGCTCGCAGGAACGGTGGTTCTCCAGCGGCGCGAGCCGGCGCCCGTATAATTTTGAATCTCAGCGAGGAGTCGGGCATGCGTGCGTTCCTGGTCTGCGCCATCGGCGCGCTGTGTCCCCTGGCGGCGGTCAGCGAGCCCGCGGATCCCGAGTTGACTGCGGCCCTGCAGGCCGGCTGCGTCGTGCCGACGACTGCTGTGACCGTTCCGGACGGCACCACGGCGGCCGAGCCCGAGATGATCGCAGCTGCCAGCGCCATCAAGCGTCGCGACGCGGAGGCGACAGCTTACGCACGCTGCGTCAACGATGCCGCTGCGCGCATGCTCTCGGATGCCGCGCTGCCTGAGAGCAGGCGCGGCGCAGTGCAGGCCACCCAGCGCGAGCTCGTCGATGCCGCCGTCGTGCCGGTGGAGGGTATCGCCGCCAACTTCAATCGCGAGTTGCGTTGCTTCCGCAGCCGCGGGGCCGCGGCCGCGCCCTGCACGGCCCAGGCTGCGCGGCCCCCGGGGAGCACGCCGCCCAAATTCGCCCAGGGCTCCCGCGAACTCGGGGAAATCATGTCCACCTGTTATCCGATCGAAGCGCGACGAGGCGGCAACGAGGGGCGGCTCTCGATGGATATCCTCGTGGGCGAAGACGGTACGGCGTCGTACACACGCCTGCCCGATGGCGCCGCAGGCTGGCAGCTGAAGGCGGCGGACTGTGTCGCCAGGAAGTTGCGCTTCGAGCCAGCGAGACTCGCCGATGGGACACCATATCCCAGCACAGTGAGAGTGCCGATTTCTTTCACCCTCTCTTGGGAGGGCGAATACGTCTCGCCTGTACAGCCTGCGAGCCTGACGTCGAAGCAGGAACTCATCGCGCAAATCCATCGCGCCTGCTACCCGGCGGAGCTGCTCGCCTCCGGAACCTACGGCGAAGTGCTGTACAAGGTTGACTTGAGCGCGCTTGGCCGGATCACAAAGCTTGAGTTGCTGCGCTCCAGCGGCGACGCGCGCATCGACGAGGCAGGCCGCTGCATCATGAGCGCGTACGAGTTCGAGCCGGCGCGGCGTGACGGTCGGCCGCTGGTCTCGACGTTCCCGTGGACAGTGAAGGTGCTGCCGCCCGGTTCGTGAACCAGGGCGACAGCGTCACCGGGGCATTTGCCTCAGGCCTTGCCGCCCAGTTCCTCGTCGAGCACGCGCTCGATCTCGGCGTCGATGCGGTCCCGGAACATCGAGAGGAAGAAGCCCAGCTTCGCCTCGATGACGATTTCCTTCGCGTCGCAGGTGACCGCGCCGTTGACGTTGGAGTGCTCGATCAGCAGCTGGTCGCCGTCCCAGCGCCAGTCGGCGCCGTACTTGGCGCAAAGGGTGTCGGCCAGGTGCTCGACGCGCTTGCGCAGCGCATCGCCCTTGAGCTTGTGGGGGCGACGGATCGTGATATGGCTCATGGGACGTCCTCACGCGCGATGGCGCGCCAGCCAATGTCCTTCCTGAACTGGACTCCGTTCCAGCAGATGCGCGCGGTCAGCGCGTAGGCCGCACTTTGCGCCTCCCGGACGCTGTTGCCCAGCCCGACGGCGCACAGCACGCGCCCGCCGCTGGTCACGACATTGCCGCCCTCCAGCCGCGTGCCGGCGTGGAAGACCTTGCCGGGCAGCGTCGCGGCCTCGTCCAGGCCGCGGATCACGTCGCCCTTCTGCGGCGTGTCCGGATAGCCGCCGGCAGCGAGCACCACGCCCACCGCCGGGCGCGGGTCCCACTTCGCCTCGACCTGGTCCAGGCGGCCGTCGAGCGCCGCCTCGCAGAGGTCGACGAGGTCCGACTGCAGGCGCGCCATGATCGGCTGCGTCTCGGGGTCGCCGAAGCGGCAGTTGAACTCGAGCACGTTGGGCGTGCCGTCGGCTGCGACCATGAGGCCCGCGTACAGGAAACCCGTGTAGGGCGTGCCTTCCGCGGCGAGTCCGCGCACCGTCGGCCAGATGACCTCGCGCATGGCGCGCTCGTGCACGGCGGCCGTGACCACCGGCGCGGGCGAGTAGGCGCCCATGCCGCCCGTGTTGGGACCCGTGTCGCCGTCGCCGATGCGCTTGTGGTCCTGCGAGGTGGCCAGCGGAAGCACGTGCTCGCCGTCGACCATGACGATGAAGCTCGCTTCCTCGCCCTCGAGGAATTCCTCGACGACGACCGTGTGGCCAGCGGCGCCGAGGCTGCCGGCGAACATGCCCTCGATCGTCTCGATGGCCTCGTCCGCCGACTGCGCGATCACCACGCCCTTGCCGGCGGCCAGGCCGTCGGCCTTGACCACGATGGGCGGGCGCTGCGCGCGAACGAAGGCCGGGTCGAAGGTCTCGCGCGTGAACTTGGCGTAGCCGGCGGTGGGGATGCCGTGCCGCGCGAGGAATTCCTTGGTGAAGGCCTTGCTGCCCTCGAGTTGCGCTGCAGCCTGGCGCGGGCCGAAGCAGCGCAGGCCCGCCGCGGCGAAGGCATCGACGACGCCCAGCACCAGCGGCGCCTCGGGTCCGACGATGGTGAGACCCACGGCTTCGCGCTGCGCGAGCGCGAGCAGCCCCGCGACGTCGTCGGCCGCCACGTCCACGTTGCGGCAGCGGGCCTCGGTGGCTGTGCCCGCGTTGCCCGGCGCGACCAGCACCTCGGTGACGCGTGGCGACTGCGCGACCTTCCAGGCCAGGGCATGTTCGCGGCCGCCGCCGCCGATGATGAGGACCTTCATGTTCAGTGCCTGAAGTGACGCATGCCGGTGAACACCATGGCCATGCCGTGCTCGTCCGCCGCGGCGATGACCTCGCTGTCGCGCATCGAGCCGCCGGGCTGGATCACGGCGTTCACGCCGAACTGCGCGGCCACGTCGAGCCCGTCGCGGAACGGGAAGAAGGCATCCGAGGCCATGACGCAGCCGGTGACCTCGAGGCCCTCTTCCGCTGCCTTCATCGCCGCGATCTTCGAGGACACGACGCGGCTCATCTGGCCAGCGCCGATGCCCAGCGTCTGGCCGTCGCGCACGAACACGATGGCGTTCGACTTCACGAACTTGCAGACGCGCCAGGCGAAGGCGAGGTCCGCCAGCTCTCCCGCGCTGGGCGCGCGCGCCGTGACGGTCTTGAGATCGGCGGTGTCGACCATGCCCTCGTCGCGGCCCTGCACGAGCAGGCCACCGGCGACGGTCTTGAGTTCGAGGCCCGATCCGGTGCCGGGGTCGGCCGAGCCGGTCTCGAGCACGCGCACGTTCTGCTTGGCGCGCGTGACCTCGAGCGCGTCGGCGTCGACGGCCGGTGCGACGATGACCTCGACGAACTGCCTTGCGGTGATCTCGCGCGCAGTGGCCGCGTCGAGCGGGCGGTTGAAGGCGATGATGCCGCCGAAGGCCGAGGTCGGATCCGTGCGATGCGCGCGGTCGTAGGCCTCGAGCGGCGTGGCGCCCAGCGCGACGCCACAGGGATTGGCGTGCTTGACGATCACGCAGGCCGGACCCTCGAACTGCCGCACGCATTCGTAGGCCGTGTCGGCGTCGGCGATGTTGTTGTACGACAGTTCCTTGCCCTGCAGCTGGCGTGCGCTGGCCACGCTCGCCGCGCGCGGCGTCGCGTCGGCGTAGAACGCGGCGCGCTGGTGCGGGTTTTCGCCGTAGCGGAGGTCCATCCGCTTGAGGTATCGGGGTTGCAGTACCTTTGGGAATACAGAGGGGTCAGACCCCGCCGCTCGAAGCCTACCGCAAGGCCTTTGCCACCGATCCGACCTCGGCCTTCGGCGGCATCATCGCCTTCAACCGGCCGCTCGACGGCGAGGCGGCCGCGGCCGTGGCGCAGCAGTTCGTCGAGGTCGTGATCGCACCCGAGGTGACGGTCGACGCGCGCGCCGTGCTCGCGCAGAAGACCAACGTGCGCGTGCTGGAAGCGCCGCTCGCGCCCAGCGCCAACGATCTCGATTACAAGCGTGTCGGCGGCGGGCTGCTGGTGCAGACCCCCGACACGCTGAACGTCACCGCGCAGCAGCTGAAGGTC
>JADZCS010000139.1 GCA_020851435.1 Gammaproteobacteria bacterium | reverse complement strand
CGTCCTTGTCGAGCACGACCTTGCCGGTGGTCTTGTTGAACTTGCTCAGCTGCGTGGACAGGCCGAAATGGCTGTACGAGAAGCGCGGGAAGGTGTGGCTACCATCGACGACGTAGGTCGTCGGCGCCGCCAGCACGGTGGCGGAGGCGCCGAGGGTGAGGGCGATGACGGCGGACAGCTTGACGAACTTGTTCATGGGTACTCCTGGGAGGGGATAGGGGGGTTATTTGCGGGAAGAGGCGGTGAGGCGGAACCTCACCTGGACGTCGTTGGCGACGATGTCGAAGGCCGACCACGCGCCTTCGCCGATCGAGAAGTCGCCGCGGCGGATGGTGAAGCTGCCGGCGAACACGCCGGCATTGCCCTGCGGCGTGAACGTGGCAGGCACGACGATGTCCTTCGTGCGTCCCTTGATGGACAGCTTGCCCGCCACCGAGTAGCGGTTGCCGCCCAGCGGCTTGACGCTTGCTGCGACGAAGCGCGCGGTCGGGAAGGAGCGGATGTTGAACCAGTCCCTGCCGGTGGCTTCGGTGTCCAGTTCGGGCGCGCCGGTGTCGATGCTCGCGAGGTCGACGTCGACCGCCAGCTTCGCCTTCGCGACCTGCGCGGGGTCGAAGCTCAGCTGGCTCGCGAACTTCCGGAACTGGCCGTCCATGGCGACGCCCATCTGCGAGTAGCTGAAGGCGACGCTGCTCTTGTCGGCCTGCAGCTGGTTGTATTCGACGGCCTGGGCGGTCGAGGCCAGCAGGCTGGTCAGCGCGAAGGCGAGGGCCAGGCGGTTCATGAGCGGTTCTCCGTACGGCGCGGGAGCATCCGCCAGAGGATGGCGTCCCGGTCGATGAAGTGGTGCTTCAGGGCGGCAGCCACGTGGGTGAGGGCGATGAAGATCAAGGTGAAGGCGAGGACCTCGTGGACCTCCGCGAGCAACTCGCCCAGCGCGGGGTCCTTGCCCAGCAGGTCGGGGATCGGCAGCACGCCGAACCACACCGTCTGGAAACCCTTGGCCGAACTCATGAGCCATCCGGACAGCGGAATGGCGAGCATCAGCACGTAGAGCAGAGCGTGGGCGCCACTCGAGGCCAGGCGCACGAAGCGCGAGGTGCCCGTCGGGAGCGGCGGCGGGCGGTGGGTCGCGCGCCAGGCGAGGCGCACGAGCACGAGCAGGAACGCGGTCACGCCGGCCCACTTGTGCCAGGAGTACAGCTGGAGCTTGCGCGGCGACAGCGGCAGTTCGTGCATGTACAGGCCCAGGGCGACCAGGCCCACGAGCAGCAGTGCCATCGTCCAGTGCAGCAGTTGCGCGGTGCGCGTGTAGGGCGTCATTGCAGTTCTCCGTGGCTTGTTCCGAACGCGTAGGCGTCCATCGCGAGTACGTAGTCGTCGATGCCGGCGTGAAAGCGCTGCGCCGCACCCGAGTCGCCGCCCGCGCCCAGCGCCACGAACAGGGGCAGGAGGTGTTCTTCGCTGGGGTGCGCGCGCACGGCGTCGGGCGCGAGGTGCCGGTAGTTCACGAGGGCGGCGGTGTCGCGCGCGACGATGCGGGCCCACATCCAGTCGGCGAACTCACGCACGTAGGCCGGCGTGGCGCCGCCGCTGCGCGCGACCTTGAAGTAGTCGGACAGGCTGTGGGTGAGGTTTCCCGACGCGAGGACCAGGAAGCCCTGCGCGCGCAGCGGCTCGAGCGCGCGGCCGAGGCGCAGCGCCTGCGCCGTGCCCAGGTGGGACTGGATCGACAGCGGGATCACGGCCACGTCGGCATCGGGGAACATGAGGCGCAGCGGCACCCACGCGCCGTGGTCCAGCCCGCGCGAGGCGTCGAGCGCCACCGGTATGCCGGCGGCGGCGATGGTGGCCGCCACTTCGCGCGCCGCCTCCGGGCAACCCGTGGCGGGGTAGCGGATCTCATACAGCTCGCGCGGGAAGCCGCTGAAGTCGTGGAGGGTATCGAGCCGCGTTGCCACGCCGACGGTGGCCCCTTCCGTTTCCCAATGCGCGCTGACCACGATGATGGCGCGCGGGCGGGCGAGGCCTGCAGCGAAGCGCGCCAGGGCGGCGCCGGCGGCGCCGGGATTCAGCGCGCAGGTCGGTGCACCGTGGGGGACGAACAGGGCGGGTTGGGTCTGGGTGGTCATGGCGTTTCCGAGGTAGGGGTGCAGCTTAGGCTCCCCATTGGAAGTGAAATAGTAGACAATCAAGTTATCTCTGTTGCGTAGGGAGCAACAATGTATCGATTGCAGGCCCTGCGGATCTTCATGCGCGTAGCCGAGACCGGCAGTTTCTCGGCCGTCGCCCAGCAGCTGGGCGTCGCGCGGTCGGTGGTGACCCGCCAAGTCGCGGCGCTCGAGGCCCAGCTTGGCGCGAAGCTCATGATCCGCAGCACCCGGCGCCTGGCGCTGACCTCGGCCGGCACGGCCTATCTCGAGAAATGCCGGGTCATCCTCAACCTGCTCGATGCCGCCGAGACGGACGTCGCGCAGGAGCGGGCCATCGCCCGCGGCAACATCCGCATCGGCCTGCCGCTGAGCTACGGCCTGAAGCGGCTCG
>JADZCS010000138.1 GCA_020851435.1 Gammaproteobacteria bacterium | reverse complement strand
TCCACAAGGACATCCTGGACATCCTCGGCCAGGCGCTCGCGATCCGGCAGGTCGACGCCGGCTCCTGCAACGGCTGCGAGCTGGAGATCCACGCGCTCAACAATCCCTACTACAACCTCGAGGGACTTGGCATCCGGTTCGTGGCGAGCCCGCGGCACGCCGACATGCTGCTGGTCACGGGCCCGGTGTCGCGGCACATGGAAGAAGCCCTGCGCCGCACCTGGGAGGCGACCCCGGAACCGAAGCTCGTGGTCGCGCTCGGCGAGTGCGCGTGCACGGGCGGAATCTTCGGCGAGAGTTACGCGAGCTGCGGCCGCATCTCGAACGTGATTCCCGTCGACGTGACGATTCCCGGCTGCCCGCCGACGCCGCTGGCGATCATGCGCGGCATCCTCAGCGCAGTGCGCGGCGGACAGGCGCGGCGCTAGCGCGTCAGTCCAGTCCTTCGAGCGGTTCGACCCGGCCTTCACGCCGGATGCCGAGCCGGATCGGCCGCGGCGGCCCCTTGTGCGGCACGCTGACCTCGGCCCACAGCTCCTGGCCCTCTGGCAGCGGACGTGAGGGATCGATCGCATGCTCGGGGATGAAGTACAGCACTGGCGGATCGAGTACCCACCGCGGGCCGCTGGTGGTCGTGAGTTCGGAGATCCTGAACACGCCGGGGACGTCCGCGTAAGGCTGCTGCAGCCGCCCGGCGAGGCGATCCTCGCCGGCGTACAGCCGCACCCAGGCTTCGCGATGGCCCGGCCGGCCCTGCGCGAGCGCGGCGTCGCCATCGACCTTGATCGCGAGGCGCAACTCCACGTAGCGACCGCGGATCGGCAGCGTCGGATCGACCGCGACCGTCTCGGCCCACGCGCGCGGCAGCGTCGCGCGGTCATAGAGCAGTTGCCCGCCCACGCCGGCGACCAGCGCGACCTGCACGGCGCCGATCAGCAGCCCTCGCACGAGCGGCGTCATGGCGCGCCCTCCGTGATGCGCCCGACCAGCTGCCGGCGCGCGCGCTCCAGCAGCCAGCCGCCGCCGATGAACAGCACGCCCATGCCGATCAGGCCCAGGGAACGCCCGAGCATGTCGAACAGGCTGCCGAAATAGAAGTTCAGCACGGTCAGCGCGAAGCCGAGCACGCCGAGGTTGATGCGCAGGCGCTCGCGCTCGCGCAGTCCCCACAGCACCAGGCCGATCGAGCCCGCGGCGTAGATCAGGTAGCCGAGCAGGCGCATCGACGTCTCGCTCGAATCGAGCATCACGAGGCATGTCGCGAGCGCGGCGGCGATCGCCACAGGCCAGGCCTGCCTGCCGCGCAGGCCGAAGGCTGCCAGTGCCGGCACGGCCACGGCCACTGCGAGCACGACCGGCAGGTTCACGGCCTCCATGGGCACCGTTTCCGCAAGCCGGGTCACGTAGTCGCCTGCGAAACGCAGGCTGAAGGCCGCCGGTACCAGCGCGATGGCGCCGAGCGCCGCGATGGCGCGGCGCCAGTTCGCGTCATGGCCCGTGCCGGTCGCGCCGATGTAGGCCACGACCAGCGTGACGCAGGACACCGCGACAGCCTTGGCCTCGAGCGGGTCCGGAAGCTCGGACAGGATGCGGGCGCCCCACTCGCCCGTGAGCCAGGCCGGCACGAGCACGGCGACCCACAGCGCCTGCGGCCAGTCGCGCAGCAGGTACACCGCAAAGGCCGCACCGACCGACCAGACCAGCAGGGCCGCCGGCCAGTGCTCAGCCATGTGGAAGATCTGCCCGGCGAGGAAGATGCCGGCCCCCAGCGCTGCCGTGCCCACTGCGTGCAACGTGGTGGCGAGCGCCGGCTGGCGCGTGCCGGCCAGCGCGCCGCCCACATGGAAGAAGCCAACCATCGACAGCACCAGGCCGAAACGCAGCGCCGGCGACAGTTCGTCCCAGTGCGAGGCGACGAACAGCAGCACGCCCGCGCCGAGCAGGATGCCGCCGAAGGCGAAGGCGAAGATCGCGAGCCGGTGCTGCGCCGGCGGCGCGTGTTCCGCCTCGTGGCGACGGATCGCCGCGGCGGTCGCGCTGTCGATCAGGCCGGCCGACTGCCAGCGCGCGAGCCAGGATTCCCACTTGCCGTCCATGCGCCCAACCGTGTGTGAACCGATGCCAGCCATGTTATGCCGGACGCGCTCCGCGGGCGAGCGATCGCAGCGCCGGCTGCACCGTGATGGTGCACGACGGCGCGCACATCAGGACCGTCGAGGGTTTCCAGGCCAGTAATCAGTGACTTGCACGCACTGGGCACTGACCCCGTCTTGGCACGCTTCTGGCTTGTGATCCCGTACCCGCAATGACAGGCTGACCCATGGCAAGTCCGGTCTTCGACGAAATGCTGGGGCCGGAAGGCCGTGTGAGGCCCCACTATGCGGGCTTCCAGCGCTGGCTGCGCGAAACGCCGCCCGAACGCATCGCGCAGAAGCGCAGCGAGGCGGACTCGCTGTTTCACCGCGTCGGCATCACCTTCGCGGTCTATGGCGAGGAGTCCGGAACCGAGCGACTGATTCCCTTCGACGTCGTGCCGCGCATCATCACCGGCACCGAATGGCGCGCGCTCGCGGCCGGCCTCACGCAGCGGGTCCGCGCGCTCAACGCCTTCACCGCCGACATCTACCACGAGCAGCGCATCCTCGCCGCCGGCCGCGTGCCGGCCGAACCCGTGCTCTGCAACACGCAGTACCGCCCGGAGATGCAGGGCGTCGACGTGCCCGGCGGAATCTACGCGCACATCGCCGGCATCGACGTGGTGCGCGCCGACGACGGCAGGTTCTACGTGCTCGAGGACAACCTGCGCGTTCCATCCGGCGTGTCCTACATGCTCGAGGACCGCAAGATGATGATGCGGCTGTTCCCGGAGCTGTTCGCGCGCCACGCGGTCTCACCGATCGATCACTACCCGGACATGCTGCTGGACATGCTGCGCAGCGTCGCGCCCGCCGGCATCAACGACCCGACCGTGGCGCTGCTGACGCCCGGCGCGCACAACAGCGCCTACTTCGAGCATGCCTTCCTGGCGCAGCAGATGGGCATCGAGCTGGTCGAGGGCCAGGACCTGTTCGTCCGCGACGGCTACGTCTTCATGCGCACGACGCGCGGACCGCAGCCCGTGCACGTGATCTACCGGCGCATCGACGACGACTTCCTGGATCCGCTGGCCTTCCAGCCGGGTTCGATGCTCGGCGTGGCGGGATTGCTCGCGGCCTACCGGGCCGGCCACGTCACCATCGCCAACGCCATCGGCACCGGCGTCGCCGACGACAAGTCCATCTACCCGTACGTGCCGGACATGATCCGCTTCTACCTGGACGAAGAGCCGCTGATCGACAACGTGCCGACCTGGATCCTGCGGCGACCGGACGACCTGGCCTACGCGCTCGCCAACCTGGAGCAGCTTGTGATCAAGGAAGTTCACGGCGCGGGCGGTTACGGCATGCTGATCGGCCCCAAGGCCTCGCACGCCGAAATCGAGGATTTCCGGCAGCGCATCAAGGCCCATCCCGAACGCTACATCGCCCAGCCGACGCTGGCCCTCTCGACCTGCCCCACCTTCGTCGAGGAGGGACTGGCCCCGCGGCACATCGACCTGCGACCCTTCGTGCTCTCGGGCCGCGACGTCCGCATCGTCCCGGGCGGATTGACGCGCGTGGCCCTGCGCGAGGGGTCGCTGGTGGTCAACTCGTCGCAAGGCGGCGGGACCAAGGACACCTGGGTGCTGGAGGCATGATGCTGAGCCGCACCGCCGACCACCTGTACTGGATGTCGCGCTACATCGAGCGCGCCGAAAACCTGGCGCGCAC
>JADZCS010000137.1 GCA_020851435.1 Gammaproteobacteria bacterium | reverse complement strand
ATCGCCGCCTCGCGCTTCGCGGTGCACCAGGCCCAGGATGCCCTCATCGAGGTCTGCCGCGAGCGGCGGGTCGAGCTGGCGCTGTTCCATGGCCGCGGCGACGCGGCCAGCCGCGGCGGCAGCCGCGTCGAGTCGCTGGTGCGCAGCGCGCCGCCGGGGGCGGTGCGCCGGCTGCTGCGCGTGACCGAGCAGGGCGAAGGCGTCAACAACAACTACGGCCTCGCGCAGATCGCGATGCGCACCTTCGAACAGGCCTTCCACCAGCTCGCCATCGCCACGGCCGCGGCGGATGCCGGCATCCGGCGGCCCGAGGAGGGCAGATACCTCGAGTGCATGGGCACCGTCGCGCGCGCGAGCCGCGCGCGTTACCGGGGGCTCGTGCTGGAGTCGGCGGGATTCTTCGATTACTTCCGCGCCGTCACGCCGATCGACGTGATCGAGCGCATGCAGATCGGTTCGCGACCGGCCTACCGCGATGGACGCATGTCCCTGGAGTCCCTGCACGCGGTGCCCTGGGTCTTCGCGTGGACGCAGAGCCGCCACCTGCTGCCCGGCTGGTTCGGCATCGGCACCGGGCTCGGCGAGGCAGCGCGCGAGCACGGCGCCGAGCGGCTGGCCACGATGTGGTCGAACTGGGAGTTCTTCTCGCTGCTGATCGACGACGTCGAGCTGGAACTCGCAAAAGTCGACCTCGGCATCGCGGCGCTGTACGACGAACTCGCGCCGGCCGGCGTCCGCGGCTTCGCCGAGGAGATCGCCCGCGAGCATGCCCTGGCCTGTCGCTGGGTGACCTGGCTCAAGGGCGAGGTCGACCTGCTCGACAGCCAGGCGCGCATGCAGCGTTCCGTGATGCTGCGCTCGCCCTATCTCGATCCCATTCACCTCATGCAGGTGGACCTGCTGCGCCGCTGGCGCCAGGGCGGCCGCGAGGACGACGGACTGTTCCGCGCGCTGCTCGGCAGCATCACGGGCGTTGCGCAGGGTCTGCAGTCGTCGGGCTAGCAGGGAATCCCTTCATGCGGGCGATGATCCGGGGTTCCTTCCTCGTCGCGACAGCCTGCCTTGGGAGCTCGTGCGCGCTGCAGGCCGGCGCGGACGCGCGTTCTTTCGAGGTTTCCTTCACGTATCTCGGCGAGGCCTGGCGCAGCGCCGCGGGGGGGTGGCGACTGGCCAGCGCTACCTGGACGACCTCACCATCGCGGTCGACCTCGACGGCGAGCGCCTGCTGGCCGTGGAGGGACTCGCGCTTCACGCGAGCGTGGTCCGCAACAATGGGCACTCAATCGGCGCGCTGACCGGCGTGGCCCAGGGCAACAGTGGGATAGAGGCGCCAGCCGCAACGCGCCTGTACGAGGCCTGGGCCGACTGGCGCTACGCGAATTTTCAACACAACGGAGAGCCGCGAGACTCGGTCCTAAGCCGAAGAACCGCCAGGCATTTTTGACGGGCGTCATCGGCCGTCCTCGCCGACCGACCCTATACCGAGCCTCGGCCCGACCCTTCCCAACCGAACCCGGCTCAACCCCGATCCGGGTCAACGGGTTACCGGCATCCGAGCCGAACGGAAACCGAACCGCGCCGCCGACGGCCCGACCGAACTTACCGAACTGCGCGAGGTCACGCGAGTTTGCCCTCTGCAATCGATACCCGTGAGGCCGTACGTACCCCGACAGCAATCTAGCCAGTCGGCAGGACGACTGCCGGAGGCACTTTGCCGATCGGGGCGAGGTCAGATCGGTGAGCTTCTCGAACGCGGAGTAGAGCGTCGGCGTAGTGCGCCCAGGATCGTACATTGGCCGCGTCTGCCGCCTGCGCAACTGGCAATTGTTCGTTCAAGTTCGCGAGCAATGCGCCGCAATTCGAGCACGCGTTGTTGGATGTCGGCAAGGTGATGGCGGGCCAACTGGTCGACGTCGCGGCAAGACAAAGCGGGATCGTCGGCCAGTGCGAGCAGACTGCGAATCTCCTCTAGGCTGAAGCCGAGTTCGCGCCCTCGCGTGATGAATCGCAACCGATCCACCTCCTCCTGACGGTAAGTGCGATACCCGCTGGGCGTCCTGGCCGGGTGCGGCAGGAGACCCACCCGCTCGTAGTACCGGATCGTCTCGATGTGGCAGCCACTGGCTCTCGCCGCTTCGCCGATTTTCATGGCTTGACCCTGTAGCCGTTACAGGGTCTAGGATGTCCCGCCATGAACCCTCCGTCTAGGTCCGCTTGCGGCTGCGGCGAAACCGCCGAGCTGCTGTCAGCAGCTGCAAATCGCGACCAGCAACGAGTCCTCCGGATCGTCCTGGCAATCAACGCCGCCTTGTTCGTTGGTGAGTACGCCGCGGGATGGTGGGCCGGGTCCACGGCCCTGCAAGCGGATTCGCTGGACAGTCTCGGGGATGCCGGCGTCTATGCCCTCAGCTTGCTCGTCGTCGGCCGTTCACTGCGCTGGCGGGCGGGTGCCGGTACGGTCAAGGGTGTGATTCAGGCGATCTTCGGCCTCGCAGTACTGGCGGAGGTCGGCCGCAAGGCATTCCTTGGCGTAACACCGGAGGCACCGATCATGGCCGTTGCCGCGTCCATCGCGCTGGTGGCCAACCTGACCTGCTTTTCCCTGCTGATGCGTTTCCGGGATCAGGACATCAACCTGCGCTCGGTCTGGCTCTGCTCGCGCAACGACGTATTCAGCAACGCAGGTGTAATCGCGGCCGCGGCCGCGGCCGCGGGCGCTGTCGCATGGCTCGGGCAGGGCTGGCCGGACCTGCTCATCGGCGCGCTGGTTGCCCTGCTGTTCCTGCACACGTCCTATGACGTACTGCGCGCGGCGATTGGGCAGCTGCGCTTGTGAGCGTCGCGAGTCGGCTGTTAGACTGACACCAATGTCGACTGTGACGTCAATGCCGTTCCGGCTGGAATCCCTGCGCCGCTCCACGTGGCTCGCGGGGTTGCTGCTGTTGGTGTGCCTGATGCGGGTCGGCATGGGCATGGCCTGCGCGCCACATGACATCGCCGAATCTCTGGCGGGCGGTGCTCACGCCGCCGCCGAGCAGGTGGGCGACGACAGCACATCCAGCGAAGCTTTGACCGGCGCAGCAGCTGGACACTGCCTGCACTGCGCGTGTCATTTCTCGGCCACTTTGCCCGCGTCGATCGGCGTCATGTCGGTGCGGGCTGGCGAGGAAACGCAGGTGCATCGTCAAACGCTTCGGGCCAGCTTTGCACCCGATCGGGAGCTCCGGCCACCGATACTCTGAACCGCGGATTACCGTGTCCCGTCGTGTGATTGCACGACGGGCTGCCGCCTGTCGTTCAGAGGAATCCATCAATGCCGATTTCACTTTCGGCGCGCGCCCGTGTGGTGGCGTGCACCGGTGCACTGATTGCCGTATTCAGCACGAGTACCGCGGTCGGCGCCCCCTTGCCGCCGTCGGATTCACCGCTCGCTGCCCTACGCAGTGCCCTTCGCGAAGCCTGGTCTCTGCATCCTGCTGCAGAAGCTACCGAACAGGCGCTCGCCGCCGCCGAGGCTCGTGCAGCGGCAAGCTCGCGCCCCCTTTACAACCCCGACCTGGAATTGGCCTACGACGACGAAGGTCCCGAGGAGACCGCGACGGCCGGCTTGGCCCTGACGCTGGACCTATCCGGTAAGCGGCGTGCCCGCACGAATGCGGGACAGGCCGATCTGGTCGTGGCCGAAGCCGAAGCGGCCTTACGCCGCAGCGGATTTGCACAGCGCTGGCTGCAGGCCTGGACGGAGCATGGCGTTGCGCGGGAGCGCGTGCGCATCGGCGAGGAACGCCTCGCCCTGATGCAGCGCTTCGCCGACCTTGCCGAGCGCCAGCTCACAGTGGGCGACATCTCGAGCCTGGAGCGCGACCTGGCGTTGCTGGCCCGGGACGAGGCACAGGCGGAACAGGCAACCTTACTCGCGGACGCGGCCAGCGCGGCGGAGGCTTACCGTGCTGTTGGCGGCAATCCCTCCGGTGGCGCTGATATTGCTCAACTCGGCATGCCTGCCGTGTGGATGACTGACCCGTCGTGGCAGGTTGCGGCCGCACCCGAGGGGCGCATCGCGGCCGCGATTGCCGCCAGCTCAGCGACACGCATCGTGATAGCGGAACGGGACCGCCGCCCCGATCCCACGGTCAGCCTGTATGGCGGTCGCAAGGACCTGGGGACCGGCGCGGGTACCGAAGGCGTGGTCGGCGTATCGGTCAGCGTGCCGCTATTCGTACGTAACCGATTCAGCGCGGAACTCGCGGCGGCCAAGGCAGACTCCGCCGCCGCAAGTGCGGAACTGCGGCGGGTCGAGATGGAACTGCGTGCCCGGGCTGAACGCAACATCAGTTCCTATGGGGCCGTGCGCGACGCATGGACGCGTTGGTCGCGAAGTCCGGGCACCGATGTCGCGGCGCGCGCCGATCTCCTCGAGCGGCTGTGGCGCGCCGGCGAAGTCAGTACCGCCGACTACCTGATCCAGCTCAAGCAGACGCTCGACACGGCGCTGGCCGGAGCCGACCTGCGCGGTCGGCTGTGGCGCAGCTACGTCGACACCCTGTATTCGACCGGCCAACTCGACACGTGGGTTGGCTTTGATCGTCCCGTTTCCGAGGTGACCCCATGAATCGCTCCATCCTCGTGGCCGCGCTGACGCTTATCGCGGCGCTGACCACACTGTCAGGCTGCTCACAGAAGACAACGGAACCGTCCGGGACGCCGGACGCCTCCGCCGCGACTGCCACCGCGGACGAACACAGCGATGCCGCCGATGAGCATGGCGATGAAGCCGATGCACCGCTGACGATGACGGCGGAGGAGCAGACTGCGGCCGGACTTCGCATCGAAGTCCTGGCTCCCATGCGCCTGGGCGAGGTGCTTCAGGCGCCGGGTGAGGTGGTCGACAACGCCTATGGCGTCACGCTGATCACGCCGCGCGTGCAGTCGCTGGTGGTGCGCCGACACGCCCGGCTCGGCGACGAAGTGGCCGCCGGTGCGGCGCTCGTGTCCCTGTCGAGCGTCGAGGTTGCCGAGGCACAGGGTGAACTGCGGATCGCCGAGCAGGATTGGCAACGAGTTCAGTCACTCGGCAAGGAGGCCGTCTCGGGTCGCCGCTACACCGAGGCGGCCGTTGCCGTGGAGCAGGCGCGGGCCAAGGCCCGGGCCTATGGCATCGCGGCGAGCGTTTCCGGGTCCGCCAATGGCGAATACACATTGTTTGCCCCGCATGCCGGTCGCCTCACCGAAGATGACTTTGTGATCGGGCAGCGCATTGAGCCTGGCTTTACCCTGTTTCGCCTCGTCGACGAGTCCACCGTCTGGGTCGACGCCACGCTACCCGCCGAGATTGCGCGCCGTGTCGTCGTCGGCAAGGACGCTACCGTCGTGGCCGCCGGTGTCCGCCTGCCGGGCCGCGTCGTGCAGAGTGCGCACCGCACGGCCGAGGTCACACGTAATGCCCACGTCCGTGTCGAAGTGCCGAACGACGGTGACCTGCTCCACGCGGGGGACTTTGTCGAGGTCAGCCTCTCGGTCGATGGATCCGGCATCGACCAGCTCGCCGTGCCCACCGAGGCCATCGTGCAGCTGCAGGGCCAGACGGTGGTGTTCCGTGAAAAGGCCTTGGGCGAGTTCGAGCCAATCCCGATCAAGGCCGGCGCGGTGGTGGGTGACCACACCATCCTGGCGACGGGCGTGGCACCCGGCGACCGTGTCGTCGTCGCTGGCACGTACGCGCTCAAGGCGAGGATGCTGAAGGCACAACTCGGAGAAGGTCATGGACACTGAGCTGCAAGTCCGGAGCTCGGGCATACCGTCATGCTGAATCATCTCGTAGAACTTTCACTGCGCTACAAAGTGCTGGTCCTGATCGCCTTTGCCGTCATCGCGTTCCTCGGGTTACAGGCTGTCCGCACGGTGCCCATCGACGCCTTTCCGGACGTGACGCCGGTGCAGGTGAGCATATACACCGAATCGCCGGGTCTCGCCGCCGAGGACGTCGAGCAGCTGCTTACCTTCCCCGTCGAGTCCGCCATGGCCGGATTGCCGAAGGTCCAGGAGATCCGCTCGGTCAGCCTGTTCGGGTTGTCCTTCGTCTCCGTCTATTTCGAAGACGACATGGACATCTACTTCGCTCGCCAGCTCACCAACGAGCGCTTGCAGGAAGTCGGTGATCGCCTGCCTGAAGGCTACGGCAAGCCGAGCATGGGGCCAAATGCATCAGGCCTGGGTCAGGTGCTTTGGTACACGGTCGAGCGCGCCCCAGGCGTCGGCCGCGAGCAGGTGAGCGACATGGACCTGCGAACGACCCAGGACTGGCTGGTTCGGCTGATGCTGCGCACCGCTCCGGGGGTCGACGACGTCACCTCATGGGGTGGTGGCGAACGGCAGTACCAGGTGCGTATCGATCCGCAGCGCCTGTACGCCCGCGGCCTCGGCTTCAGCGACGTGTTGAACGCCATTCCCGCCAATAATGGCCAGGTGGGCGGCAACGTCATGGACGTCGGTCGCGAGCAGTACCTGGTGCGCGGCCTCGGCCTGCTACAGTCCGCGCAGGACATCGGTGCGATCGTGCTCAAGGCCGAGCACGGAGTGCCGGTGTACCTGCGCGACGTGGCGACCGTCGTCGAGGCCCCGGCGCCGCGCTTTGGCGCCGTGACCCGGGATGGCGAAGAGGTAGTCCTCGGCATGGCGCTCGCGCGCATTGGCGAAAATGCCAAAAACGTCGTGGACGCGGTGTCCGCCAAGCTCGCCACGGTCAGCGCGGCGCTGCCGGAGGGCGTAGTCCTGAAGCCTATTTACCAGCGTACCGACCTCGTCAACAAGGCCGTCGGCACCGCCACTGCCGCGCTGGTGGAGGGCTCGATCCTGGTGGCAGTGGTGCTGTTCCTGTTCCTGGGTGAACTGCGCTCGGCGCTGGTCGTCATCGTCGCCTTGCCGCTTGCCATGCTGATCGCGTTCATCGGGATGCAGCAGTTCGGTCTTTCCGCCAACCTGATGTCGCTCGCCGGACTCGCCATCGGCATCGGCATGATGGTGGACGGCGCGGTCGTGATGGTAGAGAACGCTTTCCGCCTTATGGCCGAACGGCAGGCGCACGGCGAACGGGTCAACCGCACCTCGGCTGTGCTGACTGCGGCAAAGGAAGTCGCGAATCCGATCGCCTTTGCGATCGGCATCATCATCGTGGTGTTTCTGCCGCTGTTCGCGCTCGAAGGCCTCGAAGGGAAGCTCTTCAAGCCGATGGCGTTCACCATCGCGTTTGCGATGGCGGGCTCGCTGGTCCTGTCGCTCACGCTGATCCCTGTGCTGGCCTCGCTGATCCTGAAGCCGAAGGCCGAGAAGGACACGCGTTTCGTGGCCTGGCTCAAAGCCCGCTATCGCCCAATCCTCGAATGGGCCCTCGAGCGCAAGCGGCGTGTGCTAGGCATCGCCGTCTTGGCGCTGACGGGAAGCCTCTTGCTCTTTCCGTTCCTCGGCAAGGAGTTCATGCCACAGCTGCAGGAAGGGTCGATCATGTGGCGCGTCACTTCGATTCCGTCGACCTCGCTCGACGAATCGATCGCCGTATCGAAGACGATCGCCGAGGCGTTCAAGCGGTTTCCTGAGGTCGAGACCACCGTCGCCATGATCGGACGCGCCGAGAAGGGCGAGACGGCAGACGTGAATTACATGGAGATCTACACTGCACTCAAGGATCCCGAGAGTTGGGACACGGGGCGCTCGATCAAGGATCTCGAGGAACTCATGCAGGAGACCCTCGAGGAAGTCGTTCCCACCACGGTGCCAAGCTACACCCAGCCGATCCAGATGCGGGTCGAGGAACTGATTTCCGGGGTGCGGGCGACGCTTGCGCTGAAGCTTTACGGCGAGGATCTGGGCGAGCTCGATCAGCTGAGCGGCCAGCTGAAGGATGCACTCGCCAAAGTGCCGGGTGTGGCGGATCTGTCGCTCGAGGCCAACGTCGGCAAGCCGCAGATCCGCATCGTGGTCAATCGAGCGGAGCTGGCCCGGCACGGCATGAACGCCGAGGAGGTCCTGACCGTAGTCCGCAACGGCCTCGGCGGCGAGCCGGTGAGCGTCTTGCTTGACGGCGTGAAGCGCTTCGACATCGCCGTGCGGCTCGATGACGCCACGCGGGCCTCGGTCGAGGATCTGCGCCGCATTCCGCTGCGCACCGCGACCGGTGCGGTGTTGCCGCTGTCCGAGGTCGCAGACGTCAGCATCGCCGAGGGTTACTCGTTCGTGCGTCGCGAGCAACTTCAGCGCTACGCGGTGATCCAGATGGACGTGCGCGGGCGCGACGTGGACGGCTTCGTGAAGGAGGCGGGCGCGGCCATTGATGCGTCGGTGAAGTTGCCGCCGGGCTACTGGATCGAGTGGGGTGGGGCGTTCGAGAATCAGCAGCGCGCGCTGACCAAGCTCGCGGTGATCGTGCCGGTCACCATCTTCTTCATCTTCCTGTTGCTCTACACCGCCTTTAATTCCGTGAAGTACGCGGCCCTGATCCTCGCCAATGTGCCGTTCGCGACGCTGGGCGGCATCCTTGCACTGTTTATCACTGGGCAGTACCTGTCTGTCCCGTCGGCCATCGGCTTCATTGCCGTATTCGGTGTGGCCATGCTGAACGGCATTGTACTGGTGAGCTTCCTGAACGAGTTGCGTGGCAAGGGACGCAGTGTCCGTGAGGCTGTCACTGAAGGCACCGCCCTGCGGCTGCGGCCGGTGCTGATGACTGCGAGTGTCGCCATCCTCGGCCTGGTGCCGATGCTGCTGTCCTCGGGCGTCGGCGCTGAGACGCAGCGGCCGCTGGCAACTGTCGTCGTGGGTGGCCTGCTGAGCTCGACCCTGCTCACCCTTGTACTGCTGCCGGTGCTGTACGAATGGCTGGAATCGCGTGCCTCCGCATCGACTGAGGAGACCTCACCATGAAGCGCATCACTGCCCTGCTCCACCCGAACCGCATCGGCGAAGTCGTTCACGCGCTGGCGGCGGCCGGTCACCGCCGCTTCAGCGTGCTCCATGCGCAGGGCCTGCTGCAGGCACTGGACGCCCGCGAGCAGACTTACTCGGTCGAGCTGGGGGAACTCATCACCCAGCAGATCCAGCTCGAGGTGTACTGCGCGGACGACGAGTTGCCTGTCGTCGTGGGTCTGATCCAGCGCAACGGCGAGACCGGCCAGGCGACCTCGGGCTGGTTGTTTGTGTCGAGCATCGACCACGTGTACCCGATCGATGGAAGCTGACATGGGAGGCGGAAATGACTCAGGGAGAATTTGAGAATGCGTAAGCCGTCATCATCGTGGCCCACTCGCGCGGTGCTCGCAGCATTGAGCGTAGCTTCCTGTCACTCAGCCGCGTGGGCGAAGGGCCCTGTGTCTGCGCTTTGCGCAGACCCGGAGCAGACCAAGGTGATTCAGGAACGATTCAGGACACCCGAACGGAATCTCGTCGACACTCTGCGTCAGGAACTTCGGGTCAGCGAATCGGCGATTGTCAGTGGCCTGCCGCAAGCGCGCGCAGTGGGTGTCCCGGGTTCGCAGTTTCAAGCAGTCTGGGCCCAGCTCCAGACCTGGCCGGATGCCGTCGTGACCATCCGTAGCGGCGGTCACGTGCTGGAGGTTCACGGACCAATTCACGCCGGCGAGCCGTCGAAGGTCAGCAAGTACTTCAACCTCGCACAGGAGGGGCATGGCCTTTCCGGTCACTTGCGGCCGGACCTCGTCAGTGCGATCTATGCGGTCAAGCTACCTGGTCGAAGTGGCGATGATCACGGCGTGATCTTCTACGATTCGGCGGGTGAGGCAGCGTTCGGGGTCTACTTGCCTTCAGAATTCGTTCGGTCAGACGCGGCAGGCATGCTGCGCTTTCAAGACACCTGGTCACGGATGCAGTCGATGCCCACTGCCTGCCCTGGTCAACGACTTGATTGAGGCTCCGCGCTGTGCTCGGAGAGATAGCGGGTGATCTCTTCGAGTTCCGCGACACTTGGGATCTTGACCCCGTTTCCAGCAGCATCGGCCTGCTGCTGCTCGGTATCGCGCATTCCACGCTGCAGGTGGAATCGCACGACTGCGGCGTGCAGGACTGCGGTCGCCCTCACTGGCGTGATCATTGATCGTCTTTACCCACGGAGGTCACCATGAGCCGCAAGTCGAAGAGAAACCAGCCCACCCCGGACTCCCAGAACCCGCACTCGAGTGATTCGCGCCAGCCAAGCGGATCCGGCCGTCGGGGAATCTTGATCGGGCTGGCGGCCATGCTGCTGGTCGCTGTGGCGATGGCGACGCTTGTGTACCGCGGTGGCGGTAACAGCTCATCGGACGCGGGCGCCACTGCCCGCAGCGCGGCGCTCACGAGCGCGCATTCCCCGACGCTGGGCCCCGCGGACGCCAAGGTGCATATCGTCGAGTTCCTCGATCCGGCCTGCGAAACCTGCGCCCAGTTCTTTCCGACGGTGAAACAGTGGTTGGCCGAGAATCCTGACAAGATCCGACTTTCCGTCCGCCACATCGCCTTCCACAGTGGATCGGACTACGTCGTGCGAGTGCTGGAGGCCAGTCGCAAGCAGGATCAGTATTGGCAGACACTGGAAGCTGTGCTCGCGTCGCAAGCGCAGTGGGCCCCGAATCACACGGCCCAGCCCGAGCTGGTCATGCAGGCGATCGCCGGGCTGGGTCTCAATCGCGAGCAGCTGTTGGCCGACATGAATGCTTCCGAGGTGACTCAACGCATGGAGCAGGATCGCAATGACGCCATCGCGATGAAAGTGACCGCGACGCCCGAGTACTTCGTGAACGGTCGGCCATTGCCGAGCTTTGGCGAACAACAGTTGCTGAACCTCGTCAACGAGGAGTTGCAGCGCGCCGATTAGTGCATTCATCGATCCAACGAACAGGATGACGGCAGATTATGGGTGCGTGTAATTCCAGGGAATGCGGCTGCGATGCTTCGACGACGAGGCCGACCGCACAGACGTTGGCAGGCCCCGCTGCCACGACGGCCATCTACCGTATCGAGAACATGGATTGCCCGGCCGAGGAGGCCCTGATCCGGCAAAAGCTCGGAGCCATCGAGGGTGTCGCGGGTCTTGGGTTCAACCTGCTGCAACGCGTGCTGACGGTGGAACACACCTTGCCATCGCTGGCGCCGATCGAGCAGGCGCTGGCGGCCATCGACATGCGAGCCACGCAAATTGACGGGCCGTCGGTCCGCGCAGAGTCGGTACCCGCAAAGGTCGCGGCAGGCCAGGCGACGAACTGGTGGCCGCTGGCGATCTCGGGTGTCGCCGCCCTGCTCGCGGAGCTCGTGTACTGGCTCAACGGCGGCAATCATTGGGTGGTCATCGCGTTGTCGATTGTCGCCATTGCGACGGGCGGCCTGACGACCTACCGGAAGGGTTGGATCGCGCTGCGCAACCGCAACCTGAACATGAATGCGCTCATGTCGATCGCGGTCACGGGCGCGATGGCCATCGGGCATTGGCCGGAAGCCGCGATGGTGATGGTGCTGTTCGCGCTCGCGGAGGTCATCGAAGCGAGGTCGCTGGACCGCGCGCGCAAAGCGATTCGTGGGTTGCTGGATCTCGCGCCGGAGCGCGCGACCGTGCAGCAACCGGACGGCCGCTGGGCAGAGGTCGATGCGGGTGCCGTGCCAGTCGGCAGCCGCGTACGCGTCAAGCCTGGCGAGCGCATTGCGCTCGATGGCAAGATCCTGGAGGGTCGCTCGACGGTCAACCAGGCGCCGATCACGGGTGAGAGCCTGCCGATCGAGAAAGCGGAGGGTGACGCGGTTTTCGCGGGCGCCATAAACGAAAGCAGCTCGTTCGAATACGCAGTTACGGCCATTGCCACTCAGTCGACGCTGGCCCGCATCATTCATGCCGTCGAGTCCGCGCAGGGCAGTCGCGCCCCCACCCAGCGCTTCGTCGACGAGTTTGCACGCTGGTATACGCCGACTGTCTTCGTGCTGGCGATCGCGGTCGCGGCCGTGCCGCCGCTGGTGTTCGCCGCCGCCTGGCTGCCGTCCATCTACACGGCACTGGTGCTGCTGGTCATTGCGTGTCCGTGCGCCCTGGTCATCTCGACTCCGGTCACGATCGTCAGCGGCCTCGCCGCCGCCGCGCGACACGGCATCCTCATCAAGGGCGGCGTCTACCTGGAGAAAGGTCGCAAGCTGCAATGGCTGGCGCTCGACAAGACGGGGACGATCACGCATGGCCGGCCGGTGCAGACCGACTTCCTCGCGTGGGGTGATGCCTCTCCGGAGGAGTCCAGGGTGCTGGCCGCCAGTCTCGCGGCACGATCCGACCATCCGGTGTCCAGGGCAGTTGCCCTCGCCGCCCACGCTGACGGGATCGTGCCGCGTGATGTCACCGGATTCGAAGCATTACCGGGCCGCGGCGTATTGGGCCGCATCGGTGCTACGACGTTCCATCTGGGCAACCATCGCCTGGTTGAGGAACTCGGGGTGTGCGGTCCGGATCTCGAAGCGCGTCTGGCCGCACTGGAGGGTCAGGGCAAGAGCGTGGTCATGCTGGTCAATTCAACTGGTGTGCGGGCGCTGTTCGCGGTGGCGGACACCATCCGGGACGGGAGCCGCCAAGCCATCGCCGAACTGCATGAACTGGGCGTGCGGACGACAATGCTGACCGGTGACAACCCGCATACGGCGGCGGCCATTGCCGCCGTGGCCGGCATCGATCGGGTGCAGGGAAATCTGCTGCCGGAGGACAAGCTGCGCGAAATCGAACAGCTCGCGCGCGAGGGCGTGACCGGCATGGTCGGCGACGGCATCAACGATGCCCCGGCGCTGGCACGTGCGGACATCGGGTTCGCCATGGGCGCGGCCGGCACTGACACGGCCATCGAGACCGCCGACGTCGCGCTGATGGACGATGACTTGTGCAAGGTGCCCACATTCGTGAGGCTCTCCCGCCGGACGGGCGCGATCCTCAAGCAGAACATCGCCTTGGCGCTCGGCATCAAGGCGGTGTTCCTGGGACTCACCTTCATCGGCCACGCGACGATGTGGATGGCGGTGTTCGCCGACATGGGCGCGAGCCTGCTGGTCGTGGGCAACGGATTGCGGCTGCTGCGGGGAGCGCCAACGGTCGACGCCAAGCCTTGACGCTGAGCTCGTCGGGCCCCGAAACTGTAGCCATCGATGGCCGCACACTGTTGGCCGCGACGCCCATGCTCGATCATTGGTTGCAGTCCTTGCGGGCATTTGGCGCGGGACGCGGTTGGACCGGACTGCGTCCGCGGGAGCGCATCGGTGCGATCTATACCCTCGTGCGCAACGAGGATGGGTTCTATGCCGGGCGCGGCGTGAACCTGAACGGCGTCAGGCGCTGGCTATTCAAGGGTGTGGTCCGCCAGCGCATGAACCGCGGCACCCAGGCGATCCGCCGCGCGGCTCGCGAGCGCGCTGACGTGTTAGTTCGTCGAGCACCTGGGGACTCTGCAGCTTCACGCCGCCATCTGCGGAACTGCCTGGCCCCGCATGCACTGGGGCGTTCGTGCCGCGACGCTCATCGCCGCGGTTGGGATACGACGTCCTCGATCACGCTGGCAAGCCGACGATGACATTGCCAATCAGGAGAACTCCCAGCTTGTCCTCGATCTGCAGTGCCTGATGGGCGAATGACGGATCGCGGGCGCCGAGAATCCAATACGGCGGCATGTCGGCGGCGAGCTTGGCACCTGGCGAATCACGAGCGGGTAACGACGCGGCCGAGTTTGGCGCACACGTTCAGCCCATGCCGGGCATGCGTTGCATGTGTCCCTGCATCTGCGACTGGTACATGCCGGGATCCACGTGCGAGTGACTCCCGGGTGAACGAGTCTTGAGGCAAGCAGCCCTCGCCGATCAGCGTGCCAGCGCGTCCATGATCGCGTGCTGACCGCTGGTCATCGCGAACATGAACAGGTTGCCGGTGCCGCTCGGGACCGTGTTGGAACCCTGGTTCGGCCACCAACCTCCCATGCCACCGCCCATCATCCCTCCGCCCATCATGCCGCCACTCCAGCCGCCGGCGCCGTACTGGAAGCAACCCATGTTGGACATCCAGCTTTGCATGGCGGTTGCATCCGCCAGTGTGCCTTGGCCCTGATAGCTACCATCCAGAATGCCGCACGAGGTGACGGTCGCGGCGATCTGATAGAGGTTATGGGTCTGGTCCGGGACCGTAACGTTGCCGTTGAAGACGCAGCCACGGGAGTCGCTGCCGGTGAGCTGGCCAGCCTGCGTAAACGACAGCGTCATCGTGTAACCGATCGAGGTGGTGCGCGTGTACGTGCCCGCGAGCAGATCGAGCGAAGCCGGTCGGTTGTACGCCGGGTGCATCGAGAAGCTGAACGTGGTGTTGTCGCCCGCGCCGTTGAACTGACCGCTCCATATGCCGTTCGCGTAGTTCCCCATCATCGACCACGTGCCGTAGGTGCTGCCGTCGGGGAACCGGCTGCCCGGATACATGTACCCGGCCATCGTGGCGTTGAACTGAGTGCCACTCATTGGCATCTGGCCGGTCCAGACGCGACCGTCGGTCGTCATCCAGACGCTGTGGCCCGAGCCACTCGTCAGACCCACAACGCTCGACTGGCCGGTCGTCGGAGAGGTCACGGTCCCTTGCCACACGCCGGGCGTCGTCTTTGCCGAGACTGGCGTACCAGCGGTGTTACCGGGCGCTGGGCTCGTGTCGCCCCCGCCGCCGCCGCAGGCCGTGGTGGCGAGCATCGTGGCCATGGTGACAATCAAAGTCCTGGAAGCATTCATGGGAGGTCCTCCGCCGCAAACAAGAGCCGACATGACGCGAGGCATCGTGCCTGCGTCCCGTGCAGAAGAAGGCCGGCTCAATCGGGTGGTCTGAGGCGCTCGAACAGTGGCGACACGAAGCGCTTGGCCACCGGCTCCGCGAGCCACAGCGACTCCGGAGGCGTGTAGGGGGGAGCGTCAAACCGTGTGACCATCGCCGGCGACGGTGCTGACCGGCACGTACCGGATGTGCAGAAGAGGCAGTGCTCGGGCACGTCTTGACCGGATGGTAAAACGACCGCTGGCGCCGCATCGTCGTGCCCGTACCTGGCGTCCAGAAGTGCAGCCGAACCGGCGAAATCCTCGACGCAGGGCGCGGCAGCCGCGACGAGAGCCTGCGCCGCTTGGCTGACCATCAAAAAGATCGCAACCAAGGCTGACGCGGCCTGCCGTTTCATGCGGCGCATTGTGGGTGCGTCGATACCACATGACAATACGGACTCTGTGCAACGCAAAACGCAAGGGTGCGACGTCCCCCCGCCTTTGAGTAGCCGAACGGTTTAGAGTCTAACCCCGGCCAGGAGGTTGGACGTGAAGAAGCGGTATACCGAGGAACAGATCATTGGGTTCCTGCGGGAGGCGGATAAAGGGATTGCGCTGAAGGAGCTGTGTCGCAGGCACGGCTTTTCCGAGGCGAGCTTCTATCTGTGGCGAAGCAAGTACGGCGGCATGGATGTCGCGGACGTGAAGCGGCTCAAGGCGCTCGAGGCTGAGAACGCCCGGCTGAAGAAGCTGCTGGCGGAGTCGCTGCTGGAGATCGAAGTGACCCGCGAGGCGCTTCGAAAAAGTGGTAACCGCCCCGGCGCGTCGCGAGCTGGTGCGGTGGATGCGAACGCGAGGACTGACGGAACGACGAAGCCTGGCGATCGTGGGCATGAGCGCAAGCTCGCTGCGGTATCAGCCGAAGCCGGACCGGAACGAGGCTCTACGGGCTCGCATAGTGGCTCTGGCGCAGCGCCATCGGCGATATGGGGTTGGGATGATCCACCTGAAGCTCCGGCAGGCTGGCGAGATCGTCAACTACAAGCGCGCTGAGCGGCGGTACGCGCTCGAAAAGCTGCATATCCGGCGTCGGCGGCGCAAGAAGATCCCGGCTTCCGAACGGCAACCGCTGGTGCGGCCTGGCAGCGCGAACGAGGTTTGGTCGATGGATTTTGTGTTCGATCAAGTGGCTTCCGGGCGCACGCTCAAGTGCCTCGTAGTTGTCGACGATGCGACGCACGAGGCCGTTGCGATTGTCCCGGAGCACACGATTGGTGGCGACCATCTAACGCGGATCCTGGACGGCATCTGCTCGCAGCGCGGCAAGCCATCGATCATCCGGTCGGACAACGGCAAGGAGTTCACCGGAAGGGCCATGCTGACCTGGGCCCACCGTCACGGGATTGCTCTGCTGCTCATTGAGCCCGGAAAGCCGAACCAGAATGCATACGTGGAATCGTTCAACGGACGGCTGCGCGATGAATGTCTGAACGAGCACTGGTTCACAAGCTTGCTACACGCCCGCTCGCTGATCGAAGCATGGCGCCGTGAATACAACGATGAGCGGCCAAAGAAATCGCTGTGTGGGCTGACGCCTGCTCAGTACGCGAAGACGTTGGCCGGGAAGATCATTACAATGCCGGAAGACTCTAAAGCCCTACGCTACTGAAGGCGGGGGGACGTCGGCACAACAAAGCGAAAATTCGAACAGCGATTCGTCGGCAGCGCGTTTCTAAATGCACTTGGAGGGTCGTGACGGGCGGAGACCTACGATTCAACCGCGTGCTCACTTGTGTCCAGGCGCAACCTAGGGCCGGACTGGCACCCGGCAAACCACCCACCATCCCAAAAGTCCGATGGTCACCCGCCGCCATCGCACAGGCGCGCGCCATCCGCCCGGGCTCGGGCAGAAACTCTATATTTTTCGTGGGTGAGCTTATCGAGAGATAGCTTACGGAAGATTCCGAGCACATGGTTTACACAATACGGCATTTGGGGAGCACCCCGATGCCCTGGAACGAGTGTAAGCCAATGGATGAACGCCTCCGCTTCATAGCCCGCCTGCT
>JADZCS010000136.1 GCA_020851435.1 Gammaproteobacteria bacterium | reverse complement strand
TATGGCGGCAGGCGTGCCGATGCTCGGCACGGTGACGAAGCCCTGCCGTGTCCACCAGGCCGGCCGCAACATGTTCCGGATCGTGCTCACGCAGGGGCTGAACCGACAGATCCGCCGGATGTGCGAGCACTTCGGCTATACCGTGCGGCGCCTGCAGCGCGTGCGCATCGTCAACCTGGACCTGGGTGACCTTAAGCCCGGCCAGTGGCGCGACCTCACGGCCGACGAGCTGCGCGGGCTCCTGCCGCATCGCTCGGAGTGGTGAGGGGCGCTAGGGGCGCAGCAGCACGTACAGCGCGCCGGTGCCGCCGTCGGCCGGCCGCGCCGAGGCGAACGCCAGTACGGCGTCGTTCTTGCGCAACCACAGGTTCACCGACTTCTTGAGCACCGGCCCGCGCGGGCCAGAGCCGCGGCCCTTGCCGTGGACGATGCGCACGCAGGGCAGCCGTCGCGCGGTTGCGCGGGCGATGAAGTCGCGGACCTCGTCCCTGGCCTGGGCGGCGGTCAGGCCGTGCAGGTCGAGCTCGTCGCCCACCGCGAAGTGCCCGCGTCGCAGGCGCTTGAGGACCGAGTCGGCGACCTGCGCATGGCGGAACACGAGTTCCTCGCCGCTTTCCACCCCCAGGTCGAGCGGGTCGAAGGCCAGCGAATCGTCCAGCACGGCGAGTTCGTCCGCGCGCCGGAAGGCCGCCCGCGGCGCGGGCCGGCGGCGGCTGACCACGCGCGGCTCGTGCCGGAGCGGGCGGGCATCGCGCACCGCCTCCTCGAACAGCCTGCGGTCGTCGTCGCCTGTCATCATGAGCCTGTCAGTGAGCCTGTCGTTTCGAGTATAGTAGTGCGAAGCCCGCTACACGACCCGGGCAGAATTTACGGCCGTGAAAATCCTTCTAGCCAACGACGATGGGTACCGCGCCACAGGGCTGCGCTGCCTCAAGGACGCACTGACCGGAGTGGCCCCGCTGACGGTGGTGGCCCCCGACCGGAACCGCAGCGGCGCGAGCAACTCGCTCACGCTGGACATGCCCCTGCGCGTCCAGCACACCGGCGACGACGTCTACTACGTCATCAACGGCACGCCGACCGACTGCGTGCACCTCGCGATCACCGGGCTGTTCGAGCACGAGTTCGACATGGCGGTCTCGGGCATCAACCACGGCGCGAACCTCGGCGACGACGTGCTCTACTCGGGCACCGTGGCGGCGGCCATCGAGGGCCGCTACCTCGGCCTGCCCACCATCGCGGTGTCGCTGGTCTGCGAACACGATTCCGGCCGGCATTTCGAGACCGCCGGTCGCGTCGCGCGCGAACTGGTCGAGCGGGTGCTCGCCGAGCCGCTGCATCACTCGATGATCCTCAACGTGAACGTGCCCGACGTCCCTTACGAGGAGCTCGCGGGAATGCAGGCGACGCGCCTGGGTTGCCGTCACCGCGCCGAGCGGGCGGTGAAGCAGCAGGACCCGCGCGGCCGCACGATCTACTGGATCGGCCCGGCCGGTCCCGAGCAGGACGCCGGCCCGGGCACGGACTTCCACGCGATCGCCAACCGCTACGTGTCGGTCACGCCGCTGCAGATCGACCTGACGCGCCACGCCTCCGTGCCCGGCATCGAAGACTGGTTGCGGGGCGGCGGATGACGCCGCAGCACGGCATCGGCATGACGTCGCTGCGCACGCGCGAACGCCTGATCCAGCGCCTCAAGGATCAGGGCATCCGCGACGCGCGCGTGCTCGATCGCATCCGCAACGTGCCGCGGCACCTGTTCATGGACGAAGCGCTGTCGACGCGTGCCTACGAGGACACGGCGCTGCCTATCGGCCTGGGCCAGACCATTTCCCAGCCCTATGTCGTGGCGCGCATGACCGAGGCCGCTACCATCGGCGCGCCGAAGCGCGTCCTCGAGATCGGCACCGGCTGTGGCTACCAGACCGCTGTGCTCGCGCCGCTGGTCGGGCACGTCTACACCATCGAGCGCCTGGCGCCGCTGCTCGACAAGGCCCGTGAGCGTCTCGCGACGATGGGCATCGACAACGTCTCGTTCCGTCACGGCGACGGCTATGCCGGCTGGCCCGAGGAGGCGCCGTTCGATGCCATCATCGTGACGGCAGCCCCTGAGGTCATTCCCAAGGCGCTGCTCGAGCAGCTCGCCGAGAACGGCCGGCTGGTGCTGCCGGTCGGGCCCGATGGCAGCCAGGAACTGCTGCGCGTGACCCGGCGCGGCAAGGAATACGTACGCGAGCGCATCGGCTTCGTGAGCTTCGTGCCGCTCGTGAGCGGCGTCGCCTGACGTGACCTTGGCCGCCGCGCCGCGCCGGGCCGTCGCGCTGTGCCTGCTGATGTGTTTCGCGCTGCTGTCGGCCTGCGGCGGCGATTCCCGCACCCGTCCTGACACGCCCGCGTACTACACCGTTCGCGCCGGCGATACCCTCTATTCCATCGCCTGGCGCCATGGGCTCGACTATCGCGAAGTCGCGCGCTGGAACGGCATCGGGCGCGACTACGGCATCGCCGTCGGCCAGCGCCTGCGGCTGACGCCGCCGCCCGGAGGCCGCGCGGCGGCAGCCAAGCCACCTGCGACGTCACGGCCGCCAGCGGCGTCCAGGGCGCCAGAGCCACCGATCAGTCCGCCTCCCGCCTGGGCCTGGCCAGTCAGGAAGGGGAAGGTTGCCGGCCCCGTGCGCCAGCCCTCCGGCGGCGTGGGCCTGCGCATCGATGGCGAATCCGGCATGCCCGTGCTTGCGGCAGCGGACGGCAGAGTCGTCTACACCGGCGCCGGCCTGCGCGCCTACGGCCAGCTGGTGATCGTCAAGCACGGCGCCTCGTGGTTGTCCGCCTACGGGCACAACGAGCGCGTGCTGGTGAAGGAGGGCGACGAGGTCAAGGCTGGCCAGGTCATCGCCAACATGGGCCTCGGTCCGGGGCAGCAGCCGATGCTGTACTTCGAGATTCGCGCCAACGGTAGGCCCGTGGATCCGCTGACGCAGTTGCCTCGGCGTTAAGAGCCCGCTAAGTCGCGCTGTGGCATCCCGGTAGGGTCGATCCTCCGCGACGCGCGGACGCGCGTCTGATTGCTACGGATCGACCCTACCGTGCTGCCGCAGCGCTGGCTTGGCGGTTCGTCCGTCGATGCGGCGGCTGCGTCAGCGGATTCGCGATCGGCGACGGCAGGGCCGGCGTGCCAGGCGCGCGCGGTATGCAGGGCCCGGGACAATCAGGTCGCGCTTCGCGGCCGTGGAGGGTCAGGCATACCGGGTGCACCTGGCGCGCAGACAGTGGCACCTCCGACCCAGGCGATACCGTTGTCGCAACCGTCACTCGCGCGCGATCAGGACCGCCAGCACAACCTTGCGGTACTCGTTGACGAGCACGTTGTAGGTGCGGCACGCCGCGCCGGTGTCCATGACCTCGAAACCGATGCCGCGGCTCGCCATGTGCGCGAACAGCT
>JADZCS010000135.1 GCA_020851435.1 Gammaproteobacteria bacterium | reverse complement strand
GCGAACACGCCCATCTTGGTCCAGAACAGGGCGTTCGCCGCGTAGTAGCCGACGCCGTTGCCGAAGTTCAGCGCCCGGGCCAGGCCCGTCGCCAGCGCCCCCATGGCCGCCAGGTAGTAGCCGAGATCGACGACCCCCAGCAGCCGGGCCTGCGCCCGGTCGACCGGACGGCGCAGCAGCCAGTGCTGGGTCAGCAGCAGGCCGGCGGTCAGGCCCACCGCGAGCAGGTGCAGCCAGGCGAACAGGACTTCCCAGATCATGGCAGGAGTATGCGGCGGGCGGCCCGTGGCCGCGAGCAGCAGCCATGCTAGGCTTCGGCGCACTCACGGAGGCGACATGGAAAAACGCAAGCTCGGCCGGCAGGGACTCGAGGTGTCGACGCTCGGACTCGGCTGCATGGGCATGAGCTGGGCCTACGGCGCGCGCGACGACGCGGAGTCCATTGCAACGATCCATGCCGCGCTGGGCGCCGGGGTCGATTTCTTCGACACCGCCGAGGTTTACGGTCCCTACGACAACGAACGCCTGCTGGCCCGCGCGCTGGGCAAGCGCCGGCACGAGGTCGTCCTCGCCAGCAAGTTCGGCTTCCGGATCGGCGCGACGGGCAAGATCGAGGGCATCGACGGCAGCCCGGCCAACGTGCGCCGGGCCTGCGAGGCATCGCTGGAGCGCCTGGGCACCGACTACATCGACCTGTTCTACCAGCACCGGGTGGACGTGAACGTGCCGATCGAAGAGACGGTCGGGGCGATGGCCGACCTCGTGCGCGAGGGCAAGGTGCGTTACCTGGGCCTGTCCGAGGCGGGACCGGGCACGCTTGCCAAGGCCCACGCCGTGCACCCGATCAGCGCCCTGCAGTCCGAGTACTCGCTGTGGGAACGCAACGTCGAGGACACCGTGCTCCCGGCCTGTCGCGCGCTGGGGATCGGCTTCGTGCCCTACTCGCCGCTGGGACGCGGCTTCCTGACCGGCAGCATCCGCTCGAGCAGCGACATCGCAGACCCGCTCGACATGCGCACGCAGCACCCGCGCTTCGACGGCGAGAACCTCGAGCGCAACCTGCGCCTGGCGCGGGCGCTGGAGGCCATGGCGGCCAGGCTCGGCGTGACCGCCGCGCAGCTGGCGCTGGGCTGGCTGCTGCGCCAGGGCACCGACATCGTACCCATCCCCGGCACCAAGAAGCGGCGCTGGCTCGCCGAGAACCTCGGCGCCGCGACCCTGGACATCAGGACCTGCGACCTGTTCCAGCTCGAGGAGATGTTCCCGCGTGGCGCGGCCGTCGGCGAGCGTTACACCGAAGCCGGCATGAGGACCATCGATCGTCGCTGAGCGAGCTCAGGCGATCAGGCGGGCGTAGCTCGCCGCATCGATGTTGCTGCCGCACACGACGAGCCCCACGCGCTTGCCTGCGAGCCGTTCGCGCAGGGGGCCCATGAGCGCGGCCGTCGCAGCGGCACCCGCGGGCTCGACCGCGAGCTTGGCCTGCTCCAGCAGGAAACGCATCGCCTCGACCAGCTGCGCGTCCGTGACCCTCGCCAGGCCGTCGACGTTGCGGCGGCAGATCTCGAAGGTGATGGGCAACGCATAGGGCGCGCCCAGGCTGTCGGCTATGGTGGCCACACGCTCGATGGGCTGCGGGCTGCCGGCGGCGAAGCTGCGATACATCGAGTCGGCGCCCTCGGGCTCGACGCCGAACACCTCGCAGCGCGGCTCGATCAGCTTGAATGCGGCCGCGACGCCGGCGCAGAGGCCGCCCCCGCCGATCGGGACGATCACCGCGTCCAGCATCGGCGCCTGCTCGCAGAATTCCAGTCCCAGCGTCGCCGTGCCCAGCGCGGTCGTGCGGCCCTCGAACGGATGGATGAACGCCCGCCCCTCGGACTCGCGGATCTGCTCGACGCGCGCAAAGCCCTGGTGCACGTCGGCCGCGATCTCGACCTCGGCGCCGTAGCGCCGGCAGGCGGCGACGCGGAACGGGTTGGCGCTCGCGGTCATCACGATCTTCGCGCTGCTGCCGAGCAGGCTGGCCGCAAAGGCCGTCGCGATGGCGTGGTTGCCGGCACTGATCGCGCAGACGCCCCTGCGCAGCGCATCGGCGTCGAGGGCCAGCATGTTGAGCAGCGCGCCGCGCGGCTTGAAGCTGCCAGTGCGCTGCAGCAACTCGAGCTTCAGCAGCGCCTGGGTGCCCGCGCCGAAGGTCTCTTCGATCGCCGGTCCCTGCAGTTCGTGGACGGGGGTCGTGACGACGCGCGTGCCCAGGCGCGCTCGCGCCCTGCGGATTTCCTCGACCGTGTACGGCTCGATCACTTCGTCAGCCCCCGGAGGTTCGTGACGGGCAGTGTACGCGAGGGGCGCGGGCCCCGGCTCGGCACCCTACCGCTGGAGCCTGGGATTCTGCGATACTCCGCGCCATCGAATAAATCGAATAAGAAGAGCGACCGTATGGAACGACGCCTGCAGACTAGACACCGGGCCCTGACCGAGGTCTACGTGTACGTGCCGAAGGCCTCCGGGCGCCTGTGCCGGACGGCCAACCTCAGCGCGCTGGGCGTCATGCTGGAAGCACGCGACCTCGGCGTGCCGGTGGGCACTCCCGTCGAGCTCGCTTTCCCCATCGACCTGGGCCAGGTCACCAAGATTCACCGCCGCAACGCGGTCGTGGCCCACGTTTCGCGCAGCGGAACCGGGCTGCGAATGGAAGGGCACGGATCCGGGGCCCTCGCGGCCGCGCCGCAACCCGTCGCCGAAGCACAGGCGGAAGCTGATCTGCCGGCGGGCCACGAAGGCAATCCGCAGGCCAAGTGACGCCCGGCCTACCGGTATATAACCGGGCGGCATCATCAGAGGACGATTGGCCATTTCCGGCCGCCCGACCCAGTGGATTAGGGTAGGGCCCAGCATCCCGAAGGAGTTACCCATGTCGCGCATCTACGGCAGCATCCTCGAAACCATTGGCCGCACCCCGCTGGTGCAGCTCAACAAGATCGGCAAGGACCTGCCGGGCCGGATCGTCCTCAAGCTTGAATATTTCAACCCCTGCGGCAGCGTCAAGGACCGCATCGGGGCCAGCATGATCGAATCGCTCGAGAAGCAGGGCAAGATCGGGCCGGACACCGTGCTCGTCGAACCGACCAGCGGCAATACCGGCATCGGCCTGGCGTTCGTCGCCGCGGCCAAGGGCTACAAGCTGGTGCTGACGATGCCCGAGACCATGAGCATCGAGCGCCGCCGCCTGCTCAAGGCCTTCGGCGCCGAGCTGATCCTGACCGAGGGTGCCAAGGGCATGAAGGGCGCGATCGCCCGGGCACAGGAAATCGTCGCCAGCGACCCGGCCCGTTTCGTGCTGGTCGGACAGTTCTCGAACCCGGCCAACCCCGAGATCCACCGCAAGACCACGGCCGAGGAGATCTGGGCCGACACCGACGGCCAGGCCGACGTCCTGATCAGCGGCGTGGGCACGGGCGGCACGATCACCGGCGTCGGCGAGGTCCTCAAGGCCCGCAAGCCCTCGTTCAAGGTCGTGGCCGTCGAGCCCGCCGCGAGCCCGGTGCTGTCGGGCGGCCAGCCCGGCCCGCACAAGATCCAGGGCATCGGCGCGGGCTTCGTGCCCGAGGTGCTCAACACCGGGATCATCGACGAGGTCGTCCAGGTCACCAACGAGCAGGCCGGCGACAACGCCCGCAGGCTCGGCCGCGAAGAGGGCGTGCTGGTCGGCATCAGCGCCGGTGCCGCGCTCACGGCCGCGCTGGAAGTTGCCGCGCGCGAGGAAAGCCGCGGCAAGCTCATCGTCGTGATCATCCCGAGCTTCGGCGAGCGCTACCTCTCCACGTGGCTCTACGAAGACGCGCCGGCCAATGACGTCAAGTACGTCACCGGCAGTTGACCGTGTCCCGCTGCGCGCGCGTCCGTCAGTTCACGCCGCACTGGCGCGGACGCTCGTGAACGCGCGGGCCGGGCGCGGTTTCGCGGCGCTGGGCGCCCTGCCCGACCGCGAACTCGTGCTGCACGCGATCGACCGGCTGCACAAGCTGCTGGTGCCGGAGGCGCTGCCGGGCGCCGGCGACGGTTCGAAGGACGTCAGCGCCGAACTCGCCGAGGTCGAGGCCCTGCTCGTGCCGCAGCTGCGGCTCGCGCTGGGCTTCGACGAGCACCTGCGCCGCAGCGGCCGCAGCGACCGCGAACTCGATGCCGAGAGCCACCGCGTGGCCGCGGCGTTGCTCGAGGCGCTGCCGGAACTGCGTGAACGCATGTTCGAGGACGCCGAGGCCGCCTGGCGCGGCGATCCCTCCTGCCAGGATCCCGTCGAGGCGCTGTATGCGTTCCCGGGACTGTTCGCGATCACGCGGCATCGCATCGCCCACCTGCTGCACCTGCAGCACGTGCCGCTGCTGCCGCGACTGATCGCGGAACACGCGCACCGCGAGACGGGCATCGACATCCACCCGGGCGCCAGCATCGGGCGGCACATCTTCATCGACCACGGCACCGGCGTGGTGATCGGCGAGACCGCGGTGATCGGCGACCACGTGACGCTGTACCAGGGCGTGACGCTGGGAGCGAAGAGTTTCCAGGTCGACGACACGGGTCACCTGGTCAAGGGCCAGCCGCGCCACCCGATCATCGACGACGGCGTGACGCTGTACGCCAACGCCACCGTGCTCGGCCGCGTCCGCATCGGCGCCGACAGCATCATCGGCGGCAACGTCTGGCTCACGCACTCCGTGCCCGCCGGCACGCGCGTGTACCAGGCCGAGGCCAAGGAGTCGGTGTTCGAGGCGGGAGGCGGGATATAGGAGGGGTCAGCCCCCCTTGTGTACCCCTGTGGCACCGCGGCGGTGCCACAGAGGTACACAAGGGGGGTCTGACCCCTCTGCCACTACACGCGTCGCGCGCGGCCGCTCCCAGCGTCGACCTCGAACGACGCCAACACCTTCCGCCCCGTGCGCATGTCGCGCATGTCGTCCAGCCCGACAAAGTCGGCCCGCAGCTTGTCGCGCGTGAGGTCGCAGCGCACATAGCCGCTGTGGGTACCGTCGTGGAACTTCACCTGCGGGTTGTACGGCAGGATCGAGCTGCGCTCGTTGTTGCTGGTCGCGATCGACGAGGTCACGAGCTCGACTGCCGCGGTCCTGCCCTTGTACTCGACCTCGTTGAGCCAGAACGAGTGGATGTCGCCGGTCAGCACCACGGGATTGGCCACCTTGTGGCTTGCGAGCGCCGCCAGCAGGCGGTCCCGCGCCACGGGATAGCCGGCCCAGGCGTCCGACCAGATATTGGGCGTGCCATCGCCACCCTGCCTGATCGTCGCGAACATCACCGCCTGCGCCAGCAGGTTCCAGCGCGCTCCGCCCGCGGCGAGCTCGCCCTCGAGCCAGCGCTCCTGGACCTCGCCGAGCACGGTGCGCGACGGATCCTGCAACTGCGCTCGGCAGTCGGGCGCCGACGGATCGATGAACTCGCCGCCACCCGCGCCGCCGAACAGCAGCTTCCGGCCCTGCACCACGTCGCAGCGCGACAGCGTCGCCGGCGTCGCGCAGGCCTGCGGCGAGCGGTACTGGCGCGTGTCGAGCAGGTAGATGCGGGCCAGGTCGCCCCAGGCCGTGGTGCCGTAGATGCGCGCATCGCCATCGAGGCGCATGCGCGAGGGCCGCACCGGCATGTGCTCGAACCAGGCCTGGTAGGCCGCCGCGCGCCGTGCCGTGAAGGCCTTGCGAACCGTGTCTCCGCCACAGGCCTCGTGCTCCGAGCGCAGCGACACGTAGTCGTTGTCGACCTCGTGGTCGTCCCAGGTGACGAGCCAGGGGCTCGCCGCATGGGCGGCCTGCAGGTCGGGATCCGCGCGGTACTGCGTGTAACGGTGCCGGTAGTCCTCTAGCGTGACGGCCTCGACCTTGTCGAACAGCCGGACGCGCCGTTCGCCCCAGGCGTCTTCGTAGATGTAGTCGCCGAGCGCCATCATGAGGTCCGGCTTGTCCTCCGCCATGTAGCGGTAGGCCGAGAAGAATCCCTGCTCGTAATGCGCGCAGGACGAGAACGCGACGCGCAGGCGATCGACCGGCGCCCCAACGGCGGGCGCGGTGACGGCGCGCCCGACCGGGCTCTCGTCGCGACCGATGCGGAAGCGGTAGAAATACTCGCGGCCCGGGCCGAGGCCCTCGACCTCGACGTGCACGGCGTGCGCGAGGTGCGGCCGGGCCAGCGCGACGCCCTCCTTCACCTTGCGGGCGAATCCCGGATCCTCGGCCACTTCCCACTGCACCTCGTAGATGAGGTTGCCCAGGCGGCTGGTATCCATCGGCTCGGGCGCGAGGCGCGTCCAGATCACGAATCCGTCGGGCGTCGGATCGCCCGAGGCGACGCCGAGCTGGAACACGTAGGAGCCGAAGCGCACCTGCGCGGCCAGGCGTCCGACCGGCAGCGCCATGGCTGCGGCACCGATCGCCATGCGGGTGAAGTCGCGACGCGAAATACGGGTCATGGACGGGTTCCCTGGTGAGATCCGGGCACCTTAGTCACCCGGTATGGCAGTCGCAATCGTGGCTCATGCTAACCTTCGCATTCGTCAAACAACCTTCCGGAACATTCCACCATGGAAGAGATCGGCCTTGCCCACGGAATCTTCAGGTTCCTGCACCTCCTGCTGTTCGTGTACTGGCTCGGCGGCGACGCCGGCGTCTTTTACTCGAGCACCTTCGTGGTCAACCCGTCGCTCACGCGTGAAGCGCGGCTGACGGCAGCCAAGATCTTCATCAACCTCGACATGATCCCGCGCTACTGCATGGCGCTGATGCTCACGGTCGGTGGCGTGCTGGCCGAACTCATCGGCATCACCCACACGCTGTGGGAGATGGTCGCCATCGTGCTGCTCGGACCGGTCTGGCTGGCGATGGTGCTGATCGTGCACGCGAAGGAAGGCACCGCGGCCGGCAAGACGCTCGCGCGCCTCGACTTGTGGTTCCGCTGGATCGTGATCGCCTCGATCCTCGCGTCGGTCGTGCACTCCGAGATGGTCGGGCGGCTCGACGGCCAGTTCTGGTTCCAGGCCAAGCTCGTGGTGTTCGCGTTCCTGATCTTCTGCGGCCTCATGATCCGGCGCCTGCTGCCGCCCTTCTCGCAGGGCTTCCGCACGCTGGTCGCGACCGGCGCCACGCCCGAGAGCGACCGCCTCATGATCGAGGGCCTGGCCGCGTGCAGGCCCTATGTGCTCATGATCTGGGCCGGCATCCTGGTCGAGGCGCTGCTCGGAATCCTCAAGCCCTGAGCGTGCCAGCGACGGACCACGCGGCCGCGCGAGCCGCGCCGACAGTGCTGGTGTTCGGCGCGAGCGGCTACGTCGGCACGCACCTCGTGCCGCGGCTGCTCGCGTCGGGCGCCTCGGTGCGCGCCGTCTCGCGCGTGCGCCGGGTGCTCGAGGCGCGCGGCTGGACGGGCGCCGACCTCGTCGAGGCCGACGCCCTGGTCCCGGCCACGCTGCCCGCCGCGCTGGCCGGAATCGAAACCGCTTACTACCTCGTCCACTCGATGGCGGCCGGGCGCGACTTCGGCCGGCTCGACGTGGCGGCCGCGCAGAATTTCGCCGCGGCCGCGGCCACTGCGGGCGTCAAGCGGATCGTCTACCTGGGCGGTCTAGTGCCCGACGATGCGGAGAGCGAGCACATCCGCTCGCGCGCCGAGACCGGCGAGGTCCTGCGCCGCGGCACGGTGCCCGTCATCGAAGTCCGCGCCGGCATCATCGTCGGACCCGGCTCCGCGGCCTTCGAGGTCATGCGCGACCTCGTGCTGCACCTGCCCGTGATGATCACGCCGCGCTGGGTGCAGGCCAAGTCGCCACCGATCGCGCTCGAGAACCTGCTGGAATACCTCGTCCGCTTGCCGACCATTCCCGAGGCCGAGGGGCGCACTTTCGACACCGGCGGACCGGACGTCCTCGACTACCGCCACATGATGCGGCGCCTCGCCGAGCTGGCCGGCCGCCGCCCCCCGATCATCGTGCCCGTGCCCGTGCTGACGCCGCAGCTGTCGTCGTACTGGCTGCGCTTCGTGACCTCCGTGCCCACGCCGATCGCGCGCGCGCTGATCGGCGGCCTGCCCCACGACTTCCACGCCGACGACGCCGAGGCGCGCCGCCTGGTACCCCAGCGGCTGCTGAGCTTCGACGAAGCCGTGCTTGCGGTGTTCGATGCCGAGCGGCGCCACGAAGTGCTCGTGCGCTGGACCGAAGGCGCCTTCCCGATGCGCGACTACCGGCTCGAGCACGCGTACTACGCGATGCGCGCCGGCGGCAGCACCGACACGGCCGCCTCCACCGAGGCCGTCTGGCGCGTCGTCACGGCGATCGGCGGACAGAACCGCTGGTACGCGCTCGACTGGTTGTGGACGATGCGCGGCTGGCTCGACTGGCTGGTGGGCGGCACCGGCCACAGGCGCGAGCGGCGGCACCCGGAGCAGCTGCGCATCGGCGACCGCATCGATTCATGGCGTGTCGTCGGCATCGAGCCCATGCGGCGGCTCACGCTTAAATTCGGCATGAAAGCGCCCGGCGCGGGTGCTCTGGAATTCGAACTGGAGCCGCGCGAGGGCGGCGGCACTCGCATCACGGCCACGGCCTACTGGCATCCCGCCGGCGTATGGGGCCTCGCGTACTGGCACGCGCTGTATCCGGCGCACCAGGTCATCTTCAGTCGCCTCACGCGCGCCATTGCAGCGCGCGCGGAATCGCCGCCGGCTCAGGCTGGCGGCTGATCGCCTTCGCCCTGAAAGTCACCACCGGCCGGCTTGCCCCGTATCTTCGTCGCGAGCTTCACGAGACTGTCGCTGATGGTCAGGCAGATCATCCAGCAAGCGAGTCCCAGCGCGCAGCTCGCGGCGAAGGGATGTTCGAGCAGCCACTTCACCACCTGGTTGAGCCCGACCCATTCAGTGTCGAGGCGGCAGCCCGGCGCAGGCGCCAGCGTCGTGCAGAGGTTCCAGTCGATCCAGGTGCCGTGCTGCAGCCAGAATACGCAGCCATAGAGCAGGTACACGATCGGCGCGAGCACGCCGACGATTCCGGCGAAGGCCAGCACGCCGCTGACGATCTCCAGCACTCTCGCGGTGGCGCTGCGGATGGATGCGTTGCGTGTTGCCCAGGAAAGTGGACCGAACGCTGGCGGAAGGGCGCGGGCCGCATGAATGGCGCGGCGGCGTCATTCTAGTTTCAAAGCCGGCCGCGATCCAGGCGCCAATGCGAGGCGCTGCCGCTGGCGGATACGCGCCGCGTCCGTCAGCATCCTGCCAGCCCAGCGGTAGATGTTGTTCTCCTTGACCGTCTGCCGCATCAGGCGCATCCGCTGACGCCGCTCCTCACGAGGCATCTGCAACGCCACTTCCAACGCTGAAGCGGTCTCGCTGACATCGAACGGATTGACGAGCAGGCTTTCGAGCAGTTCTCGCGAGGCGCCCGCAAACGTGCTGAGCACGAGTACGCCATCCTCGTCGTCGCGTGCCGCCACGAACTCTTTCGCCACCAGGTTCATGCCGTCGTGCAGGCTGTTGACCAGGCACACGTCCGCCGCACGAAACAACTCGAACACCTGCTCCGGCTCCTGGTGTTCGGCTACTAGAACAATCGGGCGCCACCCTCCTTCCGCAAAGCGCGCGTTGACGCGCTCCGCCTCGGCGATCGTGCGTTCCTGGAGGTCGCGGTAGGCTGGAAGCCTGCTCCTGGACGGCGCAGCGATCTGGAGAAAGCAGAACTTGCCACGATATCGGGGATTGCGCTCGAGCAGCACTTCGATCGCCCGGAATCGCTCGAGAATTCCCTTGGTGAAGTCCCAGCGCTCGACACCGAGCGCGAGGGCGGCGCCAGCGGGTATCCCGAACTTCTCACGGACCACCCGCCGGCAACTGGGCGCGTCCGCCACACGTGAGAGCCAGCGTGGCGGCCACTCGATCGAGATTGGATACGCGGTGACCTGACAGGTATGGCCACGCACCGTCACCGTCATCCGCTCGTGGTCGATCTGGCACTCGATGAACCGATCGACCGTCGCCAGGAAGTTCTGGCAGTGGTATCGCGTGTGGAAGCCGAGGATGTCAGCCGCCAGCAGGTGATGGAGGATGTCCGCCTTCCAGGGGCATACACCGAAGGTCTCCGCGCTCGGCCAGGGAATGTGCCAGAACACGGCGATAGTCGCACCTGGCTTTCGGGCCCTGACCAGTTTCGGAAGCAGGGCGAAGTGATAATCCTGGATCAACACGACCGGGTCCGGCGTCGCGCATTCAGTTGCAACCGCATCGGCAAACTTTTCGTTGACCGATTGATAGATCTGCCAGTCCACCTCGCGGAATTCAGGCCGGACGTAGGCGAGATGGCAGAGGGGCCACAGGCCTTCGTTGGAAAAGCCGTAGTAGTAACCGTCCTCCTCCCTCTCGTCGAGCCATACCCGCCTGAGCGTATAGGCCGGATCTTCCGGGGGAACACGCACGTGGTCGCGCCGATCGACCACCAGCCGGTCCGCAGAGCCGCTGCCGTGGGCGACCCATGTGCCCGCACACGCGCGAACGATGGGCTCCAGGGCCGTAACCATTCCGCTTGCCGGCGTCTGGACTTCTACCGCTCCAGCCGGACCATAGGCATGGATGTAGGGCTCCCGGTTCGACACCACCAGCATCTCGGGCGCCCCGAGCTGGTCGTGCACCACCTGGCGCAGGGCCTGCGGGGTCCAGTTTTCCTGATATTCGATTTCGAGACGTTGGCGGGCCTCGATCTCGCTGAGAACCTTCCTGACCTGCGAAAGCACGGGAACCGACATCGCCGGTGAACGTGCGTCGTCGAGAAACCTGCGGCTGCGGATGTCGCCAACCAGCAGGGCGGCCCATTTTCGCAGGGTCAGCCAGACGACCACCACGACCAACAGGCTGATCAGCACGATGGCCACCAGGCTGATCGAAAGCACATATTGACCCGCGAGCGTCGCGCGCGATGCCGCGAAGTTGAGGTCGTGCAGAACCATGATGTCCACGGGCTTTGCCGCCGCGGAGGCTGTCTGGAATCGCGACACCAGGATGGTACCGTTGGAGGCCTCCAGTTCGACGCTGCCGCCAACGGGCGGGCCCTTGACCGATCGACAGCCGAGATCTGCGGGAACCGGCCCGGCACTCGCCAGCACCGTGCCATCGCTGCCGCATACCACTATTGCCCGCAGCCGCTCGTCGGTCGTCACCTTGGCGAGGTAGGTGCCTACCTGGTCAACACTGCCGGTAGCGATGAGCTCAGATATGCGATCGGCCACGGAGTTGAAGACCAGTGCAGCACGCAGTTCCAGGTCCGATCGGAACCACGCCGTCAGCGAACGATCGATGAGCGGCATCGTGAGCCACGCGAGGATGGCGGCCGTGATCGCCAGTGGAAGCACCATGCGCAGCAGAATCGACTTGAACAAGTTCCCCAACCTCTGCGTCGAAAGCGGCTATCCGCGACAATGTAGCCGCTGAGCGTCTATCGCGAGTGAGGGGGCGACCGTACGGCCATGCCCCAGCCTGTGATTCATGCCCGGATACAGTACCTTGGGTACATGCCTGGCCCGCGCCCGCCACCGCTCATCAGGAACGCAGCGTTGTTCGTCGACGTCGACGGGACGCTGCTGGAGTTCATGCCTTCGCCGAATGACCCCAAGGTCACGAACGAGACGCGAGCCCTGTTGTTGCGTGCGCATATCGCGCTTGAAGGCGCAGTGGCCCTCGTGAGCGGGCGAAGCATCGACCAGCTCGACCTGATGTTTGCGCCGCTGCGGCTCCCCGCGGCCGGCCAGCACGGCCAGGAACGCCGCCTGTCGGACGGCTCAATGTCAGGCGCGGTAACCCCTGGCGCTGTACTCGATCCGGCCCGGCATCGACTGCGGAAGTTCCTCAGGAAGGTGCCGGGTGTCCTGCTCGAGGAAAAGACCATGGGCCTCGCCCTTCACTTCCGGCGCGTACCCGGAGTCGAGGACAAGGTTGTCAACGAAGCGATCAGCGCCGCGGCGGAACTGGGCGACGGGGTCGAGATCCAGCTGGGCAGCATGGTCGTCGAATTGAAGGCGGGTCGCGTCAACAAGGCATCGGCAGTTGCCGCCTTCATGGACGAGCCGCCCTTCACCGGCAGGGTTCCGGTGTTCATCGGCGACGATTTGACCGATGTCGGCGCCCTGGAGTGGGTCGCCGCCCATGGCGGCCTCGCGGTCGCAGTGGGGACCCGGGTACGTGCACCCTACTGGCTGGATGACTCTGGCGCCGTGCATGCGTGGCTGATGGAATTCGTGGCGGCAATCGAAAATGAGCCGGGCAATGGCGGCTGACTTGCCACCGGACAGCACGCGCAGCCTCCAGGGCCTCGGGCTGGTCGGCAATGGCCAGGTCTCGATGCTCATCGATCGGTCTGGCGCGGTCGTCTGGGGCTGCTGGCCGAGGCCGGATGGTGACCCTCTGTTCAGTTCGTTGCTCGCTGCAGACGACGGAGCGTCGGGACGAGGTTCATTCAGCATCGGGATCGTGGGCCAGGCCCGGTCGGAGATCCGCTACCGCCGCAATACGGCCATCCTCGAAACCACGCTGGAGGATGATCGAGGCAACGCCCTGCGCGTCACCGACTGCTGCCCCAGGTTCATGATGTACGGCCGCATGTTCAGGCCTGCCATGCTGATCCGGCAGATCGAGCCCCTGTCGGGACGACCTGTGGTGCGGATTCGCGTCCAGCCGACCGAAGGCTATGGAACATCGACACTCGCTGCGCGCCTCGGGAGCCATCACATCCGCTTTGTCGGCACCGATCAGTGCGTACGACTCACGACCGACGCGCCGCTCGCCTATGTCGCCGACGAACGGCCATTCGTTCTCGACTCCAGGCTCGGCTTCCTGTTGAGCGCGGATGACACGCTGTCTAGCGGCCCCAAGCGCACTGCCGCTGATTTCGTTGCGCAGACCGAGGCCTACTGGCACGACTGGGTTCGCGGGCTCGCCATACCCTTCGAGTGGCAGGATGCCGTGATCCGAGCCGCCATCACGCTGAAGCTCTGCACCTACGAGGACACCGGCGCCGTGATGGCGGCCATGACCACGTCGATTCCCGAGGACGACGCAAGCGCCCGCAACTGGGACTATCGGTACTGCTGGCTGCGCGACGGATACTTCACCGTCCAGGCCCTCAACAGACTGGGCGCAACGCGCACCATGGAGGGCTATTTGCGCTATCTCGACAGCCTCGTGGCGAACGAGGCCGGCCTCGACCTCCAGCCCGTTTACGGCCTGTCGGGCGAGAAGATTCTCAGCGAGTGGGAAGCCCCTGGCCTGCCGGGGTTTGGCGGCCGCGGGCCGGTCCGCGTCGGCAACCTGGCTTACGACCAGCCGCAGCACGACGTCTTCGGTTCCATCGTGCTGTCGTCGGCACAGGCATTTTTCGACGAGCGCCTCTCGTCGCGCGGCGATCGTGGACGATTCGAGCGACTCGAGGAGATCGGCAAGCGTGCCACCCTGCTGTTCGAGCAGGCCGATGCGGGGATCTGGGAGTTCAGGGGAACGCTGCGGCGCCATACCTACTCCGCGGCGATGTGCTGGGCAGCATGCGATCGCCTGAGCAAGATCGCCGACAGGCTTGGCATGCCGGAACGTGCGGGCTTCTGGGCACGCAACGCACGGGACCTCGGCAACCGGATACTGTCTCGCGCGTGGCATGAAGGCGATGGCCTGCTGTCCGCCTCGCTGGATGAAAAGGTGCTGGATGCCAGCCTGCTCCTGCTGCCGGAGATCGGCCTGGTCGAATGGTCGGATCCGAGGTTCAGGTCGACGCTGGCCGCGCTGGAGAGGGAGTTGGTAGTCGACGGCTTCATGATGCGTTACCGCCACGCGGACGACTTCGGCAAGCCACGCAACGCATTCATCAGCTGCTCATTCTGGTGGGCCAACGCCCTCGCCGCGACCGGGCGGACGGCGGAGGCGCGCGCGCTGTTCGAGCGCCTTCTTGCCGCCCGCAACGAAGTCGGCCTGCTGTCGGAGCACCTGGATCCCAGGACGAAGGAGCTGTGGGGAAACTTCCCGCAGACCTACAGCATGGTGGGAATCATCACCACGGCAATGCGGCTGAGCAGTCGCTGGGAAAATGCACTCTGAAGACGCGCCTTCCGCCAATGGAAAGGGCCCGCCGTGATACGGCGGGCCCTTTGGGCACCGAGAGTGACGCACAACGTCGCCGCATGGAACCAGACACAGCAACCGGAAACCTTCCCAGATCCGGCCACAACTCCCTGCCTGCAACGTTGCCGAGAGACTACTGTGTAGCGCCGAGGCCCACCATTGGGTGTGCCCCGTACGGGCCCGTCGCGAATTCGGCTACCGCGCGGCCAGCGCCAGCTTGATGGCCTCTGCCAGGCTGCGGCACTGCAGCTTTTCCATCATGCGCGCCTTGTAGACCTCGACCGTGCGCGGGCTGATCGCCAGGCGCTCGGCGATCTCCCTCTGCGAGAGGCCATCCACGAGCAAGCCCAGCACCTCCCTTTCGCGGGGGGTCAGTCGGTCGAGTTGGTCTTTCGCGCGCGCGCCCTCGGTCGCGACGCCGAAGCGGCTTGCATCCTCGTGGATGGCGTTCTGCAGTACGTCTAGCAGCACGTCGTCGTCGATCGGCTTCTCGAGGAAGTCGAACGCGCCGGTTTTCATGGCGCTGCGGGTAGTCTGGACGTCGCCATGCGCCGTCAAAAGCACGACAGGGACGACGTAGCCCCGCTCGTGCAGTTCCCGCTGCAGATCAAGCCCACTCATGCCGGGCATGCGCAGGTCGCTCAGCACGCAGCCCCGCCACTCGGGACGGTAAGTCTCGAGAAACGCCTCCGCCGCCGCAAAGACCTGCGTACGGAATCCCTTCAGCGATAACAGCAGCGCGAGTGAATCGCGCACTGACGCGTCGTCGTCGACGATAAAGACGGTCGGGTCGTTCATGTCGGAAACTACACCTTGGCGGAGCTGGGGAGTTGAATGACAAAACGGGCGCCCGGCGTCCCCTCACGGTCGAGCCGCAGGTCGCCCCCCTGGCCGCGCATGAGGGAACGTGAGATCGCGAGCCCCAGGCCCATGCCGTCGGGCTTGGTGGTGACGAAGGGATCAAACAGTTCCTTCTCGACGTCGGCGGAGACACCTGGACCCGAATCCTCCACCGAGATACAGGTGCCACGATCAGTCGGCCAGGCCTTGATCCGGACGGCCCGAGCGCCAGGTTCAACCTCAGCCAGCGCGTCGAGCGCGTTGCCGATGAGATTGTGGAGCACCATCTGCACCTGGATGCGGTCGCCCAATGCTGGCACCTGCGAGCTGGCACTGGAGTCGATGTGCGCGCCCATGCGAGTGGCGCGATCGTGAAAGGCCTGCACGACTTCCGCGACCAGCGCCGCGAGGTCCAGCTCGGCGACATCGGTGGCACCCGAACGGTAGAAGTCGCGCAGCCGCTTGAGCACGTCGGACGCCCGGAGCGCCTCGCGCATCGCCTTGCGCAGCGTCTCGATAAGTCGCGGGTCGCGAGTCTCCAGCGGTGCAGCCAGGATCTCAACCGCCCGCAGGTATGACACCAGCGCCGTCATCGGCTGGTTCAGCTCATGCGTAAGAGCGGTGGCCAGTTCCCCCGCCATCGCCAGCCGCATCGCCCGCGCCAGGGCGGTGTCGCGCTCGCGCAGTTGGGCCTGGGCCGCCTCCTGGTCGGTGATGTCGCGAACCATGAACAGGAACCCGTGTCGCGCGGGAGGGTCGAGACGGGTCCAGGCCACTTCAACGGGGAAACGCACCGTGCCCATCAGCACACCGGTCGTCCGCTTGCGACCCGTGTTCGTGGACACGTCCAGCGCAGGCAACAGGGTGCTCAGCTTGACGTCATCAGCGTCCGGATCGGCGAGGCCGAACAGCCGTCGTGCGGCCAGGTTGGCCGAAACGATTCGCTGATCCGGGGCTGCAATCAGAACTGCGTCGGGCGCAGTAGTCAGAAGGGCGCGTTGCTCTGCCTCCGCCGCCGCCACGCGTTCCAGTGCCAGCGAACGCTCGGCCACGACTGCACCCAGCAACAGCGCCGTAAGGCCCAGGGTGACCAGCAGGAACTGGATCTCGATGACTGAACTCGTCGCGAGCCAATGCTCGGAGCCGAACATCAGGCCGATCTGGATCAGCAGCGTCGCCAGTGTGGTGCCCGGCACACCCCAGGTGAGCGCAATCCAGGCCACCGGCGCGAACAGCGCGTAGACGAACCGTATGTCCCCTGCAACCGTGGGCCCGAAAACCAGCCACAGCGTCGCGCACAGGAATACGGCCTGCCCAACGATCAGCGCGCCGCGGCCACGAATCTGCACGGCCAGCTCTGGGGCTCTCTGCAGATAGATGAGCAGCGGGGTGAGGGTCAGCACGCCATTGAGGTCGCCCACCCAATACCTGGCGAGGGCAGCACCCAATATCTCCAGGGGCAGGACCCCGGCGACCATGAAGGCCGACGTGTAACCGACAGCCGACGCCAGAGCGGCAACTCCGGCGCCGCCGCTGAGGTACAGGGCATCTCTCCTCGTACGCAGGGTGCTCAGGCCACCACGTTCCACCAGCCAGCGCGCCACAGCGCCGTAGGCCAGCGCCGGCGCGAGGGAGGCGAGCGCCAGCACTGGGATGGGCGCAGGTGATCCACGAACAAACAGCTCGGCCAGCAGGGCCGCCGCTGCCGTCCATGGAGCGAACCGCCAGCCCCGCACGAGCAGGAACGCGAGCGTGAGCCCTGCCTGAGGATTCCAGGGCGTGATCCCAAGCTTCAGCAACGGCTGCACGAAGCTCAGGGCATCCAGGCATACGTAGGCGGCGACGTAGCCGCCTCCCACCCAGATCTTTTCGTACGACGTCGCCCGCATGGCTTTCAGGTCCCGTTTGGAAGTTGCATTGTCGGCGCCCACCTGGGCTTTGACGAGCCGTGCGTGCCCGTACGGGGGGCACCGAATGGAACCGCAGCTGGACGCCTCCTAAGCTGCCGCACCGCTACTCAGCCGTCCGCCTGTGACCATCCCGTGAGCCGATCCCGCCAAGCCGAGCGAGTCCCACCGTGCGCTGGCTGAGCCAGGGCTGGACGTACCGCGCAAGGGCGCTGGTGCCAGCGAGCTGGCTGACGCCGGGCCGGCTGGGTGACGAACGGCTCTGGATCGCCACCGAAGCAACGGTTGCGCGGGGCATCGCCATCGGCCTGTTCTTCGGGCAGCGCAGACACAGCAAGGCTGCCCAGGGAGTCGATCGCTCATGATCGCTTCCATCCGCGAATTCCTGAGGCTCGAGACCACGGCAGGCCTTGCGCTCGTCGTCGCCGCGGCGATCGCCATGGCGGTCGCCAACTCGCCCTGGTCTTCGCACTACGCGGCCTGGCTGTCCACGCCTGTGCCGCTCGGCATTGCTCCCCTCATCCTGTCCAAGACAGTCCTGCACTGGATCAACGATGGACTGATGGCGGTGTTTTTCCTGCTGGTGGGGCTGGAGATCAAGCGCGAAATCATCGAGGGGGAACTGTCGAACCGCCGAAGCGCCACCCTGCCCGTCATCGGCGCGATCGGCGGAATGATCGGCCCGGTGCTGGTCTATCTCGCGATCAACGCGGGCCACCCAGCTACCCACAGCGGTTGGCCCATTCCGACCGCGACCGACATCGCGTTCGCCCTCGGCGTGTTTGCCCTGGTGAGCAAGCGCCTTCCGGCCGGCCTTCGAATCTTCCTGCTCGGACTGGCCATCATCGACGACCTCGGCGCGATCATCCTGATCGCAGTCCTGTTCACGAATGGACTGTCCCCGATTGCACTTGGCCTGGGCGCAGCCTGCGTGGCGCTCCTGATCGCGCTGAACAAGTCCGGGCAGACCCGCCTCGCGCCGTACCTGCTGGTCGGGTTCCTGCTGTGGCTGTTCGTACTCAAATCCGGCGTGCACGCGACGCTGGCGGGTGTCATCACCGGCCTGTCTATACCGTTACACGGCGATTCGAGCCGCACGTCGCCACTCGTTGCGCTCGAGCACGGGCTGCACCCCTGGGTCGCGTACCTGATCATGCCCGTCTTTGCATTCGCCAATGCGGGCGTCTCGCTTGCCGGCCTCTCCCTGGCCGGCCTGCTGGATCCGTTGACCCTGGGCATTGCGGCTGGCCTGTTCGTGGGCAAGCAGGCGGGCGTCGTCGTGGCCTGCTGGCTGGCCGTCCGCATGGGCCTTGCGAGCCTCCCGACGGGGACTGGCTGGCCGCATTTTTACGGCGTGGCGATCCTGACGGGCATCGGTTTCACCATGAGCCTCTTCATCGGCTCACTGGCCTTCGAGCCAGGCCTTCACGACTCGGCGATCCGGGTCGGCGTAATCGCTGGCTCGCTTCTCTCTGCAGTCTTTGCCTGCCTGTGGATCGTCTCTTTACCAGCTCTCACTTCCAGGGAAGCCAGACATGACTGACGACAACGCTGAAAAATCGGCTGAAAAAAGCGGCAAGATGACGGTTGAAAAGGTGCTTGCCCTGATGGTCGCAGCGGTCGTAGTCGGCGCCTTCACCGTGCTGCTCATCCAGGCCATCATCCTGCGATAGGCAACGTAACGCGGCAATTTGCGGCGGCGCGTCGGGGACAGGAATGGACGGGTGGTGCCGGCGGCAGGAATCGAACCCGCGACCTTCTGATTACAAATCAGCTGCTCTACCAACTGAGCTACGCCGGCGAGGGCGCAGATTGTACGGGTTTTCTAGCCCGGCGTGCCTGACGGAAGGCCGGCGTCGGCAGCGGGCTGGCTGGTCGCGGCCTCGGGGCCGCAGGGCTTGATGTCGAGCCGCAGGATCCTGCCGGAATCCCCCTGGAACACCGAGGTGTCGACCGCCGCGCTGCCGGGCGGGACGTCCACATCCACCCAGTAGACCGGGCCCGCCCGCTCGCGCGCGTCTATCTTCGCCGAGTAGCCGAGGGCCTTGACCTCGTCGAGCCGGCGCAGGGCGCGCTGCTCCTCCGTGTACAGGCCCATGAAGATCGTCAGCGGCTCCGGGCCGTCCATGACGTAGGCATCGCTGACGCCGAAGTTGCGCAGCCGCGCGACGATGCTGTCGGCCTCCACCCGGGTGCGGATGCCGTCGAGCGATACCCAGTAACCCGTCCACACCGTGCCTTCGGCGTTGCGCTGGCGCGGGGTCATGCCGAGCGCGGTCAGGCTGGTCGAGGCGCGCGCGACGTCGCTGACGTCGAGGAAGGGGCCGATGGAGATGCAGCCGCCCTGCGTCGGCACGGCTGCATCGGCCGGCGCCTTGCCGGCAGCCTCGTTCGCGAGCAGCAGGCGCGGGGCGCGATCGGCCTTGGTCGCCGTCGCGGCCGGTGGCTCGTTGCCGACCCACCGGGACCAGGCGAAATACGCGACATTCGCCAGCACCAGCAGCAGAACCGCGAATCTCAGCATCATGCCTCCATGGCAAAGATAGCCAGTCCTTCCAGGACCAGGTCGGGCTCGAGCGCCGCAGGCACGCCGAGCAGCGGCGCAATCCGGGCCGCATCGCCCCCGCCGAGGAAAAGCTTCGGCGCAATGCCGACGTCGGCCGCCAGCCGGTCATACGCGCGCTCGACCGCGGCGGCCAGCGCATGACAGGCGCCCAGTTCGACCGCGGCGGCCGAATTGCAGCCGAAGGCGCCCAGCGACTGCGCAGGCGCCCGGGCTACTGCACCGGCGATGCCCGCGGTTCGTCCCAGCAGGGCGTCGACCATGAGGTCGTAGCCGGGGACGATCCACCCACCACGATGATGGCCTGTCGCGTCGACGACGTCCACGGTAAACGCGGTACCCGCGGCCACCACCAGCAGCGCCCCCTGCGTGCGCTTCCAGGCGCCGACCATGCCCAGCCAGCGATCGACGCCCAGCGTCTCCGGATGGGCATAGCTGTTCGTGATGCCGCAAGCGGCAGCAGGTGCCTGCACGAAGCGGGGGCGCAGGCCGTGGCGTTCGATCGCCCAGTCGCCCAGCGCCTGCTCGACCGCGGCACCGGCGACGTTGGAAATCCAGATGCTGGCGGGTGCCGTAGCCGCCTGCGGCAGCGCCGCGAGCCAGTCATGCGGCTCGACGCCGCGATGCACGACGACCCCGCCGTCGGACAGTCCGCCCCCGGCGTGCCACTTCCACTTGATGCGGGTATTGCCCGCGTCGATGAGCAGCAGCTTCATGCGACCGGCCGCAGGCTGGCTTCACCCGAGATGAAGCGCTTGAGCTGGCCGCCGGCCTCGAGCAGCAGCGCGCCGTCCGCATCGATGCCGCGGGCCACCCCTTCGATCGTCGTGTCGCCGGCCTGCACGCGCGCCGGCAGCCCGCGCAGCGCATCCGCCTGGGTCCATTCGCCGGCGAAGGGCTCGAAGCCCTGCGCCTCGAACTCCTCGAGCAGCGGCACGAGGCGATTGATCAACGCCGCAGCGAGCGCGTTGCGCGACGCGGCGATGCCGGCATCGCCGGCGAGGTCGGCGACGGCCAGGCCCATCGCGCCGATTTCGGCCCTGACCCGCTGCGGCAGGCGCACGTTGAGCCCGATGCCGATGACCACCTGGGCGGGGCCGCCGGCCTCGGCCCGCAACTCGATCAGGACTCCACCGAGCTTGCCGCCGTCGAGCAGCACGTCGTTCGGCCACTTGAGGCTCGCGCCGCGCACGCCGGCTTCGTCGAGCGAGCGCAGGATTCCGACGCCCACCGCCAGCGACAGCGCCGGCAGCTGCGAGGGGATCAGGGCGAAGGTCCAGCCCAGCGACAGGCACAGGCCCGAACCGAAGGGCGCGACCCAGCTGCGCCCCCGCCGGCCGCGCCCCGCCGACTGGAACTCGGCCAGGCAGGCGTCGAAGCGTCCGGCCGGCACGGGCGGCACCTGCAGCAGGTGAGTGTTGGTCGAGCCGGTCTCGGTCAGGACCTCCAGCGTACGCAGGCGTCCTGCCGCAGGGCCCATGAGTCGCGACCGAATGCGCGCTGCATCGAGCAGCTCGACGGGACTGTCGAGGCGGTAGCCACGGCCCGGTGCCGCCTGAACTGCGAGTCCCCAGTCCTCCAGGGCGCGCACCTGCTTCCAGACGGCGGCGCGACTGACGGACAGCGCTGCGGCAAGCGCCTCGCCGGAATGCACCTCACCGTCGGCCAGCAGTCCGACGATCTCCATGCGACGGCCGAAGCCAGCCTGGGCGTTCATTCCCGGCTCACGAACGCGGCTGTCGCGGCGCGAACAGCCACAGGCGCCGGGCCCGGTTCTCGTTGCCGGCACGCATGCGGGCGATGTTGCTGCGATGGGTCCAGGCGACGAAGGCGGCCATCACGCACAGGAAGGACAGCAGGGGCCACGGCGCAGGCGGAGCGGCCAGCAGCAGCGCGACCGGGGCCGCCAGCGTCGCCAGCATGGTGCCGAGCCCGACGTAGCCCGTCAGCACGACGACCACGAGCCAGGTGCCGAGCACGGGCAGCAGCAGGGCCGGCGCCAGGGCCAGCAGCGCGCCGATCAGCGTCGCCGCGCCCTTGCCGCCGCGAAACTCGTGCCAGACCGGCCAGACGTGGCCGACCACCACCATCAGCGCACAGGCCACGGCGAGCCATTCGCGGCTGAGCGCTGGATCGGGCGGCGCGCCGGGCAGGACCAGCGCCGGCAGCACGGCCGCGGCCAGCACGCCCTTGCCGACGTCGACTACCACCACGCCGAGCGCGAAGGCAAAGCCCTGCGTGCGCAGCGCGTTGGTGCCACCGGCATTGCCGCTGCCCTGCTCGCGGATGTCCACGCCGCGCAGGCGGCCGATCAGCAGCGCGCCCATGACCGAGCCCAGCAGGTACGCCAGCAGTGTTTTCAGGCCCAGTTCGAGCACGCCGTTCCCTCG
>JADZCS010000134.1 GCA_020851435.1 Gammaproteobacteria bacterium | reverse complement strand
TCCGTGCGCTTCGACGAGTACGGCAGGGCCGGCGCGCGGCTGTCATTCACGCGCCTGCCCTTCGACCACCCGCTGTTCATCCTGTATTCCTCCGGCACGACCGGCGTGCCCAAGTGCATCGTGCACGGGGCGGGCGGCACCCTGCTGCAGCACCTCAAGGAACACCTGCTGCACACCGATGTGAAGCGCGGCGACCGGCTGTTCTTCTTCACGACCTGCGGCTGGATGATGTGGAACTGGCTCATGGGCAGCCTTGCGGCCGGCGCGACCGTGATGCTGTACGAGGGCTCGCCGTTCCACCCCGACCCGGGCGTGCTGTGGCGCATGGCCGACGAGGAAGGCATCACCCTGTTCGGTACCAGCCCGAAATACCTGGCCGCGCTGGAGAAGTCCGGGTTCCGGCCTACGCAACACACCAACCTCACGCGCCTGCGCACGATCCTCTCGACCGGCTCGCCGCTTGCGCCGGAGCAGTTCGACTTCGTGAGCCAGGCCATCGGCCCGGCAGTGCAGCTCGCCTCGATCTCCGGCGGCACCGACATCATTTCCTGCTTCGCCCTCGGCAACCCGCTGCTGCCCGTGTATCGCGGCGAGCTGCAGTGCCGCGGCCTCGGGATGCGCGTCGAGATCTGGAACGACGATGGCCAGCCCGTGGTGGACGAAAAGGGCGAACTGGTCTGCACGGCGCCATTCCCGTCCATGCCCATCGGCTTCTGGAACGACCCCGACGGTCGCCGTTACCGGGCGGCCTACTTCGAGCGCTATCCCGGCGTCTGGCACCACGGCGACTACGCCCTGCTCACCACACGCGGCGGCATCGTCATCCACGGCCGCTCCGACGCGGTGCTGAATCCCGGCGGCGTGCGGATCGGGACCGCCGAGATCTATCGCCAGGTCGAGCAGCTGCCCGAGATCCTCGACAGCGTCGTCGTGGGCCAGGAATGGGATAACGACGTGCGCGTCGTGCTGTTCGTGCGCCTGCGCGAGGGACTGCTGCTGGACGACGCGCTGCGCGAACGGATCCGCGCCCAGGTTCGCGGCAACACCACGCCTCGCCACGTGCCGGCGCGCATCCTGCAGGTGCCAGACATTCCGCGGACGATCAGCGGCAAGGTCGTGGAACTCGCGGTCCGCGAAGCGGTGCACGGACGCACCGTCAGGAACACCGATGCCCTCGCGAACCCGCAGGCGCTTGAGCACTTCCGCAACCGCGTCGAGCTGGCCGACTGATCGCCCGGATGAGCAGGCCCCTCGCCGCCGCCTATGATCGCGCACTGGCCGCGCACGGCTACCAGGCCGACGCCGCCCAACGCAACGCCGTTGCGAAACTCGACGAGCTCGCGGCACGCCTGTCGGCGGCGCATGCCGCGCCGGGCGGCATGGTTGCACGCCTGCTGGGCCTGTTCGGTCGCCGACAGCCTTCGGCGCCGGAGCGCGGCCTGTACCTGTGGGGCGGCGTCGGCCGCGGCAAGACCTTCCTCATGGACCTCTTCTACGAGTCGCTGCCCTTCGCGGCGAAGCGCCGCAGCCACTTCCATCGCTTCATGCGCGACGTTCACGCGAGCCTGCGCGAAGTCGGCGAGACCGAAGACCCGCTCGAGCAGGTGGCAGCTACCATCGCCGCCGAGGCCCGGGTGCTGTGCTTCGACGAACTCCACGTGAGCGACATCGCCGACGCGATGATCCTCGGCGCCCTGTTCGATGCGCTGTTCAGGCGTGGCGTCACCCTGGTTGCGACCTCCAACCTGCCGCCGTCAGGCCTGTATCGCGACGGCCTGCAGCGCGCGCGCTTCCTGCCGGCCATCGCACTGCTCGAACGGCACGCGGAGGTGGTGGAGGTCGATGCGGGACAGGACTACCGCCTGCGCGAACTCGAGCGGGCGCCACTGTACGTGAGCACGAAGACCTACGACTCCGAATCGCGCCTTCAGCAGCGCTTCACCGCTATCGCCGGCGACCCGGGCACCGCGGACGTGGTGCTCATGATCAACGACCGGCCCATCGCAGCGCGCCGCCACGCGACCGGCGTGGCCTGGTTTACGTTCCCCGCCCTGTGCGAAGGCCCGCGCGGCGCGGCCGACTACATCGAGATCGCGCGCTGCTACCACACCGTGCTGGTGTCGGACGTGCCCGTGTTCGATGCCGCGCGCGAGAACGAGGCGCGACGCTTCATCGCGCTCGTCGACGAAGCCTACGACCGTGGCGTGAAGCTGGTGGTGTCGGCCGAAGCCCCGCCCGTCGGCCTCTATCGCGGCGAGCGCCTCGGCTTCGAATTCCAGCGCACCGTGAGCCGGCTCACCGAAATGCAGAGCCACGACTATCTCGCGCGGCCGCACCGTCCTTAAGAGGTGCCCGGCCCGGCAGGGCAGTCAAGCGTGATGGGCAGGGTCCTTCGCGGCCGCGAAGCGCGGCCTGATTGCTGCGGACCCTGCCCATCACACTCGCCTGCCCTGCAGGTCGGCGCCTGACGACGCTGCGGCCGCGCGAGTCAGCCTCGGCGTCTGGTGCCAGAGCGGCCAGCGAGACCTGTTTCGCGGGGGCTCGGACGCCAGCAGTGTCTCGCCGAGCCAGCGCGCCGGCGGATCGGGGGTGTTCAGTCCGGAGCAATCAGGCCGCGCCTCGCGGCCGCGCAGGACTGAATATCCCCGAGTCGCCGGCGCGCGCAATTGCGCGAATCTTCACTGACGCCCGTCAGATCACTCCCCGCCGAATCTGGTCAAGCTCAATGGACTCGAAGAGCGCCTTGAAGTTGCCCTCGCCGAAGCCCTCGTTGCCCTTGCGCTGGATGATCTCGAAGAAGATCGGCCCGATGACGTTCTGGGTGAAGATCTGCAGCAGCGTCCCCTGGCCCTCCGTCGGGGCGCCGTCGAGCAGGATTCGACGGCTCCTGAGCTCGGCCAGGGGCTCGCCGTGGCCCGGCACGCGCGCGTCGAGCTGGTCGAAATAGGTGTCGGGAGTGTCCTGGAACACCACGCCATGGCTGCGCAGCACGTCGACCGCGCGATAGATGTCCCCGGTGCCGAGCGCGATGTGCTGGATGCCCTCGCCGTGATAGTCACGCAGGTACTCCTCGATCTGCGACTTGTCGTCCTGCGACTCGTTGATCGGGATGCGGATCTTGCCGCAGGGGCTGGTCATGGCCTTGCTCAGCAGGCCAGTGCGCTTGCCCTCGATGTCGAAGTAGCGGATCTCGCGGAAATTGAACAGGCGCTCGTAAAACCCCGCCCACACAGCCATGTTGCCGCGGTAGACGTTGTGCGTCAGGTGGTCGATGTAGGTCAGTCCGGCGCGCTCGGTGGCGGGAGGCTCGACGGGGCGGAAGTCCACGTCGTAGATGGTCCGGTCGCCATAGAGGTCGACGAGGTAGATCAGGCTGCCGCCGATGCCCTCGATCGCCGGGATATTGAGTTCCATCGGGCCCACCGGCGACTGGCAGGGCTTCGCGCCGAGTTCAACGGCGCGCTTGAATGCCGCGGCCGAGTCCCGGACCCGGAAGGCCATGGCGCAGATGCAGGGTCCATGCTGCCGCGCGAAGCGCTGCGCGAAGGAATCCGGCTCGGCGTTGATGATGAAGTTGATGTCGCCCTGGCGGTGCAGCGTCACGTTCTTGCTGCGATGGCGCGCCACGACCGGCAGCCCGAGCCGCTCGAACAGCGCGCGCAGCATGTCGGGATCCGGCGCCGCGTACTCGACGAACTCGAAGCCGTCGGTGCCCATCGGGTTATCGAACAGGTCGGTCATCCTGGACCCCCACGCCGGCGACACGCGCCGGCCTATTAGTTACAATTGCAACCATTATAGCCAGGCCCGCCGCGGAGTGGTGGCGGTCGTTGCCGGATGCCGCAGCGCACAAAAGGCGGACACGATGCTCGACCTCGAACGCTTCCTCCCCTACCGCCTGTCGGTGCTGAGCAACGTCGTCTCCTCCGCCCTCGCGGGCGCGTATGCGGATCGCTTCGCGCTGACGATTCCGGAGTGGCGGGTGATGGCGGTCCTGGGCCGCAGTCCCGGCCTTTCGGCCGCGGAGGTCGCGGAGCGCACGGCCATGGACAAGGTCGCGGTGAGCCGTGCGGTCGCGCGGCTGGCGGCTGCGCGCCGCGTTGCGCGCCGCGTGGCGCGCAGCGATCGCCGCTGCACAGAACTGGAACTCACCACCGCGGGCCGGAATGTATACAACGAGATCGTTCCACTGGCGCTCGAATATGAGCGGAGACTTCTGGCGGCACTGACGCCGACCGAAGCCCGCAGTCTCGACAACGTTCTCGGCAAGCTCGCGCGCCACTCCGCCGGACCGCTCACGGTTTCGGAAAATGCTAAGAGCACGCGTGGCAAGGCGCGGGCGAACGGCGATGGCGGACTGATACACTCGGCCACCAACACAACTGCGCGGTCGCGGCGCAAGCCCTGAACGCCGCGCCAGTCAGGGGGATCCCATGCAGGTCAACGTTCCCGCAGCACGCCTCGAGATCATCGAGCGCGTCGCGACCCATGCAGCCACGCACTCGGCGAAGCGCCTCGCCGTCCCGGCCAGCGCGCTGGTGCACGCCTACTATCGCGGCGTCGGCGAGGAAGACCTCGCGGCGCGCAGCACCGACTACCTGTGGGCGCTGGCGCAGGCTCACCTGGCCGCGGGCAGCGCGCGCGCACCGGGCGCGCCGCTGGTCCGGGTATTCAACCCGGACCCGGTCGCCGATGGGTTCGCATCGCCGCACACGCTGGTGCTGGTCGTCACCGACGACATGCCCTTCCTGGTGGACTCGGTCGGGCTGGTGGTGAGCCAGTGCGGACTGGCTACCCACTTCATCGTGCACCCCATCCTCTCGGTGCGGCGTGATGCGCGTGGCCGCCTGCTGGGCCTGCCCGATGGCGCGGAATCCACTACCGCCACCCAGGAATCCTGGCAGCTGTTCGAGGTCGACCGCGAAACGGACCCCGCCAGGCTCGAGGCGCTGCGCCTGAAGCTGCTCGACACGCTGGACGACGTGCGCTGCGCGACCAGCGACTGGATGGAGATGCGCCGCCGCGCGCGCGCCATCACCGCGGAGCTGGAAGCGAAGCCCCCCAGGCTGGCGGCCGGCCAGGTCGACGAGGCGCGCGCGCTGCTGGAGTTCATGGAGGACAACCACTTCACGTTCCTCGGCTATCGCGAATACCGCCTGCGCCGCGGCGCGACGGCGGACCTGCTCGAACCCGTGGCGGACACCGGGCTGGGCATCCTGCGCCCCGGTCGCCGCGGTCATCCCCTGCCGAAGGCGACGAGACTCACGGGCGAAGTCCGCGACTACGCCCGCTCGCAGGACCTGCTGATCATCACCAAGGCCAACTCGGTCTCGACCATCCACCGCGGCACTTACCTCGACTACGTCGGCATCAAGACTTTCGACAGCCGCGGGCGGGTGACGGGCGAACGCCGCTTCCTGGGCCTGTGGACGTCGACGTCCTATGGCAGGAACCCGCGCGAGGTACCGGTGCTGCGCCACAAGGTGCAGCAGGTCATCTCGCACTTCGGCCTGTCGCCGACCAGCCATGACGGCAAGGCCGTCATGCACGTGCTCGAGAACTACCCCCGCGACGAACTGTTCCAGGCCTCGGTCGACGACCTGATCCGCATCGCGCGCGGCGTGGTCAACCTGTACGAGCGTTCCCAGGTGCGCATGTTCCTGCGCCGCGACGCATTCAGGCGCTTCTACTCCTGCCTGATCTTCGTCCCGCGCGATCGTTACAGCACGGCGGTCCGGCAGCGCATCGAGAGCATCGCGCGCGAGGCCCTCGGCGGCATCGCGATCGAGTCCCAGGTGCAGATGTCCGACTCCTCGCTGGCGCGCGTCAACCTGCGGGTCCACACGGATCCCAGCCGCACCGACCGCGTCGACCTCAGGAAGCTCGAGGCCGACCTGGCCGAGAGCGTCCGTACCTGGCAGGACCGGTTCAAGGATGCGCTGCTGCAGCGCCATGAAGAGGGCGCGGCCACACGCCTCTATCGCGCCTATGCGCAGCGCTTCCCGGCGGCGTATGTCGAGGACGCGACGGCGGCGATCGCCGTCGACGACGTCGAGGCCCTGGAGTCGGTGCAGGCGGATGCCTCCGGCCTGCGCATGAGCCTCTCGCGCACGCCCGGACAACCCGCCAGCAAGGTGCAGTTCAAGCTGTTCCGGCGCGGCCGCCCGATCCCGATCTCGGACGTGCTCCCGACCATGGAGAACATGGGCCTGCGCCTGATCAGCGAGCGCCCCTACGAAATCGACGGCGCGCCGGAGTCGCTGTGGATCCAGGACTTCGAGCTCGAGCATCCGGGCGGCGTAGACATCGATCTCGAGGACGACGGCCCGCGGTTCATGGACACTTTCGCCAACGTCTGGCTCGGCAACGCGGACAACGACGGCTTCAACCGCCTGGTGCTGGCGGCCGACCTGACCTGGCGCGAGGCCATGCTGCTGCGCACCTACGGACGCTGGCTGCTGCAGCTCGGCGTTCCGTTCAGCCAGTCCTACATGGAGCAGGTGCTGGCCTCGAACGCGCAGGCTGCCGCCCATCTCGCGGGACTGTTCGTCAGCCGCTTCGACCCGCGCATCCCGGCGGCTAAGCGTAATAGCTTCGCCACCCAGCACCAGCAGGCGCTGGACACCCTGCTCGCCGCCGTGACGCGCGCCGACGACGACCGCATCCTGCGCTCGCTGCGCGCCGCGATCGACGGCACGGTCAGGACCAACTTCTTCCAGCCCGGCGCCGACGGCAACCCGAAGCCCTACATCTCCATCAAGCTGGAGCCGCGCCGCATCCCGGACACTCCGCTGCCGCGCCCGCTGTTCGAGATCTACATGCATTCGCCGCGGGTGGAAGGCGTGCACCTGCGCATGGGCAAGGTCGCGCGCGGCGGACTCCGCTGGTCGGACCGGCGCGAGGACTTCCGCACCGAGGTGCTGGGGCTCATGAAGGCCCAGAACGTCAAGAACACGCTGATCGTTCCGGTGGGCGCGAAGGGCGGCTTCGTGCCGCGGCGCCTGCCCACGGCCCGCGATGAAGTACAGCGCGAAGGCACGGAGTGCTATCGCATCTTCATCCGCTCGCTGCTCGACATCACGGACAACATCGTCGGCGGCAAGCTCGTGCCGCCCCGCGACGTCGTTCGCCACGACGCTGACGATCCCTACCTCGTCGTGGCCGCGGACAAGGGCACGGCCTCTTTCTCGGACGTGGCCAACGCGATCTCGCTCGAGTACGGCCACTGGCTGGGCGACGCCTTCGCCTCGGGCGGTTCCGCCGGCTACGACCACAAGAAGATGGGCATCACCGCCAAGGGCGGCTGGGAGAGCGTCAAGCGCCACTTCCGCGAAATGGGTATCGACACCCAGACGCAGGACTTCACGGTGGTCGGCATCGGCGACATGGCCGGCGACGTGTTCGGCAACGGCATGCTGCTGTCGCCACACACCCGCCTGCTCGCCGCGTTCAACCACGTGCACATCTTCCTGGATCCGGCTCCGGACGCCTCCCGGTCGCTGAAGGAACGGCAGCGGTTGTTCGACCTGCCGCGCTCCTCGTGGGAAGACTACGACCCGAAGCTGATCTCGAAGGGCGGCGGCGTCTTCTCGCGCCAGGCCAAGACCATCGCGCTGTCGGCGGAAGCCCGCCGCATGCTGGGCATCGAGGCCGCGTCGGCGACGCCCAACGAGGTGATCCGCGCCATCCTGCGCATGCCGGTCGACCTGCTGTGGAACGGCGGCATCGGCACCTACGTCAAGGCCAGCACCGAGAGCCATGCTCAGATCGGCGATCGGGCCAACGATGCCCTGCGCGTCGACGGCCGCGAACTGCGCTGCAAGGTGATCGGCGAAGGCGGCAACCTGGGCTGCTCGCAGAAGGGCCGCGTCGAGTTCGCGCTGGCCGGCGGCAGGCTCAACACGGACTTCATCGACAACTCCGGCGGCGTCAACACCTCGGACGTCGAGGTGAACATCAAGATCCTGACCAATGCACTGACCGAGGCCGGCAAGCTCAGGCGCGCCGATCGCGACCGCCTGCTCGCGCGCATGACCGACGAGATCGCGGACCTGGTCCTGCGCAACAACTACCTGCAGAGCCAGGCGATATCGACGCTGGAGGCCCATGCGGTCGACCGGCTTGCGGAGCACGGACACGTGATCCGCATGCTCGAGCGCTCCGGCGAACTCAACCGGGCGCTCGAATCCCTGCCGTCCGACGACGAGCTGGTCGAGCGGCAGCGCACGGGCAAGGGCCTCACGCGCCCGGAACTCGCCATGATGCTGTCGTACTCGAAGATCTGGCTCTACGACCGCCTGATCCAGACCGACGTCCCCGAGGACCCCTACCTGGGCCGCGAGCTGCTGCGCTACTTCCCCGCGCCGATCCGCAAGCGCTTCGGCGAGGAGATCCTCACGCATCGCCTGCACCGCGAGATCGTGATCACCGCCACCACCAACAGCCTCGTCAACCGCATGGGCCCGGTGTTCGCGCTGCGCGCCCAGGAGGACACGGGATCAGACCTCGGCGACATCGCGCGCGCCTATACCATCGCCCGCGAGTCGACCGGCATGCGTGCGCTGTGGGCCGGCATCGAGGCGCTCGACAACGTCGCCCCGGCGGCGCTGCAGTACGAGATGACCTACGAGACCAGCCGGCTGCTGCGGCACCTCACGTACTGGGTCCTCGCCAACCTCGGCGGCGACCTCGACGTCGAGGCTACCGTCGCGCGCCTGCAACCCGAACTCACGGAACTGCTCGACGCGCTGCCGACGCTGGTCGAGGGCATCGAGGCGGACCGCTATCGCCAGGCCCTGTCGCGCTTCGCGCGCGACGGCGTCCCGTCCGGCCTGGCGAAGCGGATCGCCAGCCTCGGCGCGGCGCACGCAGCCGTCGACATCGTCGAGGTCGCGCAACAGCACAAGGCGGCCGTGGGCCACGCCGCGAAGGTGTACTTCGGCGTGGGCGCCTCGATCGGGCTCGACTGGATCCGCAGCGAGATCGAGAGCCTGGCCGTCGAGGGCCACTGGCAGTCGGTCGCGCGCGGCACGCTGCGCGAAGATGCCTACGCACTGCAGCGGCGCCTCGCCGCAAAGGCGCTGCGCAACGGCGACCGCAAGGACGCGGCCGCCTGCGTCGCGGCCTGGGTCGGCGCCAACGAGCGCTATGCGGGGAACATCAGGCGGACGGTGCAGGAAATGCGCAACTCGGGGGCATCGGACTTCCCGACGCTGTCCGTGGCGCTGCAGGCCGTCCGTCGGCTCGTCGAGCGCTGACGCGCGGCCTTGCGCGTCGCACTGGTCGTCACTACCTGCGAGCGCGCCGACGCGCTCGCGCTGGTGCTCGCGACTGCCGCTGCGCAGTCCCGGACGCCGGACGAACTGATCGTTGCCGACGACGGCTCCGGGCCCGCGACTGGCGAGTGCGTCGGGCAGTGGGCCCGGCGCGCGCCATTTCCCGTCCTGCACTCCTGGCAGCCGAAGGCCGGCTGGCGCCTGTGCCGCTCGCGCAACCTTGCCGTCGCGCGCACGAGCTGCGACTACGTCGTGGTCGTCGATGGCGACATGCTGCTGCATCCGGAGTTCATCTCCGACCACCTCGAACACGCCCGCCGCGACGCCTGGGTGCAGGGCTGCCGCTTGCCGCTGGACGAAGCCGCGACCGCACGCGCGCTCGCGGGGCTGCCGCTGGCCGCCGCTGCCCGGGGCACCAGGCTCGGCCTGAGAAGGCTGCAGGCGGCACGTCTTCCCGCCCTCGCGAGGGCCGCGGCTGGGCCGGGCAACGGCCTGCTGGCCGTCAAGGGCTGCAACCAGGGCTTCTGGCGCGACGACCTCGTGCGCATCAACGGCTGGGACGAGTCCATCACGGGCTGGGGCCCCGAGGACAAGGAACTGTGCGCCCGCCTCGCGCAGGCGGGCGTCCGGCGGCGGACGCTGCTGTGGGCGGGCCTCGCCTGGCACCTGCACCACCCGCCCGCCGACCGCGCCAGCGCCCCGCACAACCGCGAGGCGCTGGCGCGCACGCTGGCCGAGCGCCGCGTCCGCTGCCCGCAGGGGCTCGACTCCCACCTGCGGTAACAATCGTGCCTGGCACGATTGTTACCAGGCCACCCCGGTGGTGTCATAATGCACTGCGAAATAGCCCTTCCCGCGGAGACCCATCGTGCCCGGCAAGCTAGTCCTCGTCCGTCACGGACAAAGCCTCTGGAACCTCGAAAACCTGTTCACCGGCTGGACCGACGTGGACCTGACCGAACTGGGCCGCAAGGAAGCCGCGGAGGCCGGTCGGCTGCTCAAGGCCGAAGGCATCGCCTTCGACCTGGCCTTCACGTCCGTGCTGAAGCGCGCGATCCGCACCCTCTGGATCACGCTGGACGAACTGGACCGCATGTGGATTCCCGTCGAGCGCAGCTGGCGCCTCAACGAACGTCATTACGGCGCGTTGCAGGGACTCGACAAGGCCCAGACCGTGGCCGCGCACGGCGCCGACCAGGTCAAGATCTGGCGCCGCAGCTACGACATCCCGCCGCCGCCGCTCGCCCTGGACGACCCGCGCCACCCGCGTTTCGACGCGCGCTACTCAGCGCTGCCGGCGGCCGACCTGCCGGCGACCGAATCGCTCAAGGAAACGCTGGCGCGCGTGCAGCCCTTCTGGGAAGACCGCATCGCGCCGGAACTGAAGGCCGGCCGCAACGTGCTCGTGGTCGCGCACGGCAACAGCCTGCGCGCCCTGGTGAAGATGCTGGATGGCATGTCGGATTCCGACATCGTCGAGTTCAACATCCCGACCGGCGTACCGATCGTCTATGAACTCGACGACGCGCTGCGTCCCGCCACCCCGCGGCGCTTCCTGGGCGATGCCGAGGCGATCAAGGC
>JADZCS010000133.1 GCA_020851435.1 Gammaproteobacteria bacterium | reverse complement strand
GATCCTGAGCCAGTTCTGGCAGGACCTGGCGGTCACGCTGTGGCCGTCCTTCCTGGCGGCCTGCGTGGCAACCATGTTCTTCTTCGCGTTCTTCGACCCGTCGGTATTCGGCTCGGGTGCCGAGCCACCGGACTGGCTCCGCGAGCGGCGCGCCGGCTACGCCGTGGGCTTTTTCTTTTTCTGGGCGATGAGCACGCTGTCCTCCGCGCTCACGCTGTACCTGGTGCGGACCGCCAGGTCATCGCCCTTGCCGGACCCCAGGCGGTCCGACTGGACGCGGGAGGAGCCGTGACCCAGCCCGTCGGCGGTGAGCAGGCGGCCTCGTACTTCGAGGCCCACAAGAAGATCTATCCCCGCGAAACCGGCGGCCGCTTCCAGCGGCTGCGCAAGATCGCCGTCTGGGTGCTGCTCGGGCTTTTCTACCTGTTGCCCTGGCTGTCCGTCGGCGACCGGCAGGCGGTGCTGTTCGACCTTCCGGCGCGCAAGTTCTATGTCTTCGGCATCGTCTTCTGGCCGCAGGACTTTTTCTTCCTGACGATGCTGCTGATCATCGCGGCCTTGTCGCTGTTCTTCTTCACCGCGATCCTCGGCCGCATCTGGTGCGGCTGGGCCTGTCCGCAGACGGTCTGGACGGAAGTGTTCATCTGGATCGAGCGCTGGACCGAGGGCGACCGCAACCGGCGCATGAAGCTCGACAAGGGGCCCTGGACGGGCAACAAGATCCTGCGCAAGGGCGGCAAGCACGCGCTGTGGATACTGTTTTCGATCTGGACGGGCTACACGTTCGTCGGATTCTTCTCGCCCATCCGCGAACTGGGCGCGCACGTGCTGGCGTTCTCGACCGGCCCCTGGGAGGCCTTCTGGATCCTGTTCTACGGCGGCGCCACCCTTGGCAATGCCGGCTTCCTGCGCGAGCAGGTCTGCAAGTACATGTGCCCGTACGCGCGCTTCCAGAGCGCGATGTTCGACCGCGACTCGCTGATCATCGCCTACGACGTCGCCCGCGGCGAGCCGCGCGGCGCGCGCCGCCGCGAGGCCGATCCGCGCGTGCTGGGGCTCGGCGACTGCATCGACTGCAAGGCCTGCGTGCAGGTGTGCCCGACAGGCATCGACATCCGCAAGGGCCTGCAGTACGAGTGCATCGCCTGCGCAGCCTGCGTCGATGCCTGCGACGACGTCATGGACAAGGTGGGTTACCCGCGCGGGCTGGTGCGCTATACGTCCGACAACGCCCTGCGAGGCAAGGGTGTCCACATCCTGCGGCCGCGCACGCTGGTCTACGGCACGCTGCTCGGGGCGCTGATGGTCGCGTTCGTCGTGGCGATTTCACTGCGCTCGCCGCTGGCGCTCGACGTCATGCGCGACCGCAGCATGCTCTATCGCCAGCTGCCGGACGGCGGCGTCGAAAACGTCTACCTCATGCGCATCCTCAACAAGGACGAGCGCGATCACACCTACGTTCTGTCGGTGGCCGGCGTTCCCGGCATCTCCATCGCGACTGACCGCGAGCAGCACGTGGTGCGTTCCGGCGAGGTCTACACGGTCGCCGCGCGCGTCCGGGTTCCGGCCGGTGCGGTGCGCGGCGGGCGCGAGATCCACATTGCGGTAGAGTCCGTCGACGACTCGGGGCTGCGTTCCGAGTCGAAGGCACGATTCATCGCCCCCTGAGCGAGCCGTCCACCATGGCCCACGACGAGCACCGCGGCACCGGCATCAACGGTGTTGCCCCGAAAATCGAGGCGCGGCCCTGGCACCGCGAGCCCCTGGTCTGGATGGTGATCGCGCTGCCTGCCGCCGCGGTGGTCGCCGGCCTGGTCACGCTGTGGATCGCGGTGAGCGGCAGGGACGACGTCGTGCGCGACGACTTCCGCAAGGAAGGCCTCTCGATCCACCCCGACCCGCGTCGCGACAACGCCGCAGTCGTCGCCGGCGTGCGGGCGAGGGTCGCGCTCGACGGCGCCTCGGGCCAGGTGAGCGTGGACATCACGCTGGACCGCGGCCCGCAGCCGGATGGACTGGTGCTGATCCTGTCGCATGCGACGCGCTCCGACCTCGACCGGCTGGTGAGGCTCGAGCGCGAGGGCGACGCCTGGCAGGGCAGCACCGCACGCTTCGAGACCGGCCACTGGTACGTCGAAGTGACGCCCTCGGATCGCGCCTGGCGCCTGACGGGCGACTTCAAGGGTGCGGCCGCGCGCCTGCAGATGGAGCCCGGGCTTGTGCCCTGACGAGGCCGGAGCCGTTCCCGCTCCTGCCGCCAACGACTGCTTCCACTGTGGTGAACCGGTACCGACCGGCCTGAGGCTGTCGGTCACGCTCGACGGCATCGCCCGACCCGTGTGCTGCACGGGCTGCAAGGCCGCTGCCGAGTTCGTGCGCGACGCGGGGCTTGGCGACTATTACCGCTATCGCTCGGCACCCGCGCCGCGTCCCGGTACCCCGCAGGACGACACCTGGGCGCCCTACGACCTTCCCGAGGTGCTCGCGCGCCATGCCGCGCCGGCCGGCGAGGGCATGCTCGGCATCAACCTGCTGCTGGAGGGCGTGCGCTGCGCGGCCTGCGGCTGGCTGGTCGAGCGCGCCCTGACACGCATCGAAGGCGTGCGCGAGGCCGGGGTCAACCCGGCCACCGCGCGCGTGCGCGTCGAGTGGGATCCGGCGCGCGCGCCGCTGTCGAGCCTGCTGCGCACCATCGAATCGCTGGGCTACCGGCCGCACGTGCTCGGCGCAGCCGACACGCTGGAGGTGGCGCTGCGCGAGCGGCGGACGGCGCTCAAGCGGCTCGCGCTTGCCGGCCTCGGCATGATGCAGGTGATGATGTACGCGGTGGCCCTGTACGCCGGCGCGTTCGAGGGCATGGACCCGATGCTGCGCGAGTACCTGCGCATCGTCAGCATGTTCGTCACCACGCCGGTGTTCCTGTATTCGGGCTGGCCCTTCCTGCAGGGCGCCTGGCGCAACCTGTCGGCGCGCCAGCTGGGCATGGACGTGCCGGTGGCGCTGGGCATCACGCTGGCCTTCACCGCGAGCGTGTGGAACACCCTGCGCGGCAGCGGCGAGGTCTATTTCGACTCGGTCACGATGTTCGTGTTCCTGCTGCTGCTGGGCCGCTACGTCGAGATGACGGCGCGCCATCACGCCGGCAGCACCAGCGACGCGCTGCTGCGGCTGCAGCCCCAGTTCGCGACCCGGGTCACCGCGGCGGGAACGGAGCGCGTGTCGCTGGCATCGCTCGCGGTGGGCGACCTGCTGCTGGTGCCGGATGGCGAAGCCTTCCCGGCCGACGGCACGCTGGAAGACGGCGAGACGGCGGCCGACGAGTCGCTGCTGACCGGCGAGGCCGCGCGGGTTGCCAAGCGGCCCGGCGACCTGATCGTCGGCGGCGCCATCAACCACGGCCCGGCCGCGCGCGTGCGCGTGACGGCGGTCGGGCACGACACCGTGCTCGCGGGCATCGTGCGGCTGCTGGAGCGGGCGCAGACGGAGCGGCCGCGCGCCGCGCGCCTGGCCGATCGCTGGGCCGCCTGGTTCGTGGGCCGGGTGCTGATCGCGGCGGCGATCGTGGCCTGCGCCTGGGCCTGGTACGACCCCTCACGGATGTTCGAGATCACGCTCGCCGTGCTGGTGGTGTCCTGTCCCTGCGCGCTGTCCCTGGCCACGCCCACCGCGATCACGGCGGCCACTGCGCGGCTCGCACGCATCGGCATGCTGGTGACCCGCGCCGATGCGCTGGAGACGCTCTCGAAGGCCACGCTGGTGGTGTTCGACAAGACGGGCACGCTGACCAACGGCACGCCGACGCTCGAACGCTCGACCACCCTGGGCAGTCGCGGTACGGCTGGCTGTCTGGCGCTCGCGGCGGCGCTGGAGCAGGGCTCCAGTCACCCGCTGGCGCGCGCCTTCCGCGGCCTGCGGGCGGAGCCCGGCATGTCGCCCGTCGATCCGGTTGCCGGTCGCGGGCTCGAGGCTGCGATCGACGGCCTGCGCTTCCGCATCGGCACATCCGCATTCGTCAGCGAGCTGACGGGATCGTCCGCACCCATCCCGGGCGATGCGGGCCTGTGGCTGGGCAGCGAGCGTGAATGGCTCGCCTGCTTCACGCTGTCCGATGCGCCGCGCGAGGGCGCTGCCGAGGCGGCCGCTGCGCTGGCCGCTCGCGGACTCGGCCTGGAGGTCGCCAGCGGCGACCAGCCCGACGCCGTCGCCGCCGCAGCCGATGCCGCAGGCATTGCGCGGTGGCGCGCCCGGCAGCAGCCCGCCGACAAGGTCGCGCGCGTTCGGCAACTGCGTGCCGAGGGCGCGGTGATAGCGATGGTCGGCGACGGCGTCAACGACGCGCCGGTGCTGCGCGCCGCCGACGTGGCCGTGGCGATGGGCGCCGGCGCGGCGCTGGCCCGCACCAGCGCCGACCTGGTGCTGGTCTCGGGCAGGCTCACGGCGCTGCCGGAGGCCGTGGACATCGCGCGCAGGACCGTCGCAGTCGTGAAACAGAACCTGGCCTGGTCGACCGCGTACAATCTCACCGCGTTGCCGGCCGCGGCATTCGGGCTGGTGCCGCCGTGGCTCGCAGCGATCGGCATGTCGCTGAGTTCGCTGCTGGTCGTGCTCAATGCCCTGCGGCTCGCGCCGCCGCGGATCGCACGCACCCGGGGTCCGGCATGAACATCGTCTACTACATGATCCCGCTGGGCCTCGTGCTCGTGGGCTTCGCGGCCTGGGCATTCTTCTGGGCAGTCAGCAACGGCCAGTTCGACGACCTCGAGTCGCCGGGATGGTCGGTGCTTGCCGACGATCCTCCGCCGCAGGATCGCGCACCCGGCAAGACCGAGGGAGACCTGCCATGACCGCCGTTTCCTGGGAAGTGGTCGCGGCGGCCGCTGCGCTGGGGCTGGGGGGTAACGTGCACTGCCTCGCGATGTGCGGCGGCATCGCCGCAGCGGCCGGCACGCGCCTGCCGGCGGGTGCGCCGGGCACCTCGCCGGTCGCCGCCGCGCTCGCCTTCAACGTCGGCCGGCTCACCGCCTATGCCCTGCTGGGCATCGTGATCGGCGCGCTTGCCGGCGGCCTGCTGGGCATGCTGCCGACGGGCTTCGATGCAAAATTCCTGCGGCTCGCGGCGGCCCTGCTGATGGCCATCCTGGGCCTGCAGTTGCTGCTCAGGCGCGACCTGCTGGGCCTCGAGCGCATCGGCAGCGTGTTCTGGCGCCG
>JADZCS010000132.1 GCA_020851435.1 Gammaproteobacteria bacterium | reverse complement strand
TGCGCGATGATCGAGGCAATGCCGGGATTGCCGAAGCCCTCGTCGTACTCGCTCCAGCCGACGATGCCGTCGCTGGTGGTGACCTTGACGAAGTAGTAGTTGCGCCAGCCCGCGCTGCAGGCCCGGGTCTCGATCGAGGTGATGGTCGACTTCATGCTGGTGTGTCCCTGGTTAAGCGCGCGCGTGGTCTTCGAGGACCATCGCGGCGCCCTTTTCGCCAATCATAGTGGTCGCCGCCGCCGTATTGCCCGATACGACGGCCGGCATGATAGAGGCATCGATCACGCGCAGGGCCTCGAGGCCGTGCACGCGCAGCCGCGGGTCGACCACCGCCTTGCGCGGGTCAGTGCCCATGACGCAGCTGCTGGTTGGGTGGTAGCAGGTCCGGCCGGTGGCGCGGGCCCAGTCCTCCCACTGCTGGTCAGTGAGTTCGCCCGGCGGCAGGTACAGGCGCTCGTCGATCACGTCCGCGAGCGGCCGGGCACGGCCGATCCGGTCGGCGATCTTGAGGGTCTCGACCATTACGCGCACGTCGTCGGGCGTCGCCAGGTAGTTGCGATGGATGCGCGGCGGGGCATCCGGGTCCGACGAGCGCAGCTCGATGCGGCCGCGGCTCTCGGGCCGGCAGGGGCTCGCGTTGATGGTCATGCCGCCGAATTTGTCTACGCGCAGGCCCTTCTTCTGGCCCGGCTTGAGGCCCTGGAAGGTCATCGGGATGATGTAGAGCTGCGAATCCGGGCGCGTCTCGCCGGGCCGGGTGCTCACGAACGCACCGCCCTGGTTGAGGCCCATGCCAAGTGGACCGCGGCGCGTCAGCAGGTAACGCATGCCCTGCAGCGCGACCGCGTGCCAGGAATTGAGCTGGTTGTTGACGGTCGGCACCCGGGTGCGGAAGGTCACGCCCGTGAAGACGTGGTCCTGCAGGTTCTCGCCAACCGCCGGACTGTCGTGCACCACCGGGATGCCATGGGACTGCAGCAGCGCGCCAGGGCCTACGCCCGAGCGCTGCAGCACCACCGGCGTGTGCACGGCCCCGGTCGCGACGATGACCTCGCGGTTACAGCGAACCTGCCTGAGTTTGCCGCCCTGGCGATACTCCACGCCCACGGCGCGCCTGCCCTCGAACAGGACCCGCGAGATCAGCGCGTGCGTCTCGACGCGCAGGTTTGGCCGCCCCATCGCCGGCTCGAGGAAGGCGCTGGCATTGTCGGTGCGCACGCCGTCGCGGAAGCTGAACTGGTACATGCCCAGGCCGGCCTGAGTCGCGCCGTTGAAGTCTGGCGTATCGCTGTAGCCCAGCGAGCGAGCGCTCTCGAGGGCGAGTGGCACGACCGGGTCTTCCTGGCCGCGGATGCCAGAGATCTTCCACGGACCGCCACTGCCGCGATAATGATCGGCGCCGGCGTCGTTGTCTTCGGACATCCTGAAATAGGGCAGCACGTCTTCGTAACCCCAGCCCACGTTGCCGGCGCGGGCCCAGTCGTCGAAGTCCTCGCGCTGGCCCCGGATGTAGACCATGCCGTTGATCGAACTCGACCCGCCCAGCACCTTGCCGCGCGGCCAGTAGTCGGTCCTGCCGCCCATGTTGGGGTCGGGCTCCGTCTCGCAGCACCAGTTGACGGAAGGATCGTAGAACAGCTTGCCGAGACCCGCGGGCATGCGGACGAGGAAGCGCTTGTGCGAGCCGCCCGCCTCTAGCAGCAGGACCCGGTGGAGTCCCGACGCGGTCAGCCGGTTGGCCAGCACGCAGCCGGCGGAACCCGCGCCCACGATGATGAAGTCGTAGAGGTCTGCCATCTTTACCTTTCGTGTCGCGCGACGAGGCCGCAGGGCCCCGGTTGGGCCCTGCGGCACATCCCTGCCAGGCGTCGCCTAGAACTGTACGCGCAAGCCGAGCCGGTAGTTGCGGCCCAGCGGATCGGCCGTCATCGCGTCGAAGCCCTCGGCCACGCGAACCAGCGGCGGCTCCTCGTCGAAGATGTTGCCGACCGCGAACGTCAGCTGGATGTTGCGCGGCAACTCGACCACTGCGGCGAAGTCGTGCAGCGTGCTCGAGTCGATGTTGCGGCCGATTCCCGTCAGCGACTGACGCTGGTCGATGTACGAGTCGTTGTGGCGTGCAGTCCAGCGCACGTTGACCGGGCCGTGCCGGTAGTTCACATAGGCGTTGCCCTTGTACTCCGGCAGCGGGTGCGCGAGCGTGCCCACGTTGAGCTTGCCGACCGCGTCGAAGCCAGGGATCGCGAGGCCTGCGACCGAGAACGGCTCGAACTCATAGGTGAGCGTCTTGTTGGCGACTGCGCCGAGGGTCATCCGGCCACCGAACAGGTCGAACCAGTAGGTCAGGTTCAGGTCGATGCCGGAGAAGCTCGCATCGGGTCCGTTTATCCGAAGCAGCATCACCTTGGCCAGGTTGGCTGCGCTGCATGCGCCGGTGAAGACGAAGTGGTCCGCGATGAAGTCCGGATCCGCCGTGAGGCAATTGTTTGCGCCGGCTGCACCGTTCGGGAACAGCGCGTTGACGATTGCGTTCTGCGGCTCGGTGGTCAGGATGTTCGTGATGTCGTAGTGGTAGTAGTCGACCGTACCTTCGAAGTTCCCGGCCTGCACGATGAAGCCGACGCTGTAGACCTCAGCCTCCTCGGGCTTGAGGTCGGGGTTGCCCATGATGTCCAGCGCGCGCGGCTGGCCGAGGATCGTCGGGATCTGCGCGGACGGGTTCGGCGCCAGCGAGGTCTGCGGCGGCGCGCGGAACGAGGTGCCCGCGGAGGCGCGCAGCGCCAGCCAGTCGAACATCTGGAACTTGCCGCGCAGCTGCGGATTGAAGGTGCTGCCACCGTCGTTGCCGTAGTCCTCGTAGCGCGCACCGAAGGTGACGTTGCTGCGGTCGGTGATCGGCAGCACCGCCTCGACGTAGCCGGCGTAGATGTTCGAGGTGATGTTCACCGGCGCGAGCGCCACGGCCAGGCCCAGCGGCGTGTACGGCGTGGGCGTGCAGACGTCGGCGTTCGGGATGTCGAGCGGCGAGTTGAGGCAGGGCACGCGCGTGCGGTCGGCGTACTCGGAATCGGTCTCGACGAAGGAATTGCGGCGATACTGGATGCCGGCCGCCCAGCGCACCGCGCCGCCGCCGAGGTTCCACTGCTCGATTGCGCCGTCCACCCCGGCGTTGACCTCGGTCATCGTGCTGGTGGGGAAGCGCTCCTGCTCGATCATCAGCCAGTCGGCCAGTTCCTTCGTGTTGGCGACTGCCGGCACGTAGCCGGGATTGACCGCCACGCCGTTGATAGGCGCGCCCGGGATCGCGTTCGACATCGGGTTGAGCCACAGGCAGCCCGCGCTTCCCGGCGCGGCCGTCTGCCAGGCGCAGTTCGGGCCGCCGAGGCCGCGCAGCGCGAGCTCGATCTGGACGCCCGTGGAGTCCCAGCCGTTCAGGTAGTGCTGGTTCTGGCCCCAGGTGATGTCGGTGTGCCAGTTGACTGCGTCCGAGAACTTGCCGGTCAGGCTCGCCGACAGCCGGTACTCCTCCTGGTCGCGCCGCTGGAAGGCCGGCGCGCTGAGGCTGTCGCCGAAGAACGGGTTGCCGCCGAGCAGGTATGGGCGCCACTGGCCGATCGGGATGAAGATCCCGGTCGTGTTCGCCGGGAACTGCGAGGGATTTGCCGCGGCATAGGCAGCGACACCCGGGTTGCTGAGCGGCACGAACCAGTTTGCGAACAGGCGCGGGCTGGTGCCCGGCTGGAAGCTGGCGGGGTTGATGTTCGACGGCAGTACCGTCTCGGTGATCGGCTTCGGCTGGTTAAACGACGGCGGATAGTCCACCCTCGCCAGGGCCTTGGCGTAGTTCGCCTCGACGTGGAAGTCCACGCTGTCGGTGAGCTCCATGTTGAACTCGCCGAACAGCTGGTAGGTCTTGGCCGGCGCGACGATGTTCTGCCAGCGCGTGACCTGGTTGATGCAGTAGGTGGTGGGCGCGAAGGTCACCAGGGTGCTGCCCAGCGCGGCGCAGCCGACGTCGATCTGCCGCGTCCCGGTCGCTGCCAGCACGCCGTTGGCGCCGACCGGCCCGACCGGCGTGAAGGCGCTCGGATTCGCCGAGAAGTTCCAGCCGGCGTCCGGGTTCTCGGCGTAGGACGGCACCGACCAGTCACGCTCGGTCTGCTTGAGCGCGGAGCGCGACTGGTAGCCGCCCGAAATCATGATGTTCCAGGTGTCTGCGACGTGGCCCCAGGTGGCGTCCATGCGGTAGTCGCCGTCCGAGCCGTCGATCGCGGTGTAGTCGCCGCCGACCTCGAAGCCCTTGAAGTTCTTGCGGGTGATGAAGTTGACCGCGCCCGTCAGTGCGTCGGAGCCATAGGTCGACGAGGCCGAGTCCTTGAGGATCTCGACGCGCTCGATGATCGCCATCGGCAGGTTGCGCGTATTGACGTGGTAGCCGCCGACCGGCGGCAGGCGGTGGCCGTTGAGCAGTACGAGGTTACGATCAGGGCCGAGGCCGCGCAGGTTGATGCTCTCCGCGCCTTCGTAGCCCTGGCCCTTGCCCGGCTGCGACTGGTTGGAGTTGCCGATCGAACCGACGGCCTCGGGCATCGCCCGGATTGCCTCCATCAGGGTCGGTGAACCCATTTCCTTGAGGTCGTCGGCCGAGACCACGCGCAGCGGCATGGCCTCCGCTTCGGCCGCGCGCATGATGTGCGAGCCGGTGACCGTGATCTCCTCGAGTTCGGTTGCGTTGGCCAGTGCCTGGCCGCTCAGAACCGCGAGTACGGCCGCGGAAACGGTCAACACGGGCTGCGGAATGCGCGAATGTCTGGCCATGAATCCCCCTGAAGCGTGACCCGGCGTGATCCGGGACCAATGATTTCGGATTGGTGCACAATCGTTTGCGCATCCTGCAGCGATACTGCCAGCGCGATGTTCCGCCTGTCAAGCGCCGGCAATGGCAGCCCGGGCTGTTTTGGCGACGCTGCCCGGAATATGGATTTTCCCTTAGGACAACCGATTGCATATTTGCAGTTATGCTACGTCATTGCCGTCGCGGCGTCGGTAGCCAGGTGGTCACAGGCGGGTCACGCCAGCATGGCCAGATCCCGGTCGTTGTCGGCATAATCGGGAAAACGGGCGCCGGGCGCCTCTGGGCCGACAAGCGGATTCCAGCCACAGCATGAAAGAAATCAAGTCGATCCGCCTCAAGGACGTCGCCACCGCCGCCGGAGTCGACGCCTCCACGGCCTCGCGCGTGCTCAACAACGAAGCGGGCCACCGCGTCGCCGCCGAGACGCGTGACCGCGTGCTCGCGGCGGCCGAGGAGCTGGGCTACCGGCCGAACGTCATGGCCCGCGCGCTGCGCACGGCGCGCTCGCACACGCTGGGCATCGCCGTTCCACAGCTCGACAACCCCGTGTTCGCGCAGATCATCATCGGCGCCACCACGGCGGCACAGGCGCGCGGCTACGAACTTCTGATCTCGCTGGTGGAGCAGGTGGCCGGCGGCGGCGGCGTGTACAACCGACTGGCGCATGCCAGCCGTGTCGACGGCCTGCTGGTGGCGACTCTCGACGAGGAAGCAAGCCTCAAGCGCACGCTTGCCGGCACTGGCCTGCCCTACGTGCTGGTGAACCGCAAGCTGCGCGGCGTGCCGAACTACGTCGTCCACGACAACTTCGAAGCCGCTCGCGCCTCTACCGAGTTCCTGCTGTCGCTGGGGCATCGCCGGATAGGCCATCTCGCCGGGCGCATCTCGGGATACAACGGCTCGCAGCGCCTGGCCGGGTACCAGGCGGCACTCAAGGCGGCCGGCATAGACCCGGATCCCACCCTGGTGTCGGAGGCCGGATACACGATGGACGGCGGCTTCCGCGCAACCCAGGTCATGCTCGCGGCGAAGAAGCGCCCCACGGCGATCCTCGCGGCCACGGTGATGTCCGGCTCCGGCGCGCTGAAGGCACTGCACGCGGCCGGCGTGCGGGTGCCGGAGGACATGTCGGTCATGACCATCCACGACCTGCCGATCTCGGAGATGCTGCAGCCTCCCCTCACGGCCATGCGCTTCCCGCTGCAGGAGATGGGCATCGTCGCTGCGAACGGCCTCATCGACCTGCTGGAAGGAAAGGCCGAGACCGTCGCCTGCGTGCTCCCGCACGAGGGCCTGATCGTGCGGGCGTCGACCGCCTCGCCCAGGGCCCGTTCCGCACGGGCCTGAGCGCCGGCTTCAATCCATCTGCGTGACGAACTTGGTGGTCAGGTAGCCGTCGAAGGTCTCCAGGCCACCCTCGCTGCCGATGCCGCTGTCCTTGATGCCGCCGAACGGCGTCTCGGACAGGCCCTGGCCGAAGTGATTGATGTTCACCATGCCGGCCTCCAGCCCGTCCTGCAGCGCCAGTGCACGCTTCGTCGAGCCGGTGAAGGCATAGGCCGACAGGCCGAACTCCAGGGAATTCGCGCGCGGCAGCACGTCGTCGATGTCGTCGAAGGGCACGCAGGACGCGATCGGCCCGAAGGGCTCCTCGGTCATCGCCAGGCTGTCGTCCGGCACGCCCGTGAGCACGGTCGGCGCGAAGAAGTTACCCGGGCCGGCCATGCGCTCGCCGCCGACCTCGACACGCCCGCCGCGGCGGCACGCGTCCTCGACGAAGCGATCCATCGCCGGCACCCGGCGCGCATGGGCCAGCGGCCCCATGACGGTGTCGGGGGCCATGCCGTCGCCGACCTTGAGTTCGCGGGTCCGCTCGATGAAGCGCGCCACGAAGCGGTCGTAGACCTTCTTCTGCACGTACATGCGGGTGGGCGACACGCAGACCTGCCCGGCGTTGCGGTACTTGAGCGCCTGGACCATGTCCGCGGCCCGGTCGACGTCGGCGTCGTCGCACACGATCACCGGCGCATGACCGCCCAGTTCCATGGTCACGCGCTTCATGCGCGCCCCGGCGAGCGCCGCCAGGTGCTTGCCGACCGGCACCGAGCCGGTGAAGGAGATCTTGCGCACGATGGGCGAGTCGATCAGGTACTCGGACACCTCGGCCGGCACGCCCCACACTACGTTGAGCACGCCCGGGGGAAGACCGGCCTCGTGGAACATGCGCGCGATGCCGATGACCGAGCTCGGCGCGTCCTCCGCGCCCTTGATGATGACCGAGCAGCCCGCGCCGATGGCGGCGCCGATCTTGCGGATGGCCTGGTTGTAGGGAAAGTTCCAGGGCGTGAAGGCGGCGCACACGCCAACCGGCTCGCGCAGCACCATCTGACGCACGTTGGGCAGGCGCGGCTGGATCACGCGGCCGTAGATGCGGCGGCACTCCTCGGCGTGCCAGTCGACGTGCTCGGCGCACCAGGACACCTCGCCCACGCCTTCCGCCAGCGTCTTGCCCATTTCGAGCGTGATGCCGCGACCCAGCTCGTTGGCACGCTCGCGCGACAGCTCGCCGACCCGGCGCAGGATCCTGGCGCGCTCGAGCGGCGAACTCCTGCGCCAGGTCAGGAAGGCCCGCTGTGCCGACGCCAGCGCGCGATCGAGGTCCTCGCGTGTGGCATGCGGCAGCTTGCCGATAACTTCCCCGTTCGCGGGATTGACGATGTCCTGCTCGCGCCGGCCACCGCCGCGGATGAACTCACCGTCGATGTAAAGGCAGAGGTCTGCGTAGGGCATCTGGCTCATGGGGCATCCCTGTAGATCTTCGGGCGGGAACGAACGGCATCGAGCAGCGACCAGTCGCCGGGCTCCACCTGGAAGCCCTTGGGGAACGGCGGCCGCACTTCCATGCCCAGCGAGCGCATGACCCGGTCGTCACGGTAGTAGCAGCGCGAGGTCAGCGTTGCGAGCAGCAGCGCGAGCGCCGGCGAGTCCTCGCGGAACTGCGCAGCGGCGAGCTTGCGCGCGTCGACATCGAGTGTGGCATAGGTCCCGCCGGCCAGCTCATCCAGCCTGGCCAGCGCGGCGCGGACGTGGCCGATCGCCGGCGCGATGGTCTGCAGCAGGTCGGCGAATATCGCGTCGTCGTCCGCAGCGGGCACGCCGAATTCCCGGCTGGCGGGGATCATGTCGCCGACGACCCTGCGCAGTGCAAGGCGTTCGGCATCGGTCAGTGGCGGTGGTGTGGCGGAATTCATGGCTGGCGACTCAGTCGAAGAGGTTGTCCAGGCGCTTCTTGATGTTGTCGGCGATGTACAGCGCCAGCGCCTGGATGGTCGAGGTCGGATTGACGCCGCCCGAGGTCACGAAGATGCTGCCGTCGACGATGAACAGGTTGCGCACGTCGTGGCAGCGGCCCCATTCGTTGACCACGGACGTCTTCGGATCCCTGCCCATGCGCGCCGTCCCCATCAGGTGCCAGCCAGCCCAGGGCATCGGCCATTCGGTGTGCACGTCTCGCGCCCCGGCGGCCCGCAGGATCTCCGTCGCGCGCTCGACCGAGTGCGCCATCATGCGCAGCGAGTTGTCGCTGAGCCGGTAGGTCAGGCGCGGCGCGGGAATGCCGTCGGCATCCTTGAGCACCGGATCGAGCGTGACGGTGTTGCACTCCTCCGGCAGGTCCTCGCAGATCGCGACCAGGGACGACACGCGGTCGAACATGCGCCGGTAGGCCTGGTGGTGGCCCTCTCCCCAGGGAATGTGCCCGGTGCGCATGCCGGAGATGGAGGTCATGACCGGACCCATGCCTCGGTTGCACTGGAACGTGTAGCCGCGCAGGAATCCGCGCGATGCATCGGTCTCGTAGAACTCCTGGCTCCACACGCTGATGTGCGGCCCGCGGTAGCCGTCGAGCACCTCGTCGAAGTAGCCGAGGATCGAGGCGTAGGGATGCAGCATGAGATTCTTGCCGACCACGCCGCTCGAGTTGGCGAGCCCGTCGGGGAACCTCGGCGAGGCGGAGTTGAGCAGCAGGCGCGGCGTGCCCACGCCGTTGCAGGCGACGATGACGACCGACGCAGCCTGGAAGTGCTCGACGCCGTCGACGTCATAGTAGACGGCGCCGGTCGCCATGCCCTCGGCGTCGGTGGTGATCTCGCGGACCCGGCAACCCGTGCGCAGCTCGACGCGTTGCCGGATGGCCTCCGGCCAGTAGGTCAGGTCGACGCTGGCCTTGGCGCCCTGTGCGCAGCCGGCGATGCAGTGCCCGAGGTTGATGCACCTGGCGCGCCCCTCGTAATTCTCGGTCGCGATCGCGGCGTCCGCAGGCCACCAGTGCCAGCCCAGCGAGTTGAACGCTCGGCCGAGCACCTCGCCGGTGCGGCCCAGCGGGATCGGCGGCATCACCGAAGGCTTCGGCGGATAGGCAGGGTCGCCTGCCAGGCTCGACACCCCCATCATGCGGTCGTTCTCGGCGTAATAGGGCTCGAGCGTCGCGTAGTCGACCGGCCAGTCGCTGGCAACCCCGTCGAGTGAACGGACCCGGAAGTCCGACGGGTGCATGCGCGGGAAGTGGCCCGCGTAGAGGACGGTGCCGCCGCCCACGCCGTTGAAGTTCGCGATCTTGATCGGCGAGGCGTCGTCGTTGACCGGATAGTCCGCGCGCGCCTTCCGGTAGTTGGGGTTGAAGCCGAAATCGCCCTGCTGGCGCGCTTCCCAGTCGCGACCGCTGCTCGGGTACTGGTCCGTGCGACCCCAGTCGCCCTGCTCCAGGCACAGGATGCGCATGCGCGTCTCAGCGAGGCTCCACGCGACCGCCGCACCGGAGGCGCCGGCGCCGATGATCAGCACGTCGACGGGTTCGTTCATGCGCCCCCCCGTGCAGTGCGCTGCGGCGCCAGGCTTCCCATCATGCCGTGACGATCCAGCGGGGGATGCGCCTTCAGCGCTTCCTCGATGGGCTCGGTGCCCCAGCCCGGCCGATCCGGAACCACCAGGTGACCGTCCTCGTAGACGGGCAGGTGCGTGAACAGTTCGTGGTCCCAGGCGATCCGGTCGATGTCGGCTTCCATGATGCGGAGATTGGGCACTGCGGCGCAGAAGTGTGCGTTCATGAGCGTGCAGAGGTGACCATAGAAGTTGTGGCAGGCGACGTTGACCTCGTAGGCCTCGGCGACCGCCGCCACCTTCATCGATTGCCAGACGCCGTTCCACGGCGTGTCGACGATCACAACGTCCACGGCGCCGTGCTCCAGGAAAGGCAGGAACTGCTGCACCCCGATCAGCGTTTCGCAGGATGCGATGGGCACCTTCGCCTGCGACCGGAGCCAGCCGAGCGCTGCCGGGTTTCTTGTGTCGAGTTCGACCCACAACAGGCCGAGGTCGGCCACTTCGCGCAGGATCCGCAGGTAGCCTTCGGTCTTCGCATTGAAATTGAGGTCGAGCAGGATGTCCACACCGGGACCTGCCCCCTCGCGCAGGATCTCCAGGTGGCGGCGCACGCCCCGCAGCAGGTCGCGACTGACATTGAGGTCCGGGTTGAAAGGCCGGCCGAAGCCAGGCACCCAGGCCTGCGGCTTGTCGTTCTCGTAGCGGAACAGGTTGGTCTTGAGCGCCGTGAAGCCCCGCTCGCGCACCTCCCGCGCGACCGCCCGCACGCCCGCCACGTCGGTGATCTCCGGCTGGTAATGGGGCCGGCGCGAGGCACGCCAGGTGACGCAGTGCGACCAGTAGACGCGCAGGCGGTCGCGGATCCTGCCGCCCAGCAGTTCATAACAGGGCACGCCGAGCGCCCGCGCCTTGGCGTCGAGCAGGGCGTTCTCGATGGCGCCGAGCGCCTGGCCCACCACTCCGCCCGCACCGGGCCGCGTCACGCAGGCCAGGTCCTCGCGGATCGTCTCGTGGTTCATCACGGACTGGCCGATCACGCGCGGCGCGAGCTGCGCGATGACCGCGCTGATTCCCGGCGACCCGAACGCTTCGTCGAACTCGCTCCAGCCGACCACGCCGTCCTCGGTGGTGACCTTGACGAAGTAGTAGTTGCGCCATCCGGCGCTGCATGACAGCGTCTGGAGCCGAGCGACCCGGGAACCCTTGGACATCGGAACCTTCTGTGCGCAAACGTTTGCGCGCCGTTGATAATGGTGCCAAGGGCGTCGGTCCGGTGTCAAGCGGGAATCCCTTTCCGCCAGCCGGCGGCTTGACGGCGGCGCGTCCCGTCGGCATCCTGAGGTCGTTGCGCAAACGATTGTGCTTCAATTGACCCCGGGGAGACGGCAACGATGGATCCCGACAAGCGACCTGATGGCGAGCGCCCGCCCCTGCCGTGGAGCCCGGTGCCCTCGGTCGCGCTCGCCGATGCGCTGCGCCAGCAGGGCACGCCGCCCTGGCTGGGCGAGCTGCGCGCGATCGTCGGTGCTGCCCACGTCCTGACCGCGGCGCCCGACCTGTGGGTCTACTGCCGCGATCGCTCTCCCTATGCGGTGTTCAACGTGCGCAATGCGCGCGTGCCCACGATGCTGCCGAGCGCGGTGGCCTGCCCCGGCTCGGCCGGGGAACTGACCGAGGTGATCCGCCTGACGCGCCGCCTGCACATACCCGTGATCCCTTTCGGCGCCGGCTCCGGTGTGCTCGGCGGCACGCTGCCGCTGCAGCGCGAACTCGTGATCGACCTCAAGCGCCTGAACCGCATCGTCGACATCGACGAGACCGACTGCACGGTCACGGTAGAGGCCGGGATGAACGGCGCGCAGTTCGAGGCTGCGCTCAACGCGCGCGGGCTCACCGCCGGCCACCTGCCGCAGTCGCTGCACATGTCCACGGTCGGCGGCTGGGCGGCGTGCCGGGGCGCCGGCCAGACTTCCACCCGCTACGGCAAGATCGAAGACATGGTGCTGGGACTCGAGGTGGTGCTTCCCGACGGCCGGCTGCTGCGCGTTCGCCCCGTGGCGAGGCGCTCGACCGGCCCGAGCATCAAGGACCTGTTCGTCGGCTCAGAGGGCGCCTTCGGCGTCATCACCCAGGTGACGCTGCGCGCCTGGCGCCTGCCGGAAGCCAGGCACGGGGTCGTTCTCGGTTTCCCGACCCTGCAGGACGGCTTCGACGCCCTGCGCAAGATCATGCAGGCCGAGCTGCGCCCGGCCGTGGTGCGCCTGTACGACGCGGGCGAATCGGCGCACCGCAGCCACGGGCGGGCGCCGTTCGACACCTGTCCGTTCCTGGCCGTCCTCGAATTCTGCGGCTCCCGCCGGCTCGCGGCGCTCGAGCGTGAACTGGCGCTCGAGATCTGCGAGGCCCACGGCGCCGTCGAGACCGACGACGCCATCTATCGCGAATGGCAGTCGCACCGCTTCCAGAGCTTCTCCGTACCCTGGCAGGCGCGCGACTACTACGTCGACACGATCGAGGTCACCGCGCCGTGGAGCGTGCTCCCGGCGCTGCACGCCGCGGCCACCGCAGCGATCGCCTCGCTGGGCGGCGGGATCGACTTCGGCGTGCACTGGTCGCACGTGTATTCCGAGGGCGCCTGCCAGTACATGACGATCAGGCTGCCACCCATGCCGGAAGATCGCGCACTGCCGCTGCTGCGGCGAGCCTGGGACCTCCTGCAGGGCACCAGCCTCGCGCACGGTTGCTCGATCAGCCACCACCATGGCGTCGGCATGTTCCGTAACCCGTGGCTCGCCGCCGAACTGGAAATCGGCCTCGAACTGCTGCAGGCTCTGAAGGACCATGTGGACCCCGAGAGTCTGTTCGTTGCCGGCAAGCTCGGCCTTCTGCGCCGCGACGCCGAAGGATGCGACGCATGACGGACACTCGGCCGCTGTTCCGCTTCTGCGCGTGCTGCCCGGCGCCCTGCCGCAGCGTGCTGGGGACAGCCGACGAACTCCAGCACGAGTCCCGCACTCCCTCGTCGCTGTCGCTGATCGCGCTCGCCGTGATCGACGGCCAACTGCCGTGGGACGGCGCGAGCCGGGCCGCGCTGGTCCGCACCGAGGCCGCGCACGCCTGCGCGCGAGCCTGCCCCTACGGTCACGACGTCGCGGCAACGATCGACGCCTTTGTCGCGCAGCGTGGCGCAGCCCATGAGCCAGGCGTTCCCGGCAACTGACGGCCGCGCCTGCGTCGCCGGCGTCGACCTGGGCGCGGGCAGCCTCAAGGTATCGATCGTCGCTGCGTCGGGCCGCGTGGCCGGCAGCGCCTCGCGCGGCTACCAGACGCTGTCTCCGCATTCTGGCTGGAGCGAGCAGGATCCGGAGGACTGGTGGCGTGCCATGTGCGCGGCCGTACCGGCGGCGCTTGCCGATGCCGGCGTGGACGCGCGCGACATCCGGGCTGTGGCGTTCTGCGGGGGAGCCCATACGCCGGTGCTGCTCGACGCAGCCGATCGCCTGTTGCGGCCGGCGATCCTGTGGAGCGACCAGCGCAGCAGCGCCGAGGCCACCGAACTGCAGCAGCAGCGTGAAGCCGACATCCTGCGCATCACGCTCAACCGCCCCTCGCCTACCTGGACGCTGCCGCAACTGATGTGGCTCTCGCGGCACGAGCCGGCCGTGCTCGGCGCCACGCGCCGGTTCATGGTGGCCAAGGACTGGCTGCGCTGGCGTGTGTGCGGCGACTGGCACACGGACGTGACCGATGCCGTGGGCACGATGCTGTGGGACCACGCCGCAAAGACCTGGTCGGCCGAACTGGCGGCGCTCGCAGGCATCGATCTCGCGGCGCTGCCGACCGTCGTGGCGCCGAGCCAGATCGTCGGCACCGTGACCCCGGACGCCGCAGCCGCCTGCGGCCTCGCGGCCGGAACGCCGGTCGTGTGCGGAACTTCGGATACTTCCGCCGAGGCTTATGGCGCGGGCGCGGACGTAGCGGGTCCCGGCGTCGTAAAGCTCGCGACTGCGGCAACCGTGTCGATCGTCGGCACCGCGCCGCACGTGCACCCGACCCTGATCAACTACCCGTTCGCCATTCCCGGCCTGTGGTTCACCATCACGGCCACCAACAGCTGCGCCTCGGCGCACCGCTGGCTGCGCGACCGGTTCTTCATGCGGCCGGGCGACGACGGCGGCGCCGTGTTCGCCGAGATGGATCGCCTGGCCGGTGAGGTGCCCGCGGGCGCCGGCGGCCTGCTGTTCCATCCCTACCTGCTCGGCGAGCGCGCGCCGTACTGGGACCCGCTGCTGCGCGCGGACTTTGTCGGCATGACCATGCGCCACGATCGCGGCCACTTCGTGCGGGCACTGTACGAAGGCATAGCGTTCACGCTGCGCGACGTGCTCGACCAGTTCGAGGCTCGCGGGCTCACCATCCCGCAGGCGCGCATCATCGGCGGGGGCTCGCGCAGCGCCTTGTGGCGGCAGATCGTCGCCGACGTGCTGGGCGTGCAGGTCCAGCTGCCGGAGCGCACGGACGCAGCGATCGGCGCAGCGCTGATCGCCGGCGTGGCCGTCGGCCTGTTCCCGGACGAGCGCAGCGCGGCACAGGCTCCGGGCGGGACAGTCGCGGTCCACGACCCTGACCCCGTTCGCGTGTCTCGCTATCGCGAGCTGCATGCGCTGTACCGCGAGACCAAGGAGCGGCTGACCGACATCAACCACCGCCTTCACGCGTTCGATCACTGAGCGCTGCAGGTCAGCATCATGAGCCAGGCACTCAACCAGTTGCGCATAGCCGGCTTTCCCGGGCGCTACCTGCAGGGATCGGGCGCGCTGGGCGCCATCGGCACGGTCGCGCGCGAGCTCGCCGGCAGGCGGCTGCTGGTCGTGTCGGACGACATCGTGGATGCGGCGGTCGGCGGCCGGCTGCATGAACAGCTCCGCGCCGAATCGATGCCGGTCGAGCGGCTGAGGTTCGGCGGCGAATGCACGCCGGCCGCGATCGCGAGCCTTGCGCAGCAGGTCAGCGCGCGCGACGGCGACGTCGTGGTGGGGCTGGGCGGCGGCAAGACCATCGACACCGCCAAGGGCGTGTCGAAAGCCATGGGCGCCAGGCTCATCGTGGTGCCGACGATCGCGTCGAACGACTCCGCCACGTCGCGGCTCATCGTCCTCTACGACGACGCGCATCGCGTGCAGGGCGTCGACCTTCTTCCCCGCAATCCCGACGCCGTGGTGGTGGACACTCGGGAAATCGCGCGGGCGCCGGTGCGCTTCTTCCGGGCGGGGATCGGCGATGCGCTCTCCAAGACCTTCGAAGCCGCGCAGTGCGCAAGGGCCGGCGGGCTCAACTTCCACGGTGGCCGCCCGCCGCGAACGGCAGGTGCCCTGGGCGACTACTGCTACAGCCTGCTCCGCGACCACGGCGAGGCCGCGGTCGAGGCGGTGACGGCCGGCCGGTGCACCGACGCCGTCGAGGACGTCACGGAAGCGACCGTGCTGCTCAGCGGGCTCGCGTTCGAGAGCGGCGGACTGTCGATCGCGCATGCGCTGCTGCGCGGCCTCACGGGCGTGCCGGCGCTCCTGCACGCGCTGCACGGCGAGATGGTCGCGTTCGGGACGCTGGTCCAGCTGGTGCTCGAGGACCGCCCCGGATCGCGCGTGACCGACTATCTCGCGCTGCTGGGCCGCATCGGGCTACCGGCCTCGCTCGGCGCGCTCGGCAAGGCCTCGCTTTCCGACGATGAACTCGAGACGGTCGCAGCGCTGACACTGGCCGCGCCGTACATCCGGAACTTCGACCGGGTGCTCGACGGCACCGCCCTCAGGCGCGCGATCATCGAGGCGGACAGGCTCGGAAGCTCGATCAGCCCACGCTAGCATCCCGGCCAGACCGGGTTAGACTGCCCCGCCGGAGAAGATGCCGGCCTGAGCCAACAGGGACGTTCAATGTCGAAATTCCTGCTCGCCTTCCGTGGCGCCGCCGCCGCGGTGCTGCTGTGTGCGTCGCCAGGGGCGTTCGCCCAGCCCGGCCCGGAGCCGGACGGGCCGTTCATGCTCCACAACGGCCGCCAGTGCCTCGGGATCAACGACGAACAACTGCGCACCGATGGCGCGCGCGTGCAGCTGTCCGAGTGCCTCGGGCGCCGCGGCCAGGTCTGGCGCTCCGAGAACGGACGCATCGTCAGCGTGGCCACCGGTCGCTGCCTCGACGTGCACGGTCCGGACGTCGGCATCAACGGCGCTCGAGTGCAGGTGTCCAGCTGCCATGGCGGCGCCAACCAGGCGTGGCAGATCGATCGGGGCCAGCTGGTCGTCCAGGCCGACGGACGCTGCCTCGAAAGCGACGGCGACGAGGCACAGACCTGGGACTGCCGCAGCGGCAGCCGCCAGCAATGGTCCATCGAGTTGCTCGACGCGCCGGCTGTCACGCGCGAGGTGGAAGCCGGTCCCATCTGGAACAAGGCTGATGCCGCGCAGAAATGCCCGGCGACCTGCGGGCCGGCCCGGTGGACCGGGGCCTGGCACACCACCGTGCAGGGGCGCATGTCGGTCTGCACCTGCGCCTGGGACGCGCGTCCGGCGGCAATCCAGCCGGTGCAGCCGCCACGGCACAGCGGACCTCGTCCGATGTCGGAGGAGCGGTTCGCGGCGCTGCGGGACGCAATGGCGGCGGAATCGTTCACGAGCGGCAGGCTGCGCGTGCTCGAGGACGCGGCGCGTGACAACTACTTCCTGGTCGAACAGTTGCGCCAGGTCGTCGACGGCCTCGACTTCCCCAGCGACCGCATGCGCGTGGTGGAGATCCTCGCGCCGCGGGTCCTCGACCGCCAGAACGCCTACACGCTCTACAGCGCGTTTACCTTCGAGTCCGAAAAGGACCAGGTCCGGGCGCTGTTCGAACGGCTGAAGTAGGGAGGCTGCCCGATGTCTGGCACAGCGGGTGTGCGTGACGACACTACCCGCATGACGGTATTCCTGAGCTATGCCCGGGCCGATCGGGGCACGGCCCCTGCGCCGCCGTCACGACGTTTCGCGCCGTAGCGTGCTGGCAGCCGGCATCGGCGTGGCGCCGGCAGGCGCAGCTACTCGCGCAGTGGGGCGATCTCGATGCGGCGATCGTGCGCCTGGAACGGGCCCGACAGCTGGGAGATTCCGGCCTGATCTACTCCCGCAGCGACCCGCTGCTTGACCCGCTGCGCCAGGATCCGCGCTTCCAGCGGTTGCCCAACGGCATGGGCTTGGACTAGGCTCCGGACAACCTGGCGGATCGACAGCTAGGCACACAACGAGGGGAAGGAATCATGCAGCAGATGAAGACGATCGTCGCAGTCGCCGCAGCAGCCTTGTTGCTGACGGCCTGCGCCAAGAAGGAAGAAGCGGCCCCCGCGCCGGAAGCGGCGCCCATGGCGGCCCCTGAGCCGGCGCCGGCACCGGAAGCGGCACCGGCCGATGCAGCAGCCCCAGCGGATGCCGCAGCACCCGCGGAAGCGATGCCGGCAGCTGAAAACGCGGGCGACGCATCGCAGTCGGGCGGCGACAAGGTCGCTCCGTAGGCAACGCCCGTCGATCCTGCCCACAGCCGGTCAAGACCGGCTGCGGGCCTTTCAGTTTGGCCAGCCGGCCCTCACGGCAGTGCGCTTCGTGTCGGATCCAGCTTCATGGCCTGCTTGATCCAGCCGAGATAGCTTTCAGTTCTTCCAGCGCCGTCTTCGCCTGCTCGCGACGAACGACCCTGGCCCAGGATCGTGGCCAAGTCGCCCGCACCCTATCAGCCTGCAACCGACTCCAGCCAGCGTCGCAGCGCGCCGGCGTCCAGGGCCCCGGACTGCTGCGCCAGCACCTTGCCGTGGCGGAACACCATCAGCGTCGGGATGCTGCGTATCGCGAAGCGCTCCCCTAGATCCGGGCATTCGTCGGTATTGACCTTGGCGAAGCGGAACTTCGGCTCGAGGGCGCGGGCTGTCGAGGCGAAGTGCGGCGCCATCGCATGGCAGGGGCCGCACCAGGGCGCCCAGAAGTCGACGACGACAGGCAGGTCGCTGCGGCCGACGTGCACGTCGAAGGTCGGGCCGTTCAGGTCGACGGGCTTGCCGGTGAACACCTGCGCCTTGCACTTCGGACAACGCGGGTCCCCGGTGAGCCGGTCTTTGGGCACGCGCAGCACGGCGTCGCAGCCGGGACAGACGACGTGCACGTTGTGGGGCCTGGGCGTTGCAGTCATCGCGGGCCCTCCTTGACGCGCAGCTTGGCGGCGATGAAGGCGGAATGCGGGACGTAGATGAGATCCGCGACCCGGCGGATCACGTATTCCTCGTAGCGGTGGATGACCTCGTCGGCCAGCGCCACGCGCCACAGTTCCTCGATCAGCCGGACCTTCCGCTCGGGCGAGAACGTCTCGTTGATGACCGAGGTGAACTGGTAGAGGTCGACCGCCTCGCGCGACTCCAGTTCCGCAAGCCGGATGAGTTCCTGCGCCTCTCCGGGGTCGAGCCCGAACTTGCGCTGGGCGGCAGCCAGGAGTTCGGACTGCTCCTCCGCGCTGAAGTGATGATCGGCGCGGACCACTTCGATCATCAGCGCCGCGGCAGCGAGGCGCCCGGCGTGATCGCCCGACTTCCCGGTGTCGGCGCCACTGCGGGCGATGCGCTGCTGGAAAAACGACCTGATGGCTTCGATCACCCGCAGATCCTGCCTCGCCGGGGAACATCAGGCAATACCAGCGCGACCACGTGCTTCACGCGGCCTGTCCGCCGAACCAGCCGTGCCGCAACATGGCCTTGGAGATTTCGAGCACGGGCAGGATGGTGCCGGACACCGCGAGCACCACGGCCCAGTCCATCGGCGCCATGTCGAAGGTGCTGAACGGCGCCTGCAGCGCCGGCAGGTACAGCACCAGGCTCAACAGGCCCAGCTCCCACAGGATCGCGCGGTTCAACCAGCGATTGGCGAAGGGCCGCGTCATTACGGACAGGCGGTCGGAGCGGAAGTTGTAGGCCTTGATGAACTGGATCAGCACGAGCGAGACGAAGGTCAGCGTCATCGCCTCGCGCGCGCCCCGCCCCGACTCGAGCGCCCATGCGAACAGGCCGACATTGACCAGCATCGACCAGAACCCGCCGATGAGCATCAGGATGACGACGGGTCGCGTGAAGACTCCCTGGTGCGGATCCCTGGGCTTGCGCTGCATGAGGTCGCGCTCGGGGGGATCCACGGCGAGCGCCAGCGCGGGCAGGCCATCGGTGGCCAGGTTGACGTAGAGGATCTGCACGGCGGTCAGGGGCAGCGGCAGGCCGAGCAGCGCGGTGCCGGCCATCAGGCCGATCTCGCCGATGTTGGAGGACAGCAGGAACATCAGGTACTTCTTGATGTTGCTGAAGATGCCGCGCCCTTCCTCGACGGCGGCGACGATCGCCGCGAAATTGTCGTCGGTCAGGGTCATCGCCGCCGCCTCCCTCGCGACGTCCGTGCCGGTGATGCCCATGGCCACGCCGATATCCGCCTTCTTGAGCGCCGGCGCGTCGTTCACTCCGTCACCGGTCATCGCGACGATGTGGCCCATCTTCTGCAGGGCGGTGACCACCCGCAGCTTGTGTGCGGGCGAGACGCGCGCATAGATGTCCACACCCTCGACCTCACGCTCGAAGGCCGCCTCGTCCAGCGCCTCGAGCTCGGCGCCCGTCATGATGCGACCGTCCTTCAGGATGCCCAGCTCGCGCGCCACCGCCTCGGCGGTCAGCGGGTGATCGCCCGTGATCATCACCACGCGTATTCCCGCGCGTTCGCAGGTGGCGATCGCGTCGCGGGCCTCGGGACGCGGCGGGTCGAACATGCCGACCAGGCCCAGCAGGGTCATCCCGGTGTCGGCGTCGTCTCGCGTCGCCTGCTCGCGAGTCGCGACCGCCAGCACGCGCAGGCCCGATGCGGCCATTTGCTTCGCTGCATCGAGGATCCGCGCGCGAGCCGCATCATCGAGGGCAACCGCGCCCGATTCGGTCTGTTCGACGATGCACGACTGCAGGATGACCTCGGGCGCGCCCTTGGCGTAGGCGACGAGCCCGTCGCCAGTCTCGTGAAGCGTCGTCATGCGCTTGGCTTCGGCCGAGAACGGGACTTCGTGCACGCGCGGCTGCTGGCTGTCCAGGCGCTGCTTCGTCCATCCGGCCTTTGCCGCCGCGACCACCAGCGCCCCTTCGGTGGGGTCGCCCTTGACCGACCAGGTGTCCAGGGCGGCGTCGTGAAGGAGTTGCGCATCGGAGGCGAGTGCGCCCGCACGGAGCATCTGGCCCAGCGGCTCCGACAGCGGATGACCGGTCCCGGCAGCGACCGCAACCGCTTCACCGTCCACGGCAAAGCCGCCCAGCGGTTCGTAGCCTGCACCGGCGACCTCGACGAAGGTCCCTGCGACGTACAGGCGGCGCACGGTCATTTCGTCGCGGGTCAGGGTGCCCGTCTTGTCGGTGCAGATCACCGAGGTGCTGCCCAGGGTCTCCACGGCCGCGAGCCGGCGCATCAGCGCATTGCGTTTCACGAGCCGCTGCACGCCGAGCGCGAGCGAGATCGTGACGACCGCGGGCAGCGCCTCGGGCACCACCGCGACCGCGAGGGCGACTCCGAATATCAGCATCTCGACGAAGGGCTGCCCGCGGAACAGGCCCAGCGCGACGATGAGGGCGACCACGACGAGCGCGGCACGGGCCAGCGCGTGGCCCAGCTTGTCGAGATTGACCTGCAGCGGCGTGCGCCCGGTCTCTACGTCCTGGAGCATGTTCGCGATGCGCCCGAACTCGGTCTGCATGCCGGTCGCCACGACCACGGCACGGCCCCGGCCATAGATCGCGACCGTGCCCGCATAGACCACGTTGCACCGATCACCGAGGGGCAACTCCGGATCGTCGAGGGCGCGTGTGTGCTTGTCCACGGCCTGCGACTCGCCGGTGAGGGCGCCCTCCTGCACCTTCAGGTTGATGGCCTCGAGCAAGCGCGCATCCGCCGGCACGCGGTTGCCAGCCCTCAACAGCAAGATGTCGCCCGGAACCACTTCCCGCGACGGCACCTCGGCGTCCTTCCCGTCGCGGACCACGGTGGCCAGCGGCGCCGTCATGCGCCGCAGGGCTTCGATGGCGCGTTCCGCGCGGAATTCCTGGACGAAGCCCAGGATCACCGCGAACAGCACGATGACCGTGATCGCGATGGCCTCGACGACGTGCCCCAACAGGGCCGACAGCGCCGTCGCCACGAGCAGGATGATGATCAGGACGTTCCGGAACTGAGCCGCGAGCAGCGTCCACGGCGAGGTCCGGCGCGCGGCGACCAGTTCGTTGGGGCCCACTGTCGCCAGGCGTCGGCAGGCCTCGTCCGCCGCAAGCCCGCTGTGGCGGGTCTGCAGCCGGGCAAGCAGCTGGTCGGAGCTTTCGGTGTGCCAGGCGGGGATCGAATCGATCATTGGACTGCCTGAAGTCGGGGCTCGAGTCATTGTGCGCCGCCCACCCGGTGCCGCTATCCGGATAGGTAGCAGCGCCCGAGGGGCGCTTTATCTAATTTGCCAATTCTGAGACAATGAGCAAGCATGGATCCAGTCACTGTCGGAGGCTATGCGTCATGAGCAACTCCCGTGACAAGGATCGCGGCGACAGCCCGGTCGGTCGAATCTTGTTCGACGCTCGGGGCAATGCCATGTGGGCGCCCTACAAGCCTGCCCGTACCGACGACACGCTCATCGAGATGCTGAAGGTCGACGAGTTGTCGCTCAGCAGCACGTTGAAGCTGCCGGCGGTCGAGCCCAAGGCGGACACCGGGTCCAATCCCTACGGCAGCAGTGGCGAAGCGCCGCGCGAGCCCAGGCGCAAGAAGACCGACCTGCGTGCGCTGTCGGAGCACATCAAGCTCAAGCGCGAGATGGAAGGCGGCGGCGGCAGTAGTTGACATAAGCGTCAACGCAGCAAGCCTGCAGTTTTCGAACAGCGCATTCTCAGACGAACGGGGAATGTCGCTTCCAGCCGCAAGCCGTGGAGCGCTGCTGCGCGCCTAGTTCGTCACCGCGAGCCTCGCCCTGAGCCCGACTGCATTCGCTGCTGGTAGTCTCGTCAGAAGCTGTCGAACGACCAGACCCGCACGGCGGTGTTCCGGTTCGACTAGGCAGCGGGAGGCTGCAGCGCGGCGCGGTCGATCTCGGCGACCAGCGCCGGCGCAAGCCCCAGCCTGGCGGCGAGCAGTTGCAGGTAGGCGGCCTCGGCCGGCGAGGCCTCCGCGACGATCAGCCGCGAGGCGGCGTAGACCTGGCGCGCCAGTTCGTCGCTGGTGGCGCTGGCCACCACCGTGTCCACGTCCAGCGGCCTGCCGAATTCCTCCAGCACGAAGGCCTTCTCGTCGGCGGACAGGTCGAGGCGGCCGAGTTCGCCGAAGATCTTCTGGTGTTCCGCGGCATCGACCTGGCCGTCGGCCTTGGCCGCGGCGATCATGGCCCGCAGCACTGCCATGCCCCCGGTGGCGGCCAGCGAAGGCACCGGATCCGCGCCGAAGCCGGGGATGGAGCCCAGGCCGCCAGCCTGCGGCGCGGCGCCGCCGCCCTGCCCGGCCTGGTACTGCTGCCAGGCCTTGTAGGCCAGGCCGGCCACGGCGGCCAGCCCGCCCGCCTTGAGCGCAGACGACCCGAAGCCCTTGTTCTTGCGGCCGGCGAGGGAGCCCGCGAGTGCGCCCGACAGCAGGCCGCCGGCGAGCCCGCCGCCGATGCCGCTGCGCATGAGTTGATCCAGAAGGCGGTTGGGGTCGATCACGGTTGACACCTGGGTTGTTGGGGCTGCTACCTGAGACTGCGCCAGGCGCCGCAGGTTCACTGCGTTTCGGTTTGCCCGGCGAAATGCCCAAGGCCTGCGAGCGGGCTGGCGCTATTCGCGCTGGCCGTCATCGGGCCGGCGCGGGTGCTCGACGCTGGGCGCTGAGCCGCAAGCAAAGCTCAGCGCAACAGGATGAATTCCGGTTCGCTGCTTGGATCGAGGGCGAGGAGATAGGCGCCCTTGGCGAGCGATACAATCTCGAGCGGGAAAGCGAGCGGCAGGTCTGGTTTCGCGGCGAAGCCCGGCGAGACGCTGGTGAGGATGTCTCCCCCTTCGAGCGCAACGACCCAATCGATGCGGTCACCTGCCTCCGGCGCCATCACGAAGCTCGTTCTCGCCGCCCAGACCGCCCTCGAGAGCCGGCCCTTCGGGCTGACGCGCGGCATCGGCGCTTCGGTGCCAGCCGGCACGAACGCGAACTCCACGAGCGCCAGGCCCCTGGCAGACGGCGCTTCCTGCTGTGCCGCATCCAGGTCCTCCGTCGCTGCGGCAGCAGCGCCGCGAAGTTCGGTCTCGGCCAGCAAGGCAACCTGGAGCCGGCCGTCGTCGATACGACGCAAGGCCGGGCTCGAGCCGGTCAGCGCTTTCGCCTGGGGAATGGCGATCGTGTCTGCTGTGACGACCTGGCCGTCGGCCCCGAAAGCGACGTGGTTCACGAGCAGTGAACCATCTTCATCGACTGCAGGAACCACGACATGGCGCTGTGCGCCGTGCGCAGGCGAGTCGAGCGCCGCACGCCCCGCCACGCATCGACCCGGCAGGCGCGGCCCGCGAATGACCTGCGGCGGAACGCCCGGCGCAAAGCGGGCCAGCAGTACTTCGTTGGTCGCGCCGTCGAATGCGAACACGTCGAACTGCCCGGCTTCGGTCATCAGTGCCGGACGGATAACGATGGTGGAGGGGCCCAGCTCCGCGCGCGAGACCTCGGCGGCGCCGGCAAGGTGGGCGCAGATCGTGCCGCCCTCGCGCCACGCGCGCCAGTACGTCAACGCGACCCTGCGGTCGTAGTTGGTGAAAGGAACCAGCACCTCGCTGGCCGCGGCGCCAACGGGCATGACCTCGCTGGCACTCAGGCGCTTGAACTCTCCGAGGTCGGGGCGCTTCTCGTAATACAGCGACTCGCCGAGCGCGCGCCCCTGCTGGCCGTCGCGCAGCCAGCCCACGGGGACATAGCGGATGGTCTGGCAACCGACATCCAGGCCCACGCCGGTGGCGACGATAGCGAGCGGCTCAATGTCGAAGGCAACCGGATCGGACACCGCGTGGATGCCCTGCCATTCGAACTGCGCCCGCAGCTGGTAGCGGCCGGGCGTCACCAGTGGAATCCAGTCGCCCAACGGTATGTCGCTCGTGATTTCCTCGCCCGGCGCCAGGGTGAGCAACTGCGGCTCGAGGCCCGTGGTATCCGGGTTCACCTGCTTGCGCTTGACGGCGAGGAAACTGAACGTGAATCCGTTCGGATAGGCGGGACCCACGATCGTATACGTCGGCTGCCAGTTGAAGGCGTGGAACGGGTCCGGAATCTCGACGGCCGACATGGCGTCGTTGACGAGCGTGACGTCCAGCGAAATGGTTTCGGACACTGCGAAGCCAGGTTTCGGCAGCTTGAGTGAGATCTTCATGGCTTCTTGTTCTGCGCAGCGGTCGGCTTGAGCTTGGTCTTGTCCCAACCGCGAAGCCGCAGCAGGCAGAAGCCACAGAACCGCCGCACCTGGTTGTAGTTGTAGGACATCGCACAGTTGTGCCAGGCGTTGTCGTGCACGGCCGCGTCGGGCGCGTTGGCGACATCGACCGCATTGACGCCATCCGGCGCGTGGGCGAGGAACAGGCAGTGGCCGATCTCATGGGTCACGGTCTGCTCACGCGTGTTGGAATCACCGCCATAGTTGCCGG
>JADZCS010000131.1 GCA_020851435.1 Gammaproteobacteria bacterium | reverse complement strand
GCCCGCGGTGCGGCGCTGTGCGGCCTGCACGGCAGCGGCGCCGACGTGTTCGAATATGCTCCGCGCGAGGTCAAGCTCGCGGTCACCGGCACGGGCGCCGCCCAGAAGGAACAGGTCCAGCACATGATCAAGGCGCTGCTCGCCATCGAAGGCCGGCTCGGGCTAGACGCTTCCGACGCACTCGCGCTGGCCGTCTGCCACGCCAACCATCGCGTGCTGCTCGCGCTGGGAGCGCGCTCGTGATCGGCCACCTGCGCGGCCGGCTGGCCGCCAAGCACCCGCCGGCGCTGGTCGTCGATGTCGGAGGCGTGGGCTACGAGCTCGAGGCGCCGATGTCCACGTTCTACAACCTGCCGCCGGTGGGGGCGGAGGTGCTGCTGCACACGCACCTCGTCGTTCGCGACGACGCGCACCTGCTCTACGGCTTCGCCAGCGAACAGGAGCGACGCCTGTTCCGCGACCTGCTCAAGGTCTCCGGCGTCGGCCCCAAGATCGCGCTGGCGCTGCTCTCCGGCGTCACGGCCGATGCTTTCGCTTTGTGCATCGAGTCGGGCGACATCGACACGCTCACGCGCATTCCGGGCATTGGCCGCAAGACCGCCGAGCGCCTGGTCATCGAGATGCGCGACCGCGTCCGTGCGCTGACGGCCGGCGCCGTGCCCACCCTGGCGGGGCAGACCGTCACCGGCGCAGGCGCCCAAGCCGAGGCCTTCGCCGCGCTGGTCGCGCTGGGCTACAAGCCGGCCGAGGTATCGCGCCTGATCAAGTCGGTCGAGGCCGATGGCGCGACCACCGAAGACATCATCCGCTCGGCGCTTCGCGCCGCGTCGAGGTAATCCCGCATGCGTGACCAGGACCGAGTCGTCACCGCCCAGTCCTCGCGAGAGGACGAGGTCGTCGACCGGGCGGTGCGCCCGCGGCGGCTCGCCGACTATGTCGGCCAGCCGGTCGTGAAGTCGCAGATGGAGATCTTCATCGAGGCGGCGCGCCGCCGTTCCGAGGCGCTGGACCACGTGCTGATCTTCGGGCCGCCCGGCCTCGGCAAGACCACGCTCGCGAACATCGTCGCCAACGAACTTGGCGTCAACATCAAGCAGACGTCGGGCCCGGTCCTCGAACGGCCCGGCGACCTCGCCGCGCTGCTGACCAACCTGCAGGAACGCGACGTCCTGTTCGTCGACGAGATCCACCGGCTGAGCCCGGTGGTCGAGGAAATCCTCTATCCGGCGATGGAGGACTACCAGCTCGACATCATGATCGGCGACGGCCCCGCCGCGCGCTCCATCAAGCTCGACCTGCCGCCGTTCACGCTGGTGGGCGCCACCACGCGCGCCGGCCTGCTCACCTCGCCGCTGCGCGATCGGTTCGGCATCGTGCAGCGCCTGGAGTTCTACTCGGTGGGCGAACTCACGGACATCGTCACCCGCTCGGCCGCGATCCTGGGCCTCATGACGGATCCGGCCGGCGCCGAACGCATCGCCCGGCGCGCGAGGGGCACGCCACGCATCGCCAACCGCCTGCTGCGCCGCGTGCGCGACTTCGCCGAGGTCAAGGCCGACGGGCGCATCACCGATTCCGTGGCCGAGGCCGCGCTCGACATGCTCGACGTGGACCGGCAGGGCTTCGACGTGCTCGACCGGCGCCTGCTGATGATCATCATCGAGCGCTTCGCTGGCGGCCCGGTCGGCGTCGATACCCTCGCCGCGACGCTCAGCGAGGACCGCGGCACGCTCGAGGACGTGGTCGAACCCTTCCTGATCCAGCAGGGGTACCTGGCGCGCACCGCGCGCGGGCGCATCGCGACGCGCGCCGCCTGGCTGCATTTCGGACTCACGCCGCCGGAGGTCGACCCGGGCGGCAGCCTGCCACTGTTCGGCGGCGCGAGCGGAGGAGGAACTCTTGAGCGGTAATTTTGTCTGGAACGTGAGGGTCTACTGGGAGGACACCGACGCCGGCGGCGTCGTGTACTACGCCAATTACCTGAGGTTCCTCGAGCGCGCGCGCAGCGAGTGGCTGCGCGAGGTCGGCGTCGACCAGGCGCGGCTCGCACGCGAGGACCGCCTGCAGTTCGCGATCGTCGAGGCCAACGTGCGCTACCGCAAACCTGCCGTCTACGATGACCTCCTGTCCGTGTCCGTCGCGGTCACCGAGGCACGTGCCGCATCCGTTCGCTTCACCCAGGAGATCCGCCGCGGCTCGCCCGACGGCGAACTGCTGGTCGCGGCGGAGATACGCGCCGCCTCGCTCGATTCCGACAACCTCCGGCCAAGGGCGCTGCCCGAGTCGCTGCTGCGGGTGCTGGCGCCATGAACGCCGAACTCTCGGTCATCGACCTTTTCCTGCAGGCGAGCCTGATCGTCAAGCTGGTGATCATCGCGCTGCTGGCCGCTTCGGTGCTGTCGTGGACGATCATCCTGCGCAAGCGCCGGCTCGTGATGGCGGCGCGGCGCGAGGCCGATGCCTTCGAGGCGGGCTTCTGGTCTGGCGGCGACCTCGGCACCCTGCATCGCGCCATCGAGGAACGTGGCCGCGCGAGCCTGGGCCTGGAAAGCCTGTTCGAGGCCGGTTACCGCGAGTTCACGCGCCTGTTCCAGCAGCAGGACCTTTCGCCGCAGCAGCTCATCGACGGTGCGCGTCGCGCGATGCGCGTCGCCCAGCTGCGCGAGATCGACCGTCTCGAGGAAAGCCTTGCGACGCTCGCCACCATCGGTTCCACGAGTCCCTACGTCGGCCTGTTCGGAACGGTGTGGGGCATCATGAACGCCTTCCACGGCCTCGGTAACGTGCAGCAGGCGACGCTCGCCATGGTCGCGCCCGGCATCGCCGAGGCCCTGATCGCCACCGCGATCGGCCTGTTCGCCGCGATCCCGGCCGTCGTCGCCTACAACCGCTACGCCGACCAGGTGAGCCGGCTCGAGTTGCGCTACGACACCTTCATGGAAGAGTTCTCGACGCTGCTGCAGCGGCACGCAGGCGGGAGAGGGAACTGATGCCCTCCGGCACGCGTGGTCGGAAGCTGATGGGCGAGATCAACGTCGTCCCCTACATCGACGTGATGCTCGTGCTGCTGATCATCTTCATGGTCACGGCGCCGCTGCTGACCCAGGGCGTGCAGGTCGAGTTGCCGGACGCCAATGCGAAGCCGATCGACCCGGAACTGCTCAAGGATCACGAGCCGCTGGTGCTGTCGGTCGACGTGGCCGGACGCTACTACGTCAACATCGGCGGTGACGAGGACAAACCCATCGACGAGGCGACCGTGTCGCAGCGCGTTGCGGCCGTCCTCGGTCGCGAACCTGCGACGCCCGTGCTCGTGAAGGCGGACGAGCGGGTTCCGTACGGCAAGGTGGTGCGTGGCCTGGTTCTGCTGCAGCAGGCCGGTGCGAAGAAGATCGGCTTCGTCACCGATCCCGCGGCGGTCCGCGCGCTCGAGGAACTCGGGCAGCAGCGATGAGCGGCCACGTCGCCTCGACCGCGGACGGCTGGATGCCCACAGCGGGTCCCTGGCTGCAGTCGCTGGGGCTGCATGCGGTGATCGTCCTCGCCTTGGTCGGCGGCGTGTGGCTGGCCCCGCCGGCGCCGCCGCCCGTGCTGACCATCGAGGCAGTGGTCGTCGACGATCAGATCATTGCCGCGAGCCAGGCGACACGGCGCGATTCCAGGCAACGCGCCGAGACCGCGGCGGCCGCGGAGCGCGAGAAGCGCCAGGAGCTGGCCGCCGAGAGGCAGCGTGCAGAGCAGGCTGAGCAGGCCGAGCAGCGGCGCGAAGTCGAGCAACGCCGCGTCGCGGACCAGGCTGCGGCCGACAAGGCAGCGGCACAGCGGAAAATCGCCGCGACTGCCGCCCAGCAGAAGGCTGCCGAGCAACGCGCGCGGGCCGAACGCCTGCAGGCGGCTGCCAGGGCGGAGGCCGACCTGAAGCTTGCCGCCAGCCGCGAGCGCGACCTGCGCGCCAGGATCGCGGCGGAGGAAGCGCACAGCGCCGCCGCGGCTGCGCGCGGCCCGGCGCGCAACCAGTACGCCGCGTTGATCCGCGACCGCATCGAGCGGAACTGGAAGCGTCCGCCTGGCGCCGTTCCCGGGCTGCGCTGTGAACTGCAGGTCAGCCAGATTCCCGGCGGGGAGGTGACCCAGGTACGCGTCGGCACCTGCGCCGTGGACGCGGCTGTGCGGCAGTCGATCGTCGACGCTGTCTACCGGTCCTCGCCCTTGCCGGCGCCGCCGGACTCGGCGCTGTTCGAGCGCAATCTCGTGCTGGTTTTCGCCCCGGAGGATTGAGGATGCCCCACAGCCAACGTCTCCCTGGATTCCTGCTGCTCATGCTGGCCACACTCGGCATGGCCTGGACGACGGCAGCGCGCGCGCAGCTGACGGTCCAGATCACCCAGGGCGTCGTGGATGCCATCCCGGTTGCGGTCGTGCCCTTTGCCTGGTCGGGGAGCGAGGCCTTGCCGCTGGACGCAGCGGCCGTCATCCAGGCCGACCTCGACCGCAGCGGGCGGTTCCGCTCGCTGCCGCGCGCCAGCATGATCGAGAAGCCGACCACCGCGGCTGCCGTCGATGCCGCCGACTGGCGCCTGCTGAAAGTCGACTACGTCGTGGTTGGGCGGCTGCTGCCCCTGCCGGACGGGCGCCTGGACATGCAGTTCGAACTCGTCAACGCCCTGACCGGCCAGCGCCTGCTGGGACTCGCGCTGCCGTCTGACCGCAGCGGCCTGCGCATGGCGGCCCATCGCGCCGCGGACGCCATCCACGAGAAGATCCTCGGTATCCGCGGGGCCTTTGCCACGCGCATCGCCTATGTCGCCGTGGCCGGCACCGCGCCGACGCGCACGTTCAGCCTGGTCGTCGCCGACGCCGACGGCGAGACGCCCCGAACAGTGGCGCGTTCGCAGCAGCCGATCATGTCCCCCGCCTGGTCGCCGGACGGGCAGCGGCTCGCGTATGTTTCCTTCGAAGGCGGCTTTTCAGCCGTTTATGTGCAGACGCTGCGCACCGGCGAACGCGTGAAGGTGTCCTCGCGCGCTGGCATCAACGGCGCGCCGGCCTGGTCACCGGATGGGACGCGCCTGGCCCTGACGCTTTCGAAGCGGGACGGCAACGCGGACGTCTACGTGCTCGAGCTCGCGACGCAGCAGCTGCAGCAACTCACCGACGATCCGGCGATCGACACGGAACCGGCCTGGGCGGCCGACGGCCAGTCGGTGCTGTTCACGTCCGACCGTGCGGGGGCCCCGCAGGTCTATCGGCTGGCGCTGGGAGGGTCCGACCGTCCGAAACGCGTGACCTTCGAGGGTTCGTACAATGCCAGGCCCCGGCTGTCGCCGGATGGCAAGCAGATCGCGGTGGTCACGATCGACCGCGGCGCCTATCGCATCGGCGTCGTCGACCTGGCCACCGGGGCCCTGCGCGTGCTGACCAACGGCCGCCTCGACGAGTCGCCGAGCTATGCGCCCAACGGCGCCATGCTGATCTACGCGACGCGCGAAGGACGGACCGGCGTGCTGGCCGCTGTGTCCTCCGACGGCACCGTCCAGCAGCGCATCGCGGCCCCCGCGGGCGAGGTTCGCGAGCCGGTATGGTCGCCCTACCTGAACTGAACACACTGAACCGCTGCCGCGTGGCGCGGTCGAAGAGCCTATGCTAGAACTGCCGCGCAAACGGACGGAGACCCGGATATGCAATTCAAGCCGACCCTGACCCTCATCGCCTGTGCCGTGCTGCTCGCCGGCTGCCCCAAGAAGCCCAGCACCGTGGACGAGCCCGCCAAGCCGGCGGAGACCGTGCCGTCTACGTCGGGCGCCGACACCAGCGCAGCCGGCGGTGCCGCTTCGGGCGACATCCGCGCCTTGCCGGACGACAAGGCCGGTGCGGGGTCGACTGCCGCGCTGGGGCCGAATGCCACGTTCCTGTTCGACTTCGACAGCGAGGATGTGCGTCCCGACTACCAGTCGCAGATCGCCGACTACGGCAAGCAGCTGTCGCAGAACCGCGCGGCGCGCGTGAGGCTCGAGGGCCATACCGACGAGCGAGGTTCGCGCGAGTACAACATTGCGCTGGGCGAGCGCCGTGCCCAGGCCATCCGCCGCGCGCTGTTGCTGGCGGGCGCCACCGACGCGCAACTCACCACCGTCAGCTTCGGCGAGGAGCGTCCGGCGGCCGAGGGCGGTGACGAGGAGGCCTACTCGAGGAATCGCCGCGTCGAGCTGACCCTGTCGCGCTGACCAGCATGACCAGGCACAGCATCCTTATCGGCGGTTCCGTGCTGCGCACTGCCGCGACGCTGGCGTTGGCGGCGTCGGTCGCTGCCTGCTCGCTGACCCCGGAGAAAGGCCCGGACCCGCGCGACCTCAAGATTGCCGAGCTCGAGTCACGGGTTCAGCAGCTCGAGGGCGTGCTGAAGGGCGAGGGTCTCGCCGAGCTCAACCGGCAGGTGGCCCAGTTGCAGGCAGAGCAGCGGCGCCTGGTTGGCAGCCTCGAGGAGCAGCAGTTTGCGCTCGAGGGCTCGCGCAAGCAGGCACGTGACCAGTACACCGACCTCGACGCGCGCGTGCAGCGCATCGAGCAGGCCGCCGCCGCGGTCCCGTCGCCTGCGGCCGTCGAGCCCGACGAAGCCGAGTACCAGGCCGCCTTCGAGCTGATCAAGGCAGGCCGCTACGACGAGGCCCAGAAAGCGCTGCAGGCCTTCCTCGCGGCGCATCCGGCCAGTGCGCTGTCGGACAGCGCCACCTACTGGCTTGGCGAGGTCCACTACGTCAAGAAGGCCTGGTGGCCGGCCCACACGGCGTTCAACAAGGTCGCTACCACGCCAGGTGCGGCCAAGGCCGCCGATGCGCTGCTCAAGCGCGGCTACGTCGAGTACGAGCTCAAGCGCTACGAGTCGGCGCGCAAGACCTGGCAGGACGTGGTCAAGCGCTATCCCGGTACGCCAGTCGCGGCCGACGCCGCCGAACGCCTCAAGAAGCTCAAGGCCGAAGGTCGCTGATGGCGGCCGTGGCCGAGTCGGGCAGCCTGTCGCGCGGGGAGCTTCCCGCGGGTGAGCGGCTCAGGATCACCGAGACGTTTTTCTCGCTGCAGGGCGAGGCGGATGCCGTCGGTTTTCCGACCTTCTTCATCCGCCTGACGGGCTGTCCGCTGCGCTGTCAGTACTGCGACACGGAATACGCGTTCTTCGGCGGCCAGTGGCAGGCGATCGACGATCTCGTGGCCGCAGCCGTGGCCTCGGGCGCCCGTCACGCCTGCGTGACCGGCGGTGAGCCGCTGGCCCAGCCCAATGCCCCGACGCTGCTCACGCGCCTGTGCGATGCCCGGCTGAAGGTGTCGATCGAGACCAGCGGCGCCTTCGATGTCAGCCACCTGGACGCGCGCGTGACGCGCGTGCTCGACGTCAAGACCCCGGGCTCGGGTGAGGTGGGTCGGAACCTGGCCTCGAACCTCGAACACGTTCGTCCGCAGGACCAGGTGAAGTTCGTGGTCTGCAGCCGCGAGGACTATGAGTGGAGCCGCGAATTCGTTCGCGAGCGCGCGCTGTACGACCGGTGCCAGGTTCTTTTCTCGCCAAGCCAGGCCCAGCTCGAGGCCCGCGACCTCGCCGACTGGATCCTGGCCGACCGATTGCCCGTCCGTTTCCAGATGCAGCTCCACAAGATCCTGTGGGGCAACGTGGCGGGGAAGTGAACATGGGCAAGCGCCGGGCCATCGTGCTGCTTTCCGGTGGGCTCGACTCGGCGACCGTGCTGGCGATTGCCCGCTCCGAGGGCTACGACTGTTACGCGGCCAGCTTTCATTACGGGCAGCGCCACAGCGCGGAACTGGACGCCGCGCGGCGCATTGCCGCCTCGATGGGCGTCGTCGAACACCGGCTCATGAGCGTCGACTGGGGCGGCATCGGCGGCTCGGCGCTCACGGATTCCAGCATCGCGGTCCCGGAGGTGCCGTCCGAGGGCATCCCGGTCACTTACGTCCCCGCGCGCAACACGCTGTTCCTGTCGCTGGCCCT
>JADZCS010000130.1 GCA_020851435.1 Gammaproteobacteria bacterium | reverse complement strand
GGGACGACCTGCAGCAGCGCGTCGCCGAAGTCGGTCGAGTCCGGAAGCCAGCTCGGGTGAACGGGGTGGCCGGCCTTGCGCAGGGCCCTGTTGACTGCCTCGACCTGGTCTTGTTGCCGGGTCAGTACGATCATCGGCACCGCGGCTGGCTGGTTCAAGGACACTCCCCGGAGATTGTTCTGCACACAGGCCGATCGATTCTAGCACCGGCTCGCGGCGGGTTTATGCGACTGGCGTCTTGGAGCCTTCGCCGGACAGTTCGCGGACCAGTCTCGGCACCAGGTAGCCCGGCAGCCGGTCGCGAAGCGCGGCGTGCAGGGCCACGGCGGCCGATTCCGGTACCTCGAAGTGAGCAGAGCCACGCACGCGATCGAGCAGGTGCAGGTAATACGGGAGGACGCCGGCGGCGAACAGGCGTTCGGACAGGCCGGCGAGGGCGTCGACCGAGTCGTTGACGCCGCGCAACAGCACCGACTGGTTGAGCAGGGTCGCGCCGGCGCCGGCCAGGCCGCGCAGGGCGTCCTCGACGCTCGAATCCAGTTCGGCCGCGTGGTTGGCGTGGATGACCACGACCTTCTGCAGGGGCAATCCGGCCAGCCAGTCGATCAGACCCTGGTCGATGCGTTCGGGCAGCACGACCGGCTGGCGCGTGTGAATGCGCAGCCGCGTGACCTGTGGCAGTTCCGCGAGGCGGGAACCGAGCTCCGACAGACGCGCGTTCGACAACGACAGGGGATCGCCGCCGGACAGGATCAACTCCCGGATCGACGGGTCGGCCGCGATGGCCGCGAGCGCGGTCGACCAGCGTCCCGCCTGGTGTTCGCCATAGGGGAACTCGCGACGGAAGCAGTAGCGGCAGTGCACGCCGCAGGCGCCGGTCGCGACCAGCAGCGCGCGACCCTGGTACTTGTGCAGCAGGCCAGGCGCCGCAGTCGCGGCAAGGTCGCCGACCGGATCGGCGACGAAGCCCTCGGCCTCGGACAACTCGTCGCCCAGCGGCAGGACCTGGCGCAACAGGGGGTCGGCACAATCCCCGCGGCGCATCCGGGCGACGAATCCGCGTGGCACTTTCAGCGGAAAGCGGGCGGCAGCGGCCTGTGCGGCGGGCAGCAGGCCCGGATCGAGGCCCAGCACCGCAAGCAGTTCCGCTGGATCGGTGATCGCGGTCCGCAGCGCGTCCTGCCAGCTCGCAGGGTGGTTGGCCAGGAGTTTTGCGGTTATCATAGGCGGCTATATTGCGGTTTCATGCGGCGGAAGCAATGGCCAACTACAGCACCAACGAATTCAAGTCCGGCCTCAAGATCCTCATCGACGGCGACCCGTACGTCATCGTCGAGAACGAGATGGTCAAGCCGGGCAAGGGCCAGGCCTTCAACCGCGTCCGCGTGCGCAACCTCAAGACCGGCCGCACGGTGGAAAGGACCTGGAAGTCCGGCGACACGGTCGAGGCGGCCGACGTCGTCGACGCCGAGTTCCAGTTCCTGTTCTCCGACGGCTCGTTCTGGACGTTCATGGATCCCGAGAGCTACGAGCAGCTGCAGGCCGACAAGAACGCCATGTCTGGCGCCGAGCAGTGGATCAAGGAAGGCACGGTCTGCATCATCACGCTGTGGAACGGCGTGCCGCTGACGGTCACGCCGCCGGCCCACGTCGAGCTCACCATCACCGAGACCGACCCCGGCGTCCGCGGCGACACCGTCACCGGCGGCACCAAGCCCGCCAAGCTCGAGACGGGAGCGGTGGTCAAGGTGCCGCTGTTCATCAACCCGGGCGAGATGATCCGCGTCGACACGCGCAGCGCCGAGTACATCGCGCGCGCGAAGTAAGCTCTGGTCGCGGCGGTCAGTCCGCCGCCAGGTCCGGTATCAAGTTCCAGTCACAGGCGGCGGCAATCATTGCCGCCGCCTGTTCCATTTGACGGGCATCGGTTTCGTCGAAGCGCGCGAGCCGCGGGCTGTCGAGGTCGATGACGCCCACCAGCCGCCGGCCGGCCACGATCGGCACCACCAGTTCCGAATTCGAGGCTGCATCGCAGGCGATGTGATCGGGAAACGCGTGCACGTCGCGCACGAGCTGGGTCTGCCGCGTGGCCACCGCCGCGCCGCAGACGCCGCGGCCGATGGCGATGCGTACGCAGGCCGGCTTGCCCTGGAACGGGCCGACCACGAGTTCGCCGCCGCGCAGCAGGTAGAAACCTGCCCAGTTGAGGTCCGGCAGCAGCGCCCCGATCAGGGCGGCGGCGTTGGCCAGGTTGGCCCAGGGGTCGCGTTCGCCGGCGAGCAGGCCCTGCAGCTGGGCGTGCAGCGTCGCGTACATCTGCTCGCGTCCCAGGCCTTCGGCGGTCGTCAGTTCGAAGCTCATCGGCTCAGGCTCTCTCGATCGGGAAGGCGATCACGTCCTCGATCCGCTTCGCCCCAGTGCCGACCATCAGCAGCCGGTCGAAGCCGAGCGCGACGCCGGAACAGTCCGGCATGCCGTGCTCCAGCGCGGCCAGGAAGCGCTCGTCGAGCGGCCTGACCGGCAGGCCGCGACGCCGGCGCTGGGCGTTGTCGACCTCGAAGCGGCTGCGTTGCTCGGCCGGGTCGGCGAGTTCCTCGAAGCCGTTGGCGAGTTCGACGCCGTCGATATAGAGCTCGAAGCGGGCGGCCACGGGCCACGGCCGCCCCGGTATCAGGCGCGCGAGCGCGGCCTGCGAGGCCGGGTATTCGTGAACGAAGGTCGGCCGATCGCGCCCCAGGGCAGGGCCGACGATCACGGACACGATCAGGTCCAGCAGGGCGTCGCGGTCGCCATCGATGCCGGCCGGCACCTCGATGCCGCGGGTCGCCAGGGCCGCGACGAGCGCCTCGGCGGAGGCGGTCGCGGGATCGACGCCTGCATGGCGCTCGAGCGCCTCGCGGTAGGTGAGCCTTTCGGCAGGGCGCAGCTTGCGCAGGTTGGCGAGCATCGCGGCGACGGCGGCCTCGACGTCGTCCATCATGCGGTTCACGTCGAAGCCGAGGCGATACCACTCGAGCAGCGTGAACTCCGGGTTGTGATGCCGGCCGCGTTCGCCGTCGCGGAACACGCGGCACATCTGCCAGCAGTCGCCGATGCCGCTCGCCAGCAGGCGCTTCATCGCGTATTCGGGCGAGGTGTGCAGGTACATCGGGCCCTGGCCCTGCACCTGCGCCGGCACGGACTCGAGGTGGACGTCGGATACGGCCGCGTGCGAGAGCTGCGGGGTCTCGACCTCGAGCACGCCGGCGCAGGCGAAGTAGACCCGCGCCCGCGAGAGCATCGCGGCACGCGTCGCCAGCGAGGCGCGCGTGGCGGACGGCCACCAGTCGGCGGTCATGCCGGCCTCGTCTCCAGGCATTCGCCGATGCGCTCGCCCATGCGAACGACGCGGCCGGGCGACAGCTGGGCGTCGACGCGCATGCGGTCGCGCGGGAACAGCATGACCACGGTGGAACCCATGTTGAAGCGGCCCATCTCCGCCCCGCGAGCCAGCTCAGGCGCGGGCGAGGGCAGGGGCAGAACGGTGTTGCGCGCGGGTCGCCTGGTGGTGACTTCGCCGGCCCAGACCAGGCTCATGCTGCCCACGAACAGCGCACCCACCAGCACCAGCGCGACCGGGCCGGCCGGCGTGTCGAACACGCAGGCGACGCGCTCGTTGCGCGCGAACAGGCGCGGCACGTTGGCCGCGGTCACGGCGTTGACGCTGAACAGGTCGCCCGGGGCGTAGACGGCGGTACGCAGCGTGCCTGTCACCGGCATGTGGATGCGGTGGTAGTTGAACGGGGCGAGGTAGATGGTCGCGAACGAGCCGCCGGCGAACTCCGAGGCCAGCGCGGCGTCGCCGCCGAGCAGATCCGTGGCCGTGTAGCTGAGGCCCTTGGCCTGGACCAGCGTCTCGCCGTCCAGCGGACCCGCCTGGCTGACCTGGCCGTCGACCGGCGAGACCAGCGCCTGCGGCGACGCGTCGAGCGGTCGCGCGCCCGCACGCAGCGCGCGCGTGAAGAAGGCGTTGAAGCTCGCATAGGAGTGTGGGTCGGGGTGTTCCGCCTCGTTCATGTCGATGTCGTAGAGCTTCAGGAAGCCGCTGATCAGCAGGTCCTTGAAGGGCGCGAGCTCGACGCGCGTGAGTTCGCGCATGCCGCGCGAGAGCAGGTGCTGCGGCAGCAGGTGCTGCAGTCCGACGAAGGCGCGGTCGCGGAGGCCGGGGGAATCGGTCATTGGGTTTACTCAGCAGCGGCCAGCAGGCGCCGGTAATCGGTGGCGATGGTGTCGGGCGAGTGTGGCGAGGAGAGCAGCGCGACCAGTTCGCCCGAGGGGTTCACGACGAACAGGGCCGCGGTGTGATCGATGGTGTAGTAGCCGGAGGCATCGGGCTCGCCGACCTGCACCGCCACGCCCATGGAACCCGTGAGCAGGTCGAGGGCCTCGCGCGTGCCGGTCGCGGCGCGGAAGGACGGGTCGAAGTGCTCGACGTAGGCCTTGAGCTTCTCGGGCGTGTCCCGGCCCGGGTCGACGGAGACCAGTGTGATCGTCGGCTGGTCCGGGACCGGGAGGTCCGCCAGTGCGCGACGCGCCTGGGACAGCGTGGCCAGCGTGGTCGGGCAGACGTCCGGGCAGCTGGTGAAGCCGAAGAACAGGATCGACCAGTGCCCGCGCAGCGAGCCGGGCACGAAGGGCTTGCCGTCCTGGTCCACGAGCGCGAACGCGGGAAGGGCGCGGGGCGCCGGAAACGCCGTGCCCTGGTCCAGGACGG
>JADZCS010000129.1 GCA_020851435.1 Gammaproteobacteria bacterium | reverse complement strand
CACCGCGACGACCCGATCTACCAGGGCGCGCTGAGCGGCATGGCGCCCGGCATCCTCGGCGAGATCACCAACGCGTACTCGTTCATGATGACGGCGCCGGTATGGAGCACGCTCGATGCCCTGGGCATCCCCGGCGTCATCGACCTCGTGCTGTGGCCGGTTACCGCGATCAAGATCCACAAGACCTACCAGGGACAGCCGCGCCAGATCGCGGCTGCCCTGTGGGGCACCAAGTTCGGTGGTGAAATGCTCAAGACCATCATCGTCGTCGAGGAGGACGTCGACATCCACGACCCCCGCGCGCTGCTGAGCGCCGTGCAGGGCAAGGCCAACTTCGACCGCGACCTCGTGGTGTATCCGCTGTACTACGGGTCGACGATCGACGACAGCATCTCGGCCGACCGCAAGTCGGAACTCAAGTACGGCAGCGCGGTCGGCAGTGCGCTGCTCATCGACGCCACGACCGACTGGGAACTGCATCCGCGGCGTCCCGAGTATGGAAACGAGCGGCACTCGCCGCGCTGCTACGACGCGAGGCCGGAGACCGTCGACAGCGTCGCCCGCCGCTGGCCGGAGCTCGGCATCTAGCAGAACTCGAAGGCAACTTCCACCCGCTGGCCCCATGCATTGCGGGTTCAGGCCATGAGTGGCGCTGATAACTTGCGGTTGTCACAGGCCGATTGGCTGCATCGCTGGCGTCATCCATAACCAATTTGCATGACGAGAATCTGCGTCGCCCTTGTAGACTCCTCGCACAAATCGGGTTTGGGCGAGGCGCCTCATGGACATCGACATCATCCTCGAGCCGGATCTGACCCCTGCACAGATCCTGGAGCTTGGGCAGACGGCGGAGCGCTACGGCATCCGCGCCCTCTGGACGTCCAACTACTTCGCGCACTGGGATGCCTTCCTGTCGCTCGCGCCGCTGGTCTCGGCGACCTCGCGCCTGCTGCTTGGCCCGCTGGCGGTCAGCCCCTTCGAGATGCACCCGCTCAAGATCGCCAACTCGCTGCTCACGCTCAACGAGATGAGCGGTGGCCGCGCCGTCATCGCCATGGGCGCCGGCGAGGGCAACATCGACGCGATGGGCCTCAAGCGGCCTGAGAAGATCGTCCGCGCCGTGCGCGAGTCGATCGAGATCGTGCGCGGTGCCGGACGCGGCGCGCTCGCGAAGGGCTACAAGGGCGAGGACTTCAGCGTCAACTTCCCTTGTGCCTATGGCTGGATCCACGCCGCGCCGCCACTCGTCTACGGCACGGCCTACCGGGCGCAGATGATGAAGATGCAGGCCCGCGTCGCAGACGGCGTCTACATCGGCTGCACGCCCCCCGAGGTGATGGAAGCGGCGATGGTCGAGGTCCGGGAAGGCGCGGCGAAGCGCGCTGACGGCATGCCGGCACTGCGCACCAACACGTTCTGGGCCTGGCATCTCAAGCGCGACCGCAGCGAGGGCTTCCGCGAGTCGCGTCGCGAACTCGCCTGGCGCGCCCGCAAGCTGGAAGCGGAACTGCTCAACCAGGTGCTGAGCCCGGAAGAGACAGAACTCGTGCGAGCCAATTACGACAATTGCGTGGCCGCCTGGTTCGACCGGTCGGGACACATCAAGGGCCTGCCCCAGGACATCCCTGACCGGCTCTGCGAATACTTCACGTCGACCGGCGGACTCGAGGACCTTGATCGCGAGATCGAGCGGTTCCGGATGTTCTCCCGCGCCGGTTTGACCGAGGTCGCGCTTCGACTGCACGACAATCCGATGGAAGCGCTGGAGATCATCGGGAAGCACGTCGTCCCGGCCCTGCGTTGAGCAGACTGCACCTGTGAGGCATTGAATGACTGACATGAGCACAGCGTCCGAGAAGGGCAAGGTGGCCATCGTGACTGGCTCCGCGACCGGCGTCGGCGCGGCCGTGGCGATCATGCTCGCCCAGCGCGGCTGCAACGTCGTCATCAACTACTCCCGGAGCAGGGACGAGGCCGAGGCTACCGCGGCCGAATGCCGCGCCTGCGGCGTCGAGGCGATCGCCGTGCGAGGCGACGTTGCCGACGACGCTGACTGCCGCGGCATCGTGGCAGCTGCCATCGACGCCTGGGGACGCCTCGACTACCTCGTGAACAACGCTGGAAAGACCAAGTTCGTGCCCTTCGAGGACCTCGACGGCCTGACGCGCGACATCTTCCTCGACATCTACTCCGTCAACGTCGTCGGCACCTACCAGGTGATCCGCGCGGCCGCGCCCCACCTCAAGAAGACGCAGGGCGCGATCGTCAACACCTCGTCGATCGGCGGCGTGACGGGCATCGCCTCGTCGATGGCCTACGCGGCGAGCAAGGGCGCGCTGAACGTGCTGACGCGATCGCTGGCCCTCACGCTGGCTCCCGAGGTGCGCGTCAATGCGGTGTGCCCCGGCGCCATCCAGACCCGCTGGTTGAAGTCGGGCATGGGCGATGCTCAGTACGAAGGCCTCATAGACAGCCTGTCGGCGCAGCTGCCACTGCGCCGGGTCGCCACACCCGAGGGCATCGCGCGCAGCATCGTCGCGTTCCTGGTCGACCACACGGACGTCACCGGCGAGACGCTCAACGTCGACGACGGCCTGCACCTGGGAAGGCTGCCGGCCTACTCGAGCATGGACAAGACGCGCGGGCAGCTGTAGTCAGCGAGTGCAGCGCGCGCGGTCTCAGGGCTTGCGCTGCGGGCGCACGTATCCCGGCGTCTCGGGCGGCACCTCTTCGGCATAGCGCTCCAGCGTGCCGATGATTCCCTCATCGGGGCCGTCCACGGGTTCCTCGAGGAGATCCGGCCGGTCGCGCTCGACGCGCTTCAATACGGCCCGCGGCACGTCCTCGACTGTCCCGGTGATCTTGTAGCTGTGCATGCGGCCGAACAGCACGCCCTGCACGCCGCTCTGACCCATGCGCATCCAGGGCCACCACGGGGCCTGGCGCATGAAGCCCGCGTGGTAGCGGGCCGACACCACCGACCTGTCGTCGATCTCCGCAGTGGGCGTGAAGATCGTGAAGTGCTCCGACGGATTGACGCGAGGGCCGGTCGAGGCCTTCGGCCATCCCTCCGGGGTCACGGGATTGGTGTATTCGTGGGCATAGTCCCAGCCGAGCAGGTACTGGTCGCCGATGCGCTGCCAGGGCAGCCGAAACGGCTCGCTCTCCTTCGCAGGCTTGCCCATGTCGTTGTTGGCGGTCGTGCCGTCCCCCACCTTGAAGATCTTCCGCTCCAGGCCCAGCGAGCCGCGGAAGCGGTCGTTGAGGAACGGAAACACCTCGACGCGCTCGCCGGTCCAGGGATTGTCCCAGTGGTCGAGGATCTCACCCGTCGCCAGGTCGGTGAAATAGCCGCATTCCTTGCCGGTCACCTTGACGGTGCCGTCCGGCAGGATCCTGTTGCGGATGTTGCCGAAGCCGCAATAGCCGAACAGCGGCTTCGCGCGCTGGCTGCCGATTACCGCGTATTGCACGCCCTGGTAACCGGACAGGACCGCCCTGGGCCCGATGGTTCCCCACATTTTGGCGAAGCCGTAGAGGTTCTCACGCGGATCCTCGATGTCGAGCGGCCGCAGTTTGCCGGAGCCGCGCGCCTCAGCCAGGGGACTTGCCGCCAGCGCGATTCCGGCGCCGAGGATCTGGCCCAGCGCGGCACGCCGCGACACGGACTCGTGGAATGACTCGTAGAACATGGGAGGCCCCCTCGTTGTGGGTCTGGATCAGGCAGATGCCGCCGCAAACACCTTTTCCGGCTGCTCCACGAGGTCCGGGTGGTACTTGCGGCAGAGCTCCAGGATCCCCGCCGGGAAGTCCTCGACGCGCTCGACGGTCGCCCCGAGGCCACTCTGGATCGTGTGACCCGGCACGCCTTCCATCTTCATCCACGGCCTGTACGCCGCCACGCTGCTGTAGACGACCTCGGTCGGGGCGCTCGCCCGGCGCGGGTCCATCACGGCGTCCCACGCCGCGCGGCGGATGATCCACTCGCTGTAGAAGAAGCCGGGGGCGTTCGGCGCGTCGGGAATGACGCGCGTCTCGTGATGGTCGGTCACGTTGAACACCTTGCCGTCACGCGTTGGGTGTCCGACATCGGTCCTGCTCCTGGCCACGCCGGCGCGAAAGAAGGCGCCGCCCTCCTTCGCCATGCCAAAAGGCTGCTCGGTCGCCGAGTGAAGCTCCATCGACGTCTTCGTCGGGCCAGCCCGATATCGCGGCACGGTGACGACGTGCCCTTTACGGGGCATCTGCAGCGTCTCGAGCGGCTCGCCGGTCTCGATGTCGAGGTAGAACGCCACCTCGACCGCTGCGCCCTCGTAGCGGTCCGGCGACACCCGCTTGTACTGGTACCAGGTCGCGGCGAACAAGCGGTAGAGCGGGAAGGTCTCGCCTTCTATGAACGCATAGGTGCTCGCATCCATCCAGCTGGGCGCCACGCGACCGTCGGTACGCGCGCGCATCTTCATGTAGGCCTCGAGCAGCGCCGGCCCTGCCAGGGCCACCGGCTCAGGCTTCGACGGCGCCGTGGCGCCGCTGCAGGCAGCGCCCGCTGCCTCTGCGGCGCGAATCCCGGGCAGGCCTGCGCCCAGCAGCGGCAGGGAGGCGGTCGTCATCAGCGCAGTGCGCCGGCTGATCGGCTTGTTCCAGTTCATGGCGTTTCCCCCTGGCCCGGTAAGGGCTTCAGTCCCTTGAGAATGGCATTGGGCAGGCGTGCGTCGTCCCAGTTCATCGCGCTCTGCCCGGTTCGCACGATCACCAGGCGCTGTGAAGGCACGACGTACACGCGCTGGCCGCCGAAGCCGTCGATGAACACGACGTCCGGAGCCACATAGGGCTCGCTGTGATGCGCCACCGCGACGCTCTTGCTGCTGTAGCGCCGCACGCCGCCCTCCGGCGAGCCGAGCCACACCTGGTAGCCGAAGTTCGGGTTGGTCGCCGCGGGCGTGGTCATCGCGCGCACCCACTCGGCCGGCACGACCTGGTCGTCGCCAACCCGCCCTTCGTTCAGCAGCAGCAGGCCGATCCGGAGCCAGCCGCGCGCAGTCGTCTGCAGGCAGCAGAAGGTATGTGGCATGCCGTCAGGGCGGTCGAGCCACAGGTAGGCGGTGCCGGCGCCGAGCCGGCTCCAGAGCCGCTCGGACAGATACTGCGCGTAGCGCTTGCCGGACGCGCGCTGCACGATGGTGCCGAGCAGCTGCGAGTTCATGTTGGCGTACTCGAACACCTGACCCGGCGGCTCGGCCGCGGCGAGCGAGAGCGCGAGCCCCGTGAGGTCCGTGCCGAGGTAGCTGCGGGAGGAACGGCTGAGCGGATTCATGCTGAACGGGAGCAGCTCGAGCCCGCTGGACATCTGCAGCAGGTCCCGGACCTTGATGCGCTTGTGCGCCTCGTCCTGCCATTCCGTCAGCCAGCGGGCCGCGGGTTCGTCGACGGACGGGATATGGCCGTCGGCGATCGCAGCGCCGGTGAGCAGGCCGAGCACCGTCTTGTGCATCGATGCGGTATCGGTGCGCGTGTCCGGCCCGTAACCCGGCCAGTATTTTTCCAGCTCCAGTGCGCCATCGCGCCAGACCAGCAGCGCGACCGACTTCGTCTCGTCGGCATAGCTGGTTGCCTCGGCCAGCGCCTCGGGCGATATCGTCGCTGAGCCTGCCGCTACGGGCTCGAGGTCATTGCGCTCCGTGCCTGGCACGGCCTCGAGTGGCGAATAGCGGTCGACATCGGTCACTGTCGCTGGCTTGCGCAGGGCGAGCAGGCGCTGCGCATACAGGGGGTCGTGCAGGTAGAAGGCGCCGACGAAGGCCACCACGAGCACGACGAGCCCGCCGACTGCGATCGCAGCCCATTTCAAGAACTTCCAGAGAAAGTGCATTGCGTAGTTCCTGTCAGCGCGCCTGCGGGACGGGTGCCGCCTCGCGGGGCTTGCGCCTGACTCCCGCGATCAGCAGGTTCGGGAGCCTGGAATTGTCCCATTCCGGCGACTTCGGCGGCGTCTCCCCGGTGCGCAGGATCACCATCTGCGTCGCCGGCGAAACGTACACCACCTGGTTCGAGTTGCCATCGAACAGGAACAGGTCACGGTCGAGGTACGGCTCGCTGTGCAACACCTTCGGCCCGGGACGGCCCGGCGCGCCAAACCCGCGCCGCTCCGCGTAGGTTCCCGCCAGCCAGATCCCCAGGCCGTAGTGTGGATTGGCCTCGGTCCCGCGACGCATCTGATCGACATAGCCTTTCGGCAGAAGCCTGTGTCCGTTCGCCACGCCGTCCTGCAGCAGCAGCACGGCGAGGCCCAGCCAGCTGCGGGCCGGCAGCCGCATGCAGCAACCGGAGTGTGCCAGTCCGCCTTCGCGGTCGACCCAGATCTCGCCGCCCGGCAAGCCGAGTGGCGCCAGGATCTCGTTGCCGACGAACTCGGCGTAGCGCCGGCCGGTCGCGCGCTCGATGACCAGCGCGACGAGTTCGGACGTGGCATTGCTGTAGCCGTAGCGACTGCCCGGCGGATCGGTCAGCGGGTAGTGGTGTATCAGGTAGTCGCCATGACGAGGCGACAGGTAGGCGCGGTTCAGCGGACTGTCGGGATCCGGGCTGGTGCTCTGTTCCAGCAGGCCGGAACGCATGTCCAGCAGGTGTCGCAGCAGCATGGACGCCTTGTCGGTGCCCCTCCACTCGGTGATGAAGTCGGCGACGGGCTGGTCCAGCGAACGGATCCTGCCCAGTGCCATGGCGCGACCGATGGCGATGGCGGTGAGCGGCTTGGAAAGGGACTTCGCAACGAGTGGCGTGGCCGGCGTGGTGTCGCCGAAATAGCGCTCCAGCTCCAGTTTCCCGCCGCGCCAGACGATCAGGGCAGTCGAGCGGTTGGCCGCGGCGTACGCGACAGCCGCGTCGAGCGCCTGGGCTTCAATGGTTCGCGCGCTCTCGCGCAGCATCGGCCACGGCCTGGCGCGCGCGCTGCCGGGCACCACCTCGAGGGGCGCGTAGTCGGTGAACAGTCCACCCGATTGCAGCATCTGGCCCAGGCGCTGCTGATAGACCGCCTCATCGTCCTGGGCAACCGCGGGCCATGGCGCTGTCGCCACGAGCATCGCGGCCAGCATTCCCGCCTGGCGAAGCCTGCAACCGATGGCCACCATGAGTACGCCCCCCCGATAAGCATCATGGCAAGAAAAACGCGGAGGGACCTTGCGATCCCTCCGCGTCATTGTCAGCCCATCAAGGCTGGCAAGTCACCCGCCTTACTTGCCGCCGAAGGAATAGCCCACGGTCAGGCCATAGGT
>JADZCS010000128.1 GCA_020851435.1 Gammaproteobacteria bacterium | reverse complement strand
TCACCCCTCCGGCTCCCTGAAGCGTGGCGCGACATTTGGCGGGGTCTGACCCCTCGGAATCCCTTGGCGTTGCGCTAACCTTCACGGGCTCCCCAACGTCGAGGCCACCATGACCAAACAACGCATCCACTCCCCCGACGCGCCCGCCGCCATCGGCCCGTACTCGCAGGCGATCCGCGCGGGCGGCACCGTGTATCTGTCGGGCCAGATCCCGCTGGACCCGGCGACTGGCGAGATCGTCGCGGGCGATTTCGAGGCGCAGGCGCGGCGCGTGTTCGAGAACCTCAAGGCAGTGGCGGACGCGTCCGGCCTGGAGCTCGATGCGGCCGTGCGCATGACCATCTTCCTGGTCGACTTCGCGCACTTCCCGATCGTGAACCGCGTGATGGCCGAATATCTCCGCGAACCCTATCCGGCGCGCGTCACCGTTGCGGTCTCCGCGCTGCCGCGCGGTGCGCTGCTCGAGGTGGACGCGATACTCGTCGGCTGATGCCGGCTTGAACAGGCCTGCAGGCGGTCCGGCGGGCGCGCAGCGCGCCGCGGAACTCGAGCCGGTCACCGCGCTGAAGGGCGTGGGTGTCGCGCTCGCCGAGCGCCTGCGCAAGCTCGGCGTCGAGACCGTGCAGGACCTTCTGTTCCTGCTGCCGCTGCGCTACGAGGATCGCACGCGCACCGTTCCCATCGGCTCGTTGCGGCCAGGCGACCGCGCGGTGATCGAGGGCACGGTCGATCTGGCGGAGATCGTGTTCCGCAAGAAGCGCGCGCTGCTCGTGCGCCTGGGCGACGGCACGGGTTCGATCACGCTACGCTTCTTCTACTTCTCCGGCGCCCAGCAGGAACAGCTCGTGCGCGGCACGCGCCTGCGCTGCTTCGGCGAAGTGCGGCGCGGCCCGCTCGGGCTCGAGATCGTCCATCCCGAATACCGTCGCGCCGAGGCGCGCGACGCGCAGGCGACCACCGACCGGCTGACGCCCGTCTACCCCGCCACCGAGGGCGTGCAGCAGGGCCGGCTGCGGGTGCTGACCGCGCTCGCGCTCGAGAAGGTCGCCGCCAGCGACGTGCACGACTGGCTGCCGCCGGCCCTGCTCGCCGGGGAAGACCTGCCGACGCTGGCGGCGGCGCTCGAATACGTGCACCGTCCGCCACCCGATGCCGAGCTCGAACTGCTGGCCGCTGGCATGCACCCGGCCCAGCGCCGGCTCGCCTTCGAGGAACTGCTCGCGCACCAGCTCTCGCTGCGCATGCTGCGCAGGTCGGTGCGCCGCGATCCTGCCTGGCCGATGGCCGGGCCCGGCGAACTGGAGCAGCGCTTCGCGTCGTCGCTGCCGTTCTCGCTCACCGGCGCTCAGCAGCGCGTGCTCGCGGAACTGAGGGTCGACGTCGCGAAGCCCCATCCGATGCTGCGGCTGGTGCAGGGCGACGTCGGCTCGGGCAAGACCGTGGTCGCAGCCATGGGCGCGCTGCGCGCGGTCGAGTCGGACTGCCAGGCGGCCCTGATGGCGCCGACCGAGCTGCTCGCCGAGCAGCACTTCCAGAACTTCCAGCGCTGGTTCGAGCCGCTGGGCATCGGCGTCACGCTGCTCTCGGGACGGCTCACGGGGCGCGCCCGCCAGCTCACGCTGGATTCGATCGCGGCCGGCAAGGTGCCGGTGGTGATCGGCACGCACGCGCTGTTCCAGGCCGGCGTGAAGTTCGCGAAGCTGGGTCTCGCGATCGTCGACGAGCAGCACCGCTTCGGCGTGCACCAGCGCCTGGCACTGCGCGAGAAGGGCATCTCCGGCGGCCGTTACCCACACCAGCTCGTCATGACCGCGACGCCGATCCCGCGCACGCTGGCGATGACGGCGTACGCGGACCTCGACGTCTCGGTGATCGACGAGCTGCCGCCGGGCCGCACGCCGATCGTGACCGTCGTGCTGCCCGAGTCGCGGCGCGACGAGGTGGTCGCGCGCATCCACGGGCAGTGCCTGGAAGGGCGCCAGGCCTACTGGGTGTGCCCGCTGATCGAGGAATCCGAGTTGCTGGAAGCGCAGGCCGCGGAGGAGACCGCCGCCGCGCTGGCCGCCGCCCTGCCCGACGTGCGCGTCGGGCTGGTGCACGGGCGCATGGCGCCGGCCGACAAGGAGCGCAGCATGGCCCGCTTCAAGGCCGGCGAGATCCAGCTGCTGGTCGCCACCACCGTGATCGAGGTCGGCGTGGACGTGCCGAACGCCAGCCTCATGGTCATCGAGAACGCCGAGCGCATGGGCCTCGCCCAGCTGCACCAGCTGCGCGGCCGCGTGGGCCGCGGCGCCGCCGCCAGCAGCTGCGTGCTGCTGTACAAGGGGCCGCTGTCGCAGACCGCGAGGGCGCGCCTGACCACCATGCGCGAGACCACCGACGGCTTCGAAGTGGCCCGGCGCGACCTCGAGCTGCGCGGCCCGGGCGAGTTCCTGGGCACGCGCCAGGCAGGCCTGATGCAGCTCAAGGTGGCCGACCTGACGCGCGATGCCGACGTCCTGCCAAAGGTGCAGCGCACGGCGGAGGTGATGCTGGACTCGCACCCGGATAACATTGCACCCCTGCTGCGCCGTTGGATCGGCGCGGGCGCCCGCTACGCCAAGGCCTGACCCGGTAACCACCCGCGCCCCATGAACACCCGCCGCGACGACTACAAGCCCGTTTACGAGCCGCATCCCCTGCGCGATGCGGCGGGCGCCGTGCGTCGCACGCTCACCGAGTACGCGCTGCTGATGCGCCTGCACCGGCCGGTGGGCATCTGGCTGCTCATGTGGCCCACGCTCTGGGCGCTGTGGCTCGCCGGCGAAGGGCGGCCCGACCAGCGCGTGCTGGTGCTGTTCATGCTCGGCGTCGTGGTCATGCGCTCGGCCGGCTGCATCATCAACGATTACGCCGACCGCGAGTTCGACCCGCACGTCCGGCGCACGGCCAGCCGCCCGCTCGCCGCGGGCCGCGTGACGCCCAACGAGGCGCTGGCGCTGTTCGTGGGACTCGGGCTGATCGGCGTGACGATCGCGCTGCTGCTGGAGCCGCTGACCAGGCTCTACGCCGTGGCCGGCGCGGTGTTCACCGTCACCTATCCCTACCTCAAGCGCTTCGTGCACGTGCCGCAGTTCTACCTGGGCCTGGCCTTCGGCTGGTCCATACCGATGGCCTTCGCCGAGCTGACCGGCGGGGTGCCGCGCATCGGCTGGCTCATGCTGGTCGCGAACGTGCTGTGGTCGGTGGTCTACGACACCATGTACGCGATGGTCGACCGCGAGGACGACCGCCGCATCGGCGTGAAGTCGACGGCGCTGCTGTTCGGCGACGCGGACCGCGCGATCATCGGCGCGATGCAGGTCATGGTGGTCGTGGCGCTGGCCCTGGTGGGCCGCGAGGCGGGCCTCGGTACCTGGTATGACGTCGGGCTGGGCGTCGGCGCGCTGATGTTCGCCTGGGAGCAGTGGCTGATCAGGCACCGCGACGCGGACAGCTGCTTCCGCGCCTTCAACCACGCCCATTACTTCGGCCTGGCGGTGTTCGTCGGTCTCGCGCTCGACCAGATCTACCACTGACGCGCGCCACCACCCAGACCTCGACCCGCCGCGCGCCCGCGGCCTGCAGGGCCCGCGCCGCCGCATCCGCCGTGCTCCCGGTGGTCAGCACGTCGTCGACCAGGCCGATCGACAGTCCTTTCACGCGAGGGTCGGCGCGGAACGCGCCCTGCACGTTGGCACGGCGTTCGATCGCGCCCAGCCCGGCCTGGGTCCGGGTCGCCCGTGCCCGCCAGAGCAGCCCGTCCAGCAGCGGCCTGTCGGTCCGCGCCGCGAGTTCGCGCGCGATCTCCAGGGCCTGGTTGTAGCCTCGCCGCGCCTCGCGCTCACGATGCAGCGGCACCGGCACCCAGCCGTCGATGCCGGCGCTGCGCCCGCCGCCCGCCTGCGCAAGCAGGGCGCCCAGGTTGCGGGAATGGGCCAGGTGACCGTGGTACTTGAGCCGGCGCACCAGCTGATCGACGGGGAAAGAGTAATCAAATGCCGCGAACGCCGCCTGATAGGACGGCATCCGCAGCGAACAGGAGCCACAGCCCGTGGCGCCGGCAGGCAGCGGCATGGCACAACGCCCGCAGGCCGCGCTCGCCCAGGGCAGGTCCAGCGCACAGGCCGCACAGAAGCCGGCCGGGCCATCGGCCGGATCGAGGCACAACACGCAGGGCTGGGCCGGCAGGCTGCCCACGACACGGGCCAGCAGGCGCAGGGCCGCCGCGCGCCAGGCGCCGTAAACCTTGCCGGGCCTGGCAGGTTGACATGACCGGGGGCGCTCCGAATACTGCCGCATTCCGCGACTGTGCCGCCGCGCCGGCCCCGTCGGTGAACGCATATCTCGTGCGAACAAGCCCCTATCCAAGAGCCGCCCATGACCCTCGACCACAGCCGCTTCGGTGAGATCCGCCACGACTGGACCCTGTGTGAGGCCCGCGCGCTGCTCGCCCTGCCCTTCGCCGACCTGATGTTCCACGCCCAGTCCGTGCACCGCCGGAACTTCGATCCCAACGCCGTGCAGGTGTCGACGCTGCTGTCGATCAAGACCGGCGGCTGCCCCGAGGACTGCGCCTACTGCCCGCAGAGCGTGCGCCACGACGCCGGCCTCGAGCGCGAGGAACTGCTCGCGGTCCAGGAAGTGCTCGATCGCGCGCGGCGCGCCAAGGAATCGGGCGCGACCCGCTTCTGCATGGGCGCCGCCTACCGCAGCCCCAAGGACCGCGACCTCGCCGTGGTGGTCGAGATGGTCAAGGGCGTGCGCGCGATGGGCCTCGAGAGCTGCGCCACCCTCGGCATGCTCACGCCGCAGCAGGCGCTCACGCTCAGGGACGCCGGCCTCGACTACTACAACCACAACCTCGACAGCTCCGAGGAGTTCTACGGCAAGGTCATCACGACGCGCACCTACCAGGACCGGCTCGACACGCTCGAGGCCGTACGCAACGCGGGCATCAACGTCTGCTGCGGCGGCATCCTGGGCATGGGCGAGAACGGCGACGACCGCGCGGGCCTGCTCATGACGCTCGCCAACCTGCCCGAGCACCCGGGCAGCGTGCCGATCAACCAGCTCGTGCAGGTCGAGGGCACGCCGCTCGAGGGCACGGCCGAACTCGACCCCTTCGACTTCATCCGCGTGATCGCCGCCGCGCGCATCATGATGCCGCGCTCGCACGTGCGGCTCTCGGCCGGCCGCGAGGCCATGAGCGAGCAGACGCAGGCGCTGTGCTTCCTGGCCGGCGCCAACTCGATCTTCTACGGCGAAAAGCTGCTGACCACCGGCAACCCCGACGTCGAACTCGACCGCGCGCTGTTCGCACGGCTCGGCGTCCGGCCCGAGGAGCCGTGTCACCGCGCATGACCGCGCCCACCCCAGCGCCCGGCGACTGGCGCCAGTGGGCGGCGAATGCCGTGGCGGAGATCGATGCGGCAGGCCTGCGGCGCAGGCGCCGCAACGTCGAGAGCACGGGGCCTGCCCAGCAGGTCAGCGTCGACGGTCGCGCGGCGATCAACTTCTGCGGCAACGACTACCTCGGCCTCGCGCAGCACGCGCGGCTCACCGCTGCATTCGCCCAGGCTGCCGCCGCCGGCGCCGGCAGCGGCGCCTCGCACCTGGTCACGGGTCACCATCCGCTGCACCACGCACTGGAACAGCGCCTCGCGGCCTGGACGGGCCGCGAGCGCGCGCTGGCGTTCTCGTCCGGCTACCTCGCCAACCTCGGCGTGGTCTGCGCGCTGGCAGGACGCGGCGATGCGGTGCTCGAGGACCGCCTGAACCACGCCTCGCTGATCGACGCGGGCCTGCTGTCCGGCGCGCGCTTCGCGCGCTATGCCCACGCCGACGCGGCCGCACTTGCGGCGAAACTCTCCGCAACGCCCGCGCGACGCAGCATCGTCGTCACCGACGGCGTGTTCAGCATGGACGGCGACCTCGCACCGCTCCCCGCGCTGGCCGCGGCCAGCCGCAATGCCGGTGCGCTGCTGATCGTCGACGACGCGCACGGCTATGGCGTGCTCGGCGCGACGGGCCGCGGAACGCTGGAGCACTTCGGGCTCGACGAAGCCGCCGTGCCGCTGGCGATCGGGACGCTGGGCAAGGCCTTCGGCAGCTATGGCGCCTTCGTGACCGGCCCCGCCGAACTCGTCGAGCTGGTGCTGCAGCGCGCGCGCAGCTACCGCTATACGACGGCGCTGCCGCCGGCCGTGGCCGCCGCGACGATTGCAGCACTCGACGTGCTCGACGCCGAGCCGTGGCGCAGGGCGCGCGTGCTCGACCTGGTCGCGCGCTTCCGCCAGCGCGCTGCGACGGCCGGACTCGTCCTCGCCGGCTCGCCCACGCCGATCCAGCCGATCCTGCTGGGCACGCCCGACGCGGCGCTGGCCGCCAGCGAGGCGCTGCTCGCGCGCGGCTTCATGGTGGCCGCGATCCGCCCGCCCACCGTGCCCGCCGGAACCTCGCGGCTGCGCGTGACGCTCTCGGCGAGCCACGAGGACCGCGACGTCGACGCGCTGGTCGACGCGCTGGCCGAAGTGCTGGCCCTGCCCGTCCGGGACGCCGGTTGATGCTGGCGGCAACGCACTGGTCGCGGCCGGGCGCCAGCGGCGGCGAGGTCGTGATGCTGCACGGCTGGGGCCTGCACGGCGGGCTCTGGCAGGACGTCGCCGAGCGGCTGCGGCACGCGGGCCGCGTGACCGCGCTGGACCTTCCCGGACACGGCCGCAGCCCCTGGCCGCCGGCGTTCCACGACATCGACACGCTGGCGCTGGCCGTCGGCCGCGCATTGCCCGCGGACTGCACGCTGGTCGGCTGGTCGCTGGGCGGCATGGCCGCGCTCGCGCTCGCCGCCAGCGGCGCACCGCAGGTACGACGCCTGGTCCTGGTGTGCAGCACGCCGCGCTTCCTGCGCTCGACGGACTGGACGCACGGCCTCGCCCCCGCCGTTGCTGAGGCCTTCGCCGCCGAGCTCGCACGCGACTGGCACAGCACCGTCAACGATTTCCTGTCGCTGCAGGTGCGCGGCGACGAGCACCAGGTGCAGGCGCTGCGCGAGCTGCGGCAGTCGGTGTTCGCGCACGGCGAACCGCGCACCGAGGCGCTGCGCGCCGGGCTCGACGTGCTGTTCCACGCCGACCTGCGCGACCGCCTCGCGCGCATCGCCGTGCCCACGCTCGTGATCTCCGGCGAACGCGACCGCCTGACGCCGCCCGGCGCTTCGCTGGCGATGGCCGAGGCCATACCGGGCGCGCGGCACCACGCCGTCGCGCGCGCCGGGCACGCGCCCTTCCTGTCGCACGGCGCGGAGTTCGCGCGCGAACTCGACGCCTTCCTGGCAGGCCAGGGAGCGGCGCCGTGAGCGGCAGCGGCATCTTCGACCGGCAGGCCGTGCGCCGGTCCTTCGACCGCGCCGCCGGCGCCTACGACGCCTCGGCGCTGCTGCAGGCGAAAGTGCGCGACGAGCTGCTCGCGCGCCTGGACTACGTGCGCCTCGAACCGCGCGTGATCATCGACGTCGGCGCCGGCACCGGCCACGCGACGCGCGCGCTCAAGGACCGCTATCCCGGCGCCACGGTCGTCGCGCTCGACCTCGCGCCCGGCATGCTGCGCGAGGCGGGCCGGCGCCAGCGCCTGTTCCGCCGCTTCTCGCGCGTCTGTGCCGACGCCGCACGACTGCCCTTCGCCGACGGCACGGTCGACCTGCTCTTCTCCAGCCTGACGCTGCAGTGGTGCCCGGATCTCGACGCTGTTTTCCAGGGCTTCCGCAAGGTACTCAGGCCCGGCGGCCTGCTGAACTTCACGACGCTGGGGCCGGGCACGCTCGCGGAACTGCGCGCGGCCTGGTCCGCGGCCGACGACGGCAGCCACGTGAGCCCGTTCGCCGACATGCACCTGATCGGCGACGGGCTCACGCGCGCGGGCCTCGCCGAGCCGGTGCTGGACGTCGAGCGCTACACGCTGACCTACCCGGATGTGCGCAAGCTGATGCGCGACCTCAAGGCCATCGGCGCGCACAACGCCAACGCCGACCGGCCGCGCGGCCTCACGGGCCGCGGACGCATGGCGAAGGTCGAGGCGGCCTACGAGCAGCATCGGCGAGACGGCGTGCTGCCGGCCTCCTACGAAGTCGTGTTCGGCCAGGCCTGGGGTCCCACGCAGGAGCCGCGGCGCTCGCGCCGCAGCGGCGAGTTCACCATTCCGGTAGGCTCGATCGGCCGCAGGGAGGCTTGAGATGGCGCGTGGATTCTTCGTCACCGGAACGGACACCGGCGTGGGCAAGACTCTGGCGGCATCGGCGCTGCTGCACGCCTTCGGCGCGCGCGGCCTCGCCACCGCCGGCATGAAGCCGGTCGCCTCGGGCGCGCACGCGACGCCCGAGGGCCTGCGCAACGACGACGCGCTGGCGCTCATGGCCGCCGCGACCGTCGCGCTGCCCTACGAGGTCGTCAACCCGTACTGCTTCGAGCCCGCGATCGCGCCGCACCTGGCCGCGGCCGACGCGGGCGTCAGGGTCGACCTCGGCGCCCTGATCATGAATTACCTGCAGGTGGTGTCGCAGTGCGACGTCGCCGTCGTCGAGGGCGCCGGCGGCTGGCTCGCGCCGCTGGACGAGGAAGCGCCGTTCGCGGCGATTCCCGCGGTGCTCTCGCTCGACGTGATCCTGGTGGTGGGACTCCGGCTCGGTTGCCTCAACCACGCGCTGATGACAGCAGAATCGATCGAGCGCTACGGCTCGCGCGCGGTCGCCTGGATCGGCAGCGTGATCGACCCGGGCATGGCGAGGCTCGACGACAACGTCGCCACGCTGCGTTCGCGGCTGGCAATGCCCTGCCTGGGCATCGTGCCGCATCTCGCCGATGCCACGGCCGCAGCAGCAGCTCACTTCCTGGATCTCTCGCCGCTGCGCCTGGATTTGCGGGGAGGACCGGCATGAGCACGCATCGGGCGCTCGCCCTGCTGCTCGCGCTGGCGGCGGCGACAGGCGTGGCCGGCGCAGCGCCGCCCCCGAGCGCGGCGGCATTCGGTGCAACGGAACAGGTCCGCAACCTGAGCCTGGCGCCGAGTGGGCGGCTGCTGGCCTGGGCCGAGGGCGATATGCCCGCCCGCACCGTCCTGTTCGACCTCGATGCCAGGCGGCCGGTGCGCACGGTCCAGGTGGACGACGCTCTCAAGGTCCGCGACCTGGAGTGGTGCGACGACGACATCCTGCTGGTGAACGCGAGCCTCACGCATGAGATCAGCGACGGCGGCGAGGACGCCACCTACGAGTTCTTCCGGCACCTCGCCATCGATCGCAACACCGGCCAGACGCGCGTGCTGCTCATGGACGGCGGCGCCCGGAGCTGGGTGACCGGCACCCAGCTGCTGTCCGCCTGCGATGCGAAGCCGGGCATCGTCACGATGGCGTCGATGAGTTTCGCGGCCGCGCGCTACACCCAGGAACTGGGATCGCGCCTCGTCGGCGGGCGGCGCGACGACGGCTGGGTCAATACCATCTTCGAGGTCGACCCGCGCAGCGGCAAGACAGTGCCAGTCGCCGCCGGCACGCCCTTCACGGTCGACTGGCTGCTGGCCGCCGACGGCACGCCGCTGGCCCGCACCGAGTGGCAGCCACAGACCCAGACGCTGTCGATCGTGGGCCGCAACGGCGACTCGTGGCGGGTGATCCATGAACAGCGCGGGCGCACGCTGGCGATCGCCGGGCGGTCGCCCGACGGCCGCGCGGTGCTGGCGGTCGGCTCGAGCGACAGTGGACGCTCGAAGCTGTGGTCGCTTCCGCTGGACGGCGCGCCGGCCAGCGTCGTGTACGAGGATCCCGAGCATGATGTCGAGGCCGCGCTGATCGACCCGCGCGACGGCTCGGTGGTCGGGGCCAGGCTCAGCGGCATCGAACTGCGCCGCGAACTGTTTCCGGGGCCGTTCGCGAAACGCGAGGCCGCGCTCGCGAAGGCCTTCGCCGGCGCCGCCGTCCGCATCGGCAGCAGCTCGGCCGATGGCCGGCGCGTGATCGCCGCGGTCGGCAGCGAATCACAGCCCGAGACATACTACCTGGTGGATTTCACCACCGGCCGCGCCGACATCGTCGGCGAGGCCTACCCTTCGCTCGCGGGCGCCCGCCTGGGCCAGGTCCGCGAGATCAGCTACCGGGCGCGCGACGGGCACCCGATCCCGGCCTACCTCGTGCTGCCGGCCGACCTGCAAGTCGAAAGACTGCCAATGGTGGTGCTGCCGCATGGTGGCCCCGAGGATCGCGACTATCCGACGTTCGACTACCTCGCGCAGTTCCTGGCCTCGCGCGGCTATGCGGTCCTGCAGCCGCAGTTCCGCGGCTCGACGGGTTTCAGCGAGGCGCACCGCCTTGCAGGCTACCGGCAGTGGGGCCGGTTGATGCAGGACGACGTCAGCGATGGCGTCAAGGCGATGGTCGCGCAGGGCATCGCCGACCCGAAGCGGATCTGCATCGTCGGCGCCAGCTACGGCGGTTACGCCGCGCTCGCGGGCGCCGCGTTCACGCCGGACCTGTACGCCTGCGCCGCCAGCATCAACGGCATCTCGGACCTGCCGAACATGCTCGGCTACTCCCAGGAGAAGGGCGGCAAGGAATCGAACTCGCTCGCCTACTGGAAGGACCACATCGGCCTGGCGGGCGACCCGGCGGTGATCGCCGCGTCGCCGGCGCGCGCCGCGAAGGGAATCCTTGCGCCGGTGCTGCTGATCCACGGCGAGCAGGACACGGTCGTGCCGCCTGGCCAGGCCGCTACCATGGCGCGCGAACTGGCCCGGTACGGCAAGGTCCACCGGCTGGTGTGGCTGCCGGGCGAGGACCACTGGCTGTCGAAGCCGGCGACGCGCACCCGCACGCTGGAAGAACTCGAGCGCTTCCTGGGCGAGCACCTCGCGGCGCGCTGATCGCGCCGCCGTCGATCAGGTGCGCACGCGCTCGCGGCGGCCCGTGCGCTCCGAGTAGCGCGCGCGGGCATCGAGCACGTCGAGGTCCAGCGCCATGCTGCGGCCGCCATAGACGGCCGACTTCAGCCACGCGAGTTCGGCCTCGACGCGCTCGGGCGTGAGGTCGACGCTCCAGCAGCGCAGTGGCGCATTCCAGCGGTAGCCGCGCGTCCTGAGCAGGTCCTTGGACTCGAACGGCGAGCCGGTGGCCCACAGGCGATGCGTCGGCTGGCGCGCGCTCGCGAGCAGCACCTTGAGCGCCGTGTCCGAACCCTGGCCCAGCGGCCGCGACAGCACCTCGAGCAGCGCGCGGCAGTCGATCTCCGCACGATGACCCTCGTAGAAGAATCCGGCGCGATAGGCCAGGAACTCGAGCGCGGCGCTGCCGCCGCCGGCGTCGCGCCAGGGCACCTCGCGGAAGGAGCAGGCCCAGGGCAGGTTCGCGAAAGTCGGCAACCGCGCCTCGACGAAGCGCCGGTCGAAGCTGGCGTTGTGCGCGATCACCAGGCCGACGCCGCCCATGACCGTGGCGATCTCCGCTTCGTCCAGGCGCTTGCCCGCGACCATCTCGTCGGTGATGCCGTGGATCGCCGTCGATTCGGGCGGAATGGGCCTGCCCGGGTCCTCCAGGCCGTCGTAAACGCCGAGCACCGGGCCGACCTGGCCGGTCTCGCGGTCATAGTCGAACACCACGATGCCCAGTTCGATCATCTGGTCGGCCGCGGGATCGGTACCGGTGGTTTCGGTGTCCAGTACACAGGCGCGAGCGCGGGGCGCGCCGGCCGGCAGGGGCGGATACTGGCGCGCGGGGTCGAGCCGGCGCAGCACCCGGTAGTCGGCGTGGGCCTCGAGCTGGCGCGCGGCCGACTCCAGCGTCCCTGCGCTGTCCTGGGCGGGTGTATTCATCGCTTCATTTTGGCACAAGCCCGCTGGCGCTGCGGGTTCCCACTACCGTAAATTGCGCGTCTTACCGCGACCGACGCGGCGGACCGGAGAACCAGGAATGTCGTCGACCAGCTTGCGCGCCCTTGCCTGCATCCTCGCAGCCTGCGGCACGATGACCGCGATCACCGCCACCGCAGCGCCGGCC
>JADZCS010000127.1 GCA_020851435.1 Gammaproteobacteria bacterium | reverse complement strand
TGTTCCACGTGCCGCTGCCACTGCTGCTGGCGTGGATGATGCTGACCTTCGGCTACGACCGGCACGGCCTCGTGGATGCGATGCTGCTGATGCTGGTGGTGCTGCCGGCCTCGCGCTGGCTGGGCGGACCCGAGCGCAACATCAACTGGGCCTATGGTCTCGGCCGCGTGCAGCAGCGCTTTGGCGCCGCCGCATGGATGACGATGCTCTACGTCGGCTACGTCGGACTGATCTTCGCGCCCACGCACGCGCTGATGCTCTGGCTGGGGGCGTGAACGCGATGGGCTGAGGCCTAGCGCGCGCGCCGGAAAGTCAGGTTGTAGCGCAGCGGTCCGAGCTCGGGGTCGCGTGGCACCCCGGGAGCATCGCCCACAGGCGCGGCCAGCCGACTCACGGCGTGATAGCCCGCGCGCGCCTCGCCGCCCCAGACCAGCACGTCGCCGTCGTGCAGCGCGAGCTTCCGCGCCGGCTCGCGGCGCGTCGCGCCGTGCCAGCTGAACCTCGCCGGCAGGCCGATCGACACGGACACGATCGGGTGACGCATGTCGAGCTCGTCGAAGTCGCGGTGCGCACCCATCTGCGCACCGACGACATAGCGGTTGACCAGGCAGCAGTCCGGCTCGAAGCCAGGAAATCCGCCACGCAGCGCTGCCGCCTGCGCGAGCCCCAGGAACGCTGCGGGCATGGCAGGCCAGGCCTGCGCCGAGAGGGGATCCTGCGCGACGTAGCGATAGCCGCGCCGGTCGCTGTGCCAGCCCCAGGCGCCGCAGTTGCTCATGGCCACCGACATGGTGCCGCCGCCAGGCGTCTGCAGGCAGCGGAACGGCGCCTGCGCCGCGATGGCCTCGATCGCCGCGACCAGCGCTGCCGTTGGCGCCGCGAAACCGCGCAGCAGCGTCACGCAGGTGGCGATCAGCTCCTCGCGCGGGAGTGGCGCTGGCGCGAAGAGCTGCGCCTGGGGCTCAGGCAAGTTCGCCACCCAGCAGCGCCGCGTATCGCGCCACGCCGACGTTGCCGCCGGAGACGATGATTCCGACGCGCCGGTCCGCCAGGCCGACCTTGCCATGGAGTGCCGCGGCGGCCGCCAGGCACCCCGTGGGCTCCACCACCAGCTTCATGCGCTCGGCGAAAAACCCCATGGTGGCGACCAGTTCCGCGTCGCTCACCGTCTCGATGCCCGCGACCAGCGACTGGATGACAGGAAAGGTCAGCGTGCCGGCATGCTGCGTCTGGGCGCCGTCGGCGATCGTGCGCGGCACGTCGATGTGGACGATGTGTCCGGCGGCGAGCGACTGCTGCACGTCGTTGCCGGCCTCGGGTTCCACGCCGAACACACGACACTGCGGCGACAGCGCGCGTGTCGCCACGGCGCAGCCCGAGAGCAATCCGCCACCGCCCACGCAGACCAGCAGCAGGTCCAGCGGCCCGACCTCTTCGATCAGCTCGGCGGCCGCCGTGCCCTGGCCAGCCATCACGTCGGCGTGATCGTAGGGCGGGACAAGCGTCATGCCGCGCTCGTCCGCGATGCGGCGGCCCAGCACCTCGCGATCGACCGTGTAGCGGTCGTAGAGAATGACCTCGGCGCCGTAGCCGCGCGTGGCCTCGATCTTGAGGCTGGGCGCGTCTTCCGGCATCACGATCACCGCCGGCATGCCCAGCAGGCGCGCCGCGAGCGCGACGGCCTGGGCATGGTTGCCCGACGAGAACGCCAGCACGCCGGCCTTGCGCTGCCCGGGCGTGAAGCGCGAGAGCGCATTGCAGGCGCCACGGAACTTGAAGGATCCCGTGCGCTGAAGGTTCTCGCACTTGAAGAACAGCTCGGCGCCGACGCGCGCATTGGCGGTGGCCGAGGTCAGCACCGGCGTCCGATGCGCGATACCGGCGATGCGCCGGGCCGCGGCCGCCACGTCCGAGGGTCCGATTGCGAGCGACATGCTGCCTCCATCACGCCGTGCCGGCGCTGCTAGACTGGCGCGATGTCCATGCCTTTCCGCCCGCGCCGGTCCACCGATTCTGCCACTTCCGAGGCGCGACATACCCGCGGCGTGTTCCTGATGCTCGCGGCCATCGGCGCGTTCGCCATCATGGACGCGCTCATGAAGCAGCTCGCCACGCAGTACCCCGCACTGCAGGTGGCGAGCCTGCGCGGCCTCGGCTCGCTGCCCTTCGTGCTGCTGGCGCTGGCCGGATCCGGCCGCTGGCACCTGCTGCGTCCGGTCAACATCCGCCTGCACCTGCTCCGCGGCGGACTGGCCATCTTCATGCTGTGGGGATTCATCTGGTCCCTGAACCGCGGCAGCATGTCGGCCACCTATGCGGTGTTCATGTGCGCGCCGCTGCTGGTCGTGGGCGCGGCGACCTTCGTGCTCGGCGAGCGCGTCGACGCACACCGCATCGGCGCGATCATCGTCGGGCTGGCGGGCGTCATGGTCATGCTCAATCCGACCGCCGCCGGCCTCGCGACGGCCGCCGGCCTAGCCTCGCTGGCGGCTGCGATCGCCTACGCCTTCCAGGTAGTGTCGGTGCGCCTGCTCGCCCGAACCGACAGCACGCCATCGATGGTGTTCTGGTTCCTGGTGATCGTGGGCATCGGCGCGGGCGCGCTGGCGGCGCCCGACTGGGTGGCCGTGCGGCTGGCGGACCTGCCGTGGATTCTCGCGGTCGGCCTGTGCGGCTACATCGGCCAGCACCTGATCACCGAGGCCTTCCGGCTGGCGCCGGCCTCGCTGGTCGCGCCCTTCGAGTACACGGCCCTGATCTGGGCCGTGGGCATCGACTGGGTCGTCTGGCAGACGCTGCCGACGGCCCGCCTGCTCGCCGGTGCGGCCGTCGTCGTCGCCGCCGGCCTCTACCTGCTGTACCGCGAGCGCTCGCGCTAGCGCAGGAAATCGGTGATGGCAGCCGCGAACGCCTCGGGCGCCTCGTTCGGCAGGAAGATGCCCGCCCCCGGAATCATCACCTCGCGGCTGGGCGAGAACGCATCCATGAAGCGCTTGCGCATCGCCGCGTCGCAGAACGTGTCGCGCTCGCCCTGCAGGATCAGCGCCGGCCCCTTCACGAGCGGCAGGCGGTCTTCCATGTAGTACTCGCCGATGGCCCAGTGGCCGAATTCACTGGTCTGGCCGGCGGCGAACAGGTCGACGACCAGGCGCTGCACCAGCTCCGGGCCGGCCTGCGTCCAGTTGAACATGCGCTGCCACTTCTCGGCGAAGTGCGAGCCGTCGGGCTTGACCTGCCACTGCTTGAAGAACGGCATGAGCGCGGCGCGGCCTGCGGCATCGGTGTACACGGGACCGGACAGGCCGACGCCCGCGACGCGCTCGGGATGTCCCGCCGCCACTTCGACGGCGATGATGGCGCCCGTGTGATGGCCGACGAAATAGGCCTTGGGCAGGCCCAGCGCGTCGAGCACCTCGATCATCACGCCCGCGTAGTCGGCCACCGTCGGCTGCGTGGCCGGCCGGTCGGAACAGCCATAGCCCGGCGTGTCGACGGCGATCACATGGCGCGTGGCGGCCAGCAGCGGAATCACCTCGGCAAACTCGTCGACCGAGCGCGGCGTCTGGTGCATGAGCACGATGGGAATGCCCGTGCGCGGCCCGGCCTGCACGATGTGGACGTGACCCAGCGCGGTGTGCACGAAGCTGCGGTCCTGGACGATGAGTGCGTTGGTCATACGGGATTTCCTGGTACGGGTATGTTCAGCGCACGGGCGTGGCTTCGAGCCAGCGACCCTCGCGACGTGGATCTGCGGCGCCCTCGAGCCGGCCGCCTTCGCGCACGACGACGCCGTGCAGGCCGGATTCCTCGCCTCGGCCGGGCTTGACCTCAACGCCCCTCGCCGCAAGCCCCGCGAGCACCTCGGGCGCGAACTTGGCGGCCTCGCCGGCAAAAGCTTCGCCGCGGGCGATGAGATTGGGAAGGTCGATCGCCTGTTGCAGCGGCAGGTTCCAGGCCAGCAGGGCGACCAGGGTCTTGGCGTTGTAGCCGAGGATCGCCGAGCCGCCCGGCGAGCCCAGCGCCGCCACCAGTCGCCCCTGGCGATCGAGCACGATCACTGGCGCCATCGACGAGCGCGGCCGCTTGCCGCCGGCGACGGCGTTGGCGACCGGCGCGCCGTCTTCGACCGGCACCAGCGAGAAATCGGTGAGCTGGTTGTTGAGGAACCAGCCGTTGACCGAGCGCCCGGAGCCGAACAGAGACTCGACCGTGGTCGTCATCGACACGGCGTTGCCGGCCGCATCGACCACCACGAAGTGGCTCGTGCCGCCCGGCTCCTGCGTCGCATCGGCGCCGCGGCGATAGCCTGGCGGCTCGCCCGCGGCCGGCGCCGCGCCGGCGCGTTCGCCGATCAGGGCCGCGCGCGCCCGGACATAGCCGGGATCGAGCAGGCCGGCCACCGGAACCGGCACGAACGCCGGGTCCGCGACATATCGATCCCGGTCCGCGTACATGAGGCGGCTGGCTTCGGCGAACAGGAACCAGGCCTGCGGATCCGTCGGGCCACGCGCGGCGATATCGGTGTGTTCCAGTATCGCGAGCATCTGCAGCAGGGCGACGCCGCTGGACGGCGGCGGCGGCACGCACACGACGTACACGCGGTAGGGCGCGCAGAGCGGCTCCTCGACGCGCGGCTGGTAGGCCGCGAGGTCGGCCAGGGTCATGGTGCCGGGCCGCGGCTCGGCGCCTGTGCGCGCGACGATGGCAGCGGCGATCTCACCGCCCAGCAGCGCGCGCGGACCCTCGCTGGCGAGGATCCTGAGCGTGGCCGCATAGGCCGGGTTCCTGAACGGGTCGCCCGCCTGCAGGGGCGTGCCGTCCGGGCGCGCGAACAACGCACGCGCATCGGCGCCCTGAGCCTGCGGGAAGGTGCTGTTCACGAAGCGCGCCAGGCGCTTCGGGACCAGGACGCCCTGCTCGGCCAGGCGGATACCCGGCTCGAACAGCGACTTCCACGGCAGCTTGCCGAAGCGCGCCTGCGCCTCGCCGAGCATGGCCATCGCCCCGGGCACGCCGGTCGAGCGGCCGCTCATGACCGCGTCGCCGAAAGGCATGGCCTTGCCGTCGGGCCCCAGGAACATGTCGGGGGCGGCGCCGGCCGGCGCGGTCTCGCGGCCATTGAAGGCCGTGACCTTGCCGGTCCGGGCGTCGAACACCATCAGGAAGGCGCCGCCGCCCAGGCCCGAGCTCTGGGGCTCGACCAGCCCCAGCACGGACTGCACCGCCACCGCGGCGTCCACCGCGCTCCCGCCCCTGCGCAGCACCTCGAGCCCAGCCTCGACGGCCAACGGGTTGGCGGCCGCGACCCCACCAGCCGCCCGGGTTGCCGCCGCGTCGGCGGGGGCATGCTGGCAGCCCGCGAGGACCAGGACGAGGGTCGCCAGCAGGGCGCCGGCGGGGCGGAACGGTGGGTGCATGAAGGGACCTCGGCGAAGCCAGGCCCGATTCTAGCGGCAACGGCCTGGCAAGGCGCGCTAGCATGCGCCCATGGCAAGCAAACCCTTCGACCTGGTCGTCTTCGGCGCGACGAGCTTCGTCGGCCAGATCCTCGCCCGCTACCTGCTGGAGCAGTTCGGCACGAACGGCGAGCTGCGCTGGGCGATCGCCGGCCGCTCACAGCCGAAGCTCGACGAACTGCTGCAGCACCTTGGGCCCACGGCCGCGGGACTGCCCACGCTGGTCGCCGATGCCGCCGACGAGGCCGCGCTCGCGAAGCTGTGCGCGGCGACGCGGGTCGTGGTTTCCACGGTCGGGCCCTACGCGCTCTACGGCGAGCCGCTGGTCAAGGTCTGCACCGCGACCGGCACCGACTACTGCGACCTGACAGGCGAGGTGCAGTGGATCCGGCGCATGATCGACCGCTACGAACTCGACGCGCGCCGCTCCGGCGCGCGCATCGTGCACTGCTGCGGCTTCGACTCCATCCCTTCGGATCTCGGCGTGCACTTCCTGCAACGCGAAGCGCGCGCCCGCTACGGCCAGCCGCTTACGCGGACCAAGCTGCGCGTCCGCGCCATGCGCGGCGGCTTCTCGGGCGGCACCGTGGCCAGCCTGCTCAACGTGGTCAAGGAAGCGGCTGGCAACAAGGCGCTGCGCAGGGAACTGGCCAACCCCTACTCGCTGTGCC
>JADZCS010000126.1 GCA_020851435.1 Gammaproteobacteria bacterium | reverse complement strand
GTCGCGAGGTTGACGCCCTTGTCGGTGGCCTGTGCCGACAGGATCACGGCGACCAGCAGCTGGAAGGGTGTCGCGTACTCCAGCTCGGTGGTCGGATGGGGGTTGGCGGCACGCAGCGTCTCGAACATCGCGAGCCGATGGGCTGGCTTCATGAGCCTGGGCCTGGCGGTGCTCATGCGGGCCTCGCAACGGCCGCGAGGGCGGCCCGGCGTTCGGCCTCGTCGCGCGCGCGGCGGGCGAGGCGGGCTTCGTAGCGGCGGCGGAAGCCAGCTGCCGCGGCCCCGATCTCGTCTGCCGTCGGGAGGCGCGCAGGCCGGGCCGGGTCGGGCTCCATGACGATGCAGTCCACGGGGCAGGGCGGGATGCACAGCTCGCAGCCCGTGCACTCGCTGGCGATCACGGTGTGCATCCACTTGCGCGCGCCGACGATCGCGTCGGTCGGGCAGGCGTCGATGCACTTCGCGCAGCCGATGCATTCGGCCTCGACGATGACGGCGACGCGTGGCGGCTGCACGGGACCGCAGTCCGGGTCGACGGGCTCCGCGTCGGCGCCCAGCAGGGCCGCCAGTGCGGCGAGCACGGGCTCCCCGCCGGGCGGACAGCGGTTGATGCGCGCAGCACCCGAGGCGATGGCCTCGGCATACGGCCTGCATCCCTGGTAGCCGCAGCGCGTGCACTGCGTCTGCGGCAACAGGGCGTCGATGCGCGTGGCGAGGTCTGGTGTCGCGTCCACGGCGACCTTGCTACTTGACCGCCATGCCTGGCGTGGCGCCGGCTTCGGGCGAGATCACGAACAGGTCGCTGCCGCCGGGGCCGGCCGACAGCACCATGCCCTCGGAAACGCCGAAGCGCATCTTGCGCGGCGCGAGGTTGGCGACCAGCACCACCAGCCGGCCTTCGAGCCGGCCAGGCTCGTAGGCCTCGCGGATCCCCGAGAACACCGTGCGAGTTTCCCCGCCCACGTCCAGCGTGAGCCTGAGCAGCTTGTCGGAGCCCTCGACGAGTTCGGCCTTGTCGACGCGCGCCACGCGCAGGTCGAGCTTCTGGAAGTCCTCGATCGTGATCGTCGCCGGAGGCGCGGCCTCGGCGGCAGCGGGTCTGGCCGCCTTCGCCGGCTTGCTGGCCGGCGCCGCGGCCGGCGCGGCAGCAGGCGGCGCGACCACGGGCGGCGCCTCGATGATCTTGTCGACCTGCTTCGCATCCAGGCGCGTCGCCAGCGCCTCGTACGGACGGATGCTGCTGCCGAGCAGCGGTCGGTACAGGTCGCCCCAGCCCTTTACGGGCGAGCACAGGAAGGCCTCGGCCTGTTCCGCCATCTCCGGTAGCACGGGCTTGAGCCAGCCCATCAGCAGCCGGAACAGGTTCAGGCCCTGCGTGCACACGGCCTGCACGTCAGCGGCGCGCAGCGGGTCCTTGGCGAGCAGCCAGGGCTTGTTCTGGTCGATGTACAGGTTGGCGCGGTCGGCGAGCGCCATGATCTCGCGGATCGCAGCCGAGTAGTCGCGCGCGTCGTACAGCGCGGTGATGCGCGGCGTTGCAGCCGCGAATTCCTCGAACAGCGGCATGTCGGGCAGCACGTCGGCCAGGCGGCCGTCGTGGCCGCGCGTGATGAAGCCCGCGCAGCGGCTGGCGATGTTGACGAGCTTGCCGACCACGTCGGCGTTGACCTTGAGCGCGAACTCGTCGAGGTTGAGGTCCATGTCCTCGAGGCCGTCGGACAGCTTGCTCGCGAAGTAGTAGCGCAGGTGCGAGGCCGGCAGGTGATCGAGGTAACGGCGCACGGTGATGAACGTGCCGCGCGACTTCGACATCTTCTCGCCGTTGATGGTCAGGAAGCCGTGCGCGAACACGCCGTTGGGCACGCGGTAGCCCGCGCCGTGCAGCGTCGCCGGCCAGAACAGCGTGTGGAAGTAGATGATGTCCTTGCCGATGAAGTGGTACAGCTCGGCGCTGCTGTCCGCGCCCCACCAGTCCTCGAAGCGCAGCCCGCTCTTGTTGCACAGGTCGCGGAAGCTCGCCATGTAGCCGATCGGCGCATCCAGCCAGACGTAGAAATACTTGCCGGGATGGCCGGGGATCTCGATGCCGAAATAGGGCGCGTCGCGCGAGATGTCCCAGTCGCGCAGGCCCTGGCCGAACCACTCTTCGAGCTTGTTGCGGACGCCGGCCTGCAGCGCGCCGCCGCCCGTCCACTCGCGCAGCATCTGCTCGAAGTCGCCGAGCTTGAAGAACAGGTGCTCGGACTCGCGCTCCACCGGCGGCGTGCCGCTGATGACCGACAGCGGGTTGACGAGGTCCGAGGGTGCGTAGGTAGCGCCGCAGACCTCGCAGCTGTCGCCGTACTGGTCGGGGGCGCCGCAGCGCGGGCAGCTGCCCCGCACGTAGCGGTCCGGCAGTAACATGCCGGCTTTCTCGTCGTAGGCCTGCTTGATGCTGCGCGTGGCGATGTGCCCGCCCGCGACGAGCTTGCCGAAGATGTCGTGGGTCTGCGCGACGTTCTCCGGCGAGTGCGTGGTGTAGTAGTTGTCGAAGCCGATCTGGAAGTCGGCGTAGTCGCGGCGCCGTTCGATGCCCACGGCGGCGATGACGGCCTCGGGCGTCGTGCCCTCCTGCTGCGCCTTGAGCATGATCGGCGTGCCGTGCGTGTCGTCTGCACACACGTAGATGCACTCGTGGCCGGACAGGCGCTGCGAGCGGACCCAGATATCCGTCTGGATCGCCTCGATCAGGTGACCGAGGTGGGTCGGCCCGTTGGCGTAGGGCAGGGCGCTGGTGACGAGGATGCGGCGGGTCATGGCGGGGTCCTTGGCTGGACCCGCAATTATGCCCGATCCGGGGCCCGGTTCAGTCGAGGTCCTTGACCGCCTCGAAGCGGGACTTGCTCATGCCCTTCTCGTAGGCCGAGCGGCCGCTGATCTGGGCGCTGTCCAGCAGTTGCTGGATGGCCGAGTCCATGGTGCGCATGCCCAGGCCGGCACCGGACTGGATCGCGTTTTCCAGCTGGTCGATCTTGCCCTGCCGGATGAGGTTGGCGATGGCCGGCGTATTGACCATGATCTCGAGCGCCGCCACCCGTCCCGCGGGACCCTTGCGGCGGATCAGCTGCTGGGAGATGACGCCGCGCAGGGAGGTCGACAGCATGGTGCGCACGTGGGCCTGCTTGTCGGCGGGGAAGGCGTTGACGATGCGGTCGACCGTGGCGGCCGCGCCGTTGGTGTGCAGCGTGGCCATGACCAGGATGCCCATCTCGGCGGCGGTGATGGCCGTGCCGATGGTCTCGAGGTCGCGCAGCTCGCCGACCAGGATGATGTCCGGGTCCTCGCGCAGCGCCGAGTGCAGGGCCTCGGGAAACGAGGGCGTGTGCGTCCCGATCTCGCGCTGGCTGATCAGGCAGTTCTTGCGCTGGTGCACGAACTCGATCGGGTCCTCGATCGTCAGGATGTGGCCCTTCATCTTGACGTTGAGGTCGTCGATCATCGCCGCCAGCGTGGTCGACTTGCCGGAACCGGTCTTGCCCGTCACCAGGATGAGGCCGCTGTTGACCTTGCACAGGTTGCGGACCGCATCCGGCATGTTGAGCTGGTCCAGCGTCAGCGCCTGGGACGGGATGGCGCGAAACACCGCGCCCAGGCCGTTCAGGTGCCGCAGGACGTTGACGCGGAACCGCGCCCGCGTGTCCATCGCGTAGGCGAAGTCCGCTCCGTCGTGCAGTTCCAGGCGATCGGCCGCCTGGCGCGGCATGATCTCGTGCAGCGCCTCGCGCACGAAGTCGCCCTTGAGCGGTTCCTCGCGCAGAGGCGTGAGCTGGCCGTACTGCCGGACGCGCGGCGGGTCGCCCGCCAGCAGGTGGAGGTCCGAACCGCTGCGCTTGAGCACTTCCTCGAGGAGTTCGTCGATTTGCGGCATGGTCGGCGTCAGTCGGCGATGTCGAAGCGCGGCAGGAGGCTGCGGTCGACCACGTGCTTGGCGAAGGCGCGCTTGTCGGTCGCGTAGCCGTAGGCGTCGTCGGGGTCGATCTCGCGGGCCTGGATGGCGGCGAGCATGGACTGGTCGAGCGTCTGCATGCCCAGGTCGCGCCCGGTCTGCAGCTGGGCGGTGATCTGGTGTGTCTGGTCGGTCTGGACCAGCTTGGCGATGGCCTTGGTCATCACCATGACTTCGCAGATGGCCTTGCGGCCGCGACCGTCGGGCTTCTTGATCAGGACCTGCGTGACCACCGCGATCAGGCTCTGCGCCAGGAACGACTTGGTCTGCTCGCGCTCGTCGATCGGCAGGGCGTCGATGATGCGGTCGATGGTCTTCACCGCGCTGGTGGTGTGCAGGGTCCCCAGCACCAGGTGACCCGTTTCGGCTGCCGTCATGGCCATCGAGATGGTGGCGGCATCGCGCATTTCGCCGACCAGGATCACGTCCGGGTCCTCGCGCATGGCGGCGCGCACGCCCTCGGCGAAGGAGGGCAGGTGGGTGCCGAGCTCGCGCTGGATCACCTGGCTCTGCTTGCTGCGGTGGACGAACTCGATCGGGTCCTCGAGGCTGATGATGTTGAGCCGCCGGGTCTTGTTCAGCAGGTCGATCATCGCCGCCAGCGTCGTGGACTTGCCGGTGCCCGTCGAGCCGGTCACCAGGATCATGCCCTGGTGGAAGTCGCAGAGCTTGGCGACGATCGGCGGCAGGTTGAGGCTCTCGAGCGAGGGCACCTCGCCCGGGATGGAGCGGAACACGGCGCCGACGCCGGAGTCCTTGCGGAAGACGTTCACGCGGAAACGGCCGCCGTCGCCAGCGACGTAGGAGAAGTCCACGTCGTGGCCCGCGCGGAACTGGTCCTGGTGGTGCCGGTTCATGATCTCGACCACGTAGCTCTCGAGCTCCGGGCCGCCCAGGTCGCGAAAGCGGATCGGGGTGAGATCGCCGTTCATGCGCAGCATCGGGGGCACGCCGACGGCGAGGTGCACGTCGGAGCACCCCTGGGCGAGACCCAGCTTCAGGAAGGCATCAATGCGTGGCATTGGCCCGAGAGTGAATCACAAGAAGGGCTCGAGCGCCACCTTGAGCTCTTCCATCGACTGGAAGCGCTTTTCCTTGTCCACCGACATGGCCTTGGCCACGATGTCCGACAGCGCCTGCGGCAACGCCGGATTGACATCGATCGGCTTGAGCGCCTTGCCCTGGACGTGCTGGTACATCACCGACATGTGGTCGCCGCGGTGATAGGGCGGCGTGCCGGTCAGCATTTCGTACAGGATGACGCCGACCGAGTAGATGTCGGCGCGCTCGTCGACCTTCTTGCCCAGGATCTGCTCCGGCGCCATGTACTTCGGCGAGCCGATCACATATCCGGTCTTGGTCAGCTGGGTGTCGCCTTCCTTGTGCGCCGCGGCCACGCCGAAGTCGACGATCTTGAGCACCGATTCGTCGTTGATCAGCACGTTCGCCGGCTTGAGGTCGCGGTGCACGATGCCCGCGGCGTGCGCGACGATCATGCCCGTGGCGATGTCGGTGCCGAAGCGCACCGCCCGCTTGAGGTCCATCGGCTTGCCGTCCTCGAGCTCGGCGCCGAGGGTGTGCGAGGGGAAGTACTCCATCGAGATCGCGTAGTTGCCGCGAATCTGCATGAAGTCGTAGATGCGGATGACGTTCGGGTGCGTGATCTTGCGGCTGTAGCGCAGCTCGTGCACGAACCGCTGCATCATCTCCTGGTCCTGGGACACGTTGGGGTTCAGGAACTTCAGGATCAGCTGCTCGCTGACCATGGAGTCTTCCATGAGGAGCACGGTGCCGAAGGCGCCCTTGCCGATCTTCTGGATGAACTTGTAACGGCCGTCGAGGACGTCGCCGGGCTTCAGCGTCGAGATGTCGAGTTTCCCCTGCGCCTCGGCGGCTTTCATGATCGCGGCGACGTCCGCCGAGTCCATGAGCATGGTCTTGCCGGCGTCCGCGGTGGGCGCCGGCCGCGTGCCCGAGGCGCCGCCCCTGCCCGCACCCGTGCCGCCGAAGGATCCGGTTCCGGCCAGCCCCGTCGCCAGGCCGAAGCGGGCCTCGATTTCGGTGACTGCGTGCGCGGCGGCCTGCGCCACGGCGGGTTCCGGGTCGCCGGTCTGTGGCAGCAGGGCGTTGCGGATTTCCTCGCAGCGGCGGTCGTCAGCCAGCTTGGACAGCGCGGCCATGACGTCGATGCGCACGTCGCTTTCCGTGCGCTTGAGCAGGGGCAGCAGCGCGTCCACGCCGTGGGGATCGCCGATCTTGCCGAGCGCCCGGGCCACCGTCGGGAACGAGGCCGGATTTTCGGACAGCATTTCGATGAGGCGCGGCACGGCCTTGCGGTTGCCGATGGCGCCGATCGCGTCGACCGCGCGCTCGCTGACCCACCAGTCGCTGTCCCGGCTCGCCTCGATCAGGTGCTTGAGCGCGCGCTCGTCCTTGGTCTGGTTGAGGATCTCGATCGCC
>JADZCS010000125.1 GCA_020851435.1 Gammaproteobacteria bacterium | reverse complement strand
GCTGCAAGATAGGCTTCATGGACCCCGAACTCAAGCAGGCCTTTTCAGCTGCCCTGCCGCAAGGCCAGCGCCCTCGCGTAACAGTCGTTGCGGTGCAGGCCCGTGAGGCTGGCGGCAAGCCTGGCGGCCTGCGAAACAGGCAGTTCCGCGAGCAGCAGGCCCAGCACGCGATCGAGTTCGGCGGTGTCGGCTGCCTCGAGGGCCACGTCTGCGCCGGCCACCACGATCACGATTTCGCCGCGCGCGAGGTTGGGATCGCGGGCCGGCAGACCGGCCAGTTCGCCGAGCGTGCCGTGATAGAGCGTCTCGTGCAGCTTGGTGAGTTCGCGCGCGACCGTCGCCTCCCGCGCCGCGCCGAATGCCGCGGCGAGATCCTCGAGGCAATCCGCGATGCGCGCCGGCGCCTCGTAGAAAACCAGCGTGCGCGACTCGACCGCCAGCGCCTCGAGGCGCGCGCGCCGCGCCGCGCCGCGCGCCGGCAGGAATCCCTCGAAACAGAAGCGATCGCTGGGCAGGCCGGCGACCGACAGCGCGGCGATCGCAGCACATGCGCCGGGCACCGGCGACACGCGGAGTCCAGCCTTGCGAACCGCGCGAACCAGCAGGAAACCCGGGTCGCTGACCAGCGGCGTGCCAGCGTCGCTGACGAGCGCCACGGCCTCGCCGGCTGCGACCCGCGCCACCAGCTCGGCGACGCGCTCAGCCTCGTTGTGCTCGTGCAGGGACACCATCGGCCGGTCGAGGCCGATCATGCGCAGCAGCTGGCCGGTGTGGCGCGTATCCTCGGCAGCGACCACGGCGGCGGCCGCGAGCGCCTCGCGCGCCCTTGCCGTGAGATCGCCCATGTTGCCGATCGGCGTCGCCACGACGTAAAGCACACCCTGTCCGGACACTTATAATCGCCTCCCCGCCGTGAGTTGCGGCCCGACGATCCTCGCCAAGGCAGCCCCAAGATGCAACTGAACGAGCCAAGCACCCCATTCAAGCCCGGCCGGCGCCTCGCGGCGCTGGGCCTCGCACTGCTGCTGGGCGCCTGCCAGGCGGGCGGCACCGGCGCCATGCAGCCGCGCAGCGGCGCCGCGGACCGGCAGCCGGCCGGCGTCGCCGCACGCAGCGGCGCAGACGGGCCGTCCGGCCAGGCCGCGCGCGTGCAGGTGCGCGGCGAACCGCAGCAGATCGCGCTGCTGCTGCCGCTGTCCGGACGCGCGCAGCAGGCCGGGATCGCCGTCCGCGACGGCTTCCTGTCAGCGTACTACCAGGCCAGCCCCGGCGTACGGCCGCGCATCCGCCTCTACGACGTGGCGGCACGCGACGTCGCGAGCGCCTACCTCGCCGCCGTCACGGAAGGCGCCGACGCCGTCGTCGGGCCGCTCACGCGCGAGGAGGTGGCTGCGCTCGCGCGCGTCGCGGACGGTCGCGCCACCACGCTGGCGCTCAACTTCCTCGCGGAGGGCGCCGTGACGCCCCAGCGCTTCTACCAGTTTGCGCTGTCGCCCGAGGACGAGGCGCGAGAGGTGGCCAGGCGGGTCATCGCCGACGGCCGGCCGCGCGGGGTCGCCCTGGTCCCCGAAGGCGAGTGGGGCCAGCGCGTGCTGGCGGCGTTCTCGGCGGAACTCGTGGCCGGGGGCGGAGCGCTGGTCGACAAGCACGTCTACCCCACCGGCACGGCCGACTTCGAGCAGATCCTGGTCGACCTGCTGGGCCAGGGTGGCCCGGGCAAGGCCGACCTCGCGGCGGCCCGGCGGGTCGACGCGCAGTTCATCTTCATGCCCGGCCAGCCTGTGCAGGGTCGCCTGGTCAGGCCTCAGCTCAAGTTCCAGCGCATCGGCGACCTGCCCGCCTACGCCACTTCCGAAGTCTACGAGCCCAGTCCGGCCGCGAACGCCGACCTCAACGGCGTGATGTTCCCCGAGATGCCCTGGATGTCCGGCATCGACCCGGGCCTCGCGAGCCTTCGCGAGCAGATCGAGCGGCTGTGGCCGGACCGCACGTCGCGCCGCGGCCGGCTGTACGCCATGGGCGTCGACGCCTATCGCCTGATCGGCGACCTGCACAGCCTGCGCAACCCGCTGGCCACGCCCATGGCCGGCATGACGGGGCGACTGAGCGTCGACAAGGGCCGCCGCATCCGCCGTGACCTGGACTGGGTGCAGGTACGTTCCGGCCAGCCGCGCCTGCTGGGGGCACCCGGAGCGCCAGCAGCCGGACAGTGAAGCCGCTGCCGCCCCACCTGGCAGCAGGGCGGGCGGCCGAGGACGCTGCCTGCCTCCATCTCGAGGCTGCCGGCTACCGCATCCTGGCGCGAAACTATCGGGCCCGCGTCGGTGAACTCGACATCGTGGCGCTGGAAGGCGGCACGCTGGCAATCGTGGAAGTGCGCTACCGCGCAAGCGACCGCTACGGCGGCGGCGCTGCCAGCATCGACTGGCGGAAGCGCCGCAAGATCGTGCGCACCACGCAGTCGCTGCTGTGCGCGCGGCGCGACCTGGCCGGAATGGCGGTGCGGTTCGACGTGGTGGAAGTCAGCGGCGCGGGCGGCCCCGCGGACTGCCGCCTGCTGCGCTCGGCGTTCAGCCTGTGACGGCTGCTACTTGATGATCCGCAGGCGCGGCTTGCGCGAATCGTCGCTGCCCGGACCCGAGGGCGGCGCCGGCGGCGTCGGCGAGGTCGGCGAGGTCGGCGGCGCATCGCCGTCGGAGTCTTCCTGGAACACCATGCCCTGGCCGGTCTCGCGGGAATAGATGCCGACCACGGCGCGCACTGGAACGTGCACCTGCCAGGGAACCCCGGCGAAACGCGCGGAGAACTCGACCGCATCGTTGCCGAGGCGCAGGCCCTGTGTGGCCTGCCAGCTGACGTTCAGGATGATGCGCCCCTCGCGCACGTGCGCCCGGGGCACTTCCACGCCGTCGTGATCGGCGTCGACGACCAGGTGCGGCGTCTGCGCGTTGTCCGTCATCCACTCGTGCATGGCACGAATGAGGTACGGACGCCGCGACGTGACCTTGCCGCTCACCGCCTTACTTCACGTCCTTCCAGTATTCCTTCTTGAGCAGGTAGGTGAACACCCACAGCAGGAGCAGGAACATGATCACCCAGACGCCCAGGTTCTCGCGCTTCGCCTTGACGGGCTCGCCGATGTAGTCGAGGAAGTTGACGGTGTCGTTGACGAACTCGGCGTACTGCTTGGCGTCCATCGTGCCGGGCGTGCCCGGCTCGAGGCCGACCATGTGCTGAGTGGGCTTGCCGTCAGGCCCGGTCACGGTCTCGAACTTGGCCTTCTGCACGCCCTGCAGGCCCGCGAGCACGTGCGGCATGGCCGCGCCCGGCAGTGCCAGGTTGTTCGTGCCGGTCGGACGCGACGGATCCTCGTAGAAGGACGTCATGAACGTGTAGAGGTAGTCGAGGCCGCGGCTGCGCGCGATCATCGACAGGTCCGGCGGCGCGTTGCCGAACCAGACCTTGCCGTCGGTCGCCGACATCGCGCTCATCATGGTCGAGTGCTCGCTGGCACCCGGCGGCATGAAGCTCTTGGCGACTTCCTCCATCGGGATCTGGAGGTCCGCCGCGAGGCGGTTCCAGCGCACGTACTTTGCCGAGTGGCAACCCATGCAGTAGTTGACGAAGTTCCTGGCACCACGCTGCAGCGAGGCGGTGTTGTGGATGTCGGTGCTGGCCTTGGCGAGCGCAGGGCCGCCCCCCGCGCCCAGGGCGGCGACAGGCAGCAGCGCCAGCACGAGGGCGGCGATCTTGTTCTTAGTGCGCATGGTAGGTGACCCTCTCCGGCTCCTGCTTGTGGCTATCGATGCGCGAGTACCAGGGCATCAGCAGGAAGAACGCGAAGTAGTAGATGGTGCCGACGATCGACATCGTCTTGTACGGCTCGACCGCGGGCTGCATGCCGCAGTAGCCGAGCGTGAGGAACGACACCACGAACAGCGCCAGGCCGATCTTGTAGATCGGGCCGCGGTACCGGATCGACTTCACGGGCGAGCGGTCCAGCCAGGGCAGGAAGAACAGGATGACCATGGCGGCGCCCATCACGATCACGCCCCATATCTGCGTGCCCGCGAAAGCCGGGACGGCGCGCAGCATCGCGTAGAACGGCGTGAAGTACCACACCGGGGCGATGTGGGCAGGCGTCTGCATCGGGTTGGCCACGTCGAAGTTCGGCGTCTCCAGGAACAGCCCGCCCATCGTCGGTGCGAAGAACAGGATCGAGCAGAAGATGATCAGGAAGAACACCACACCCATGATGTCCTTCACCGTGTAGTACGGGTGGAACGGGATGCAGTCCTGCGGCTTGCCGTCGGGGCCCTTGTTCTTCTTGACCTCGATGCCGTCCGGGTTGTTCGAGCCGACCTCGTGCAGCGCCAGCACGTGCGCGACGACGAGGAAGATCAGCACGAGCGGGATGGCCACCACGTGCAGCGCGAAGAACCGGTTCAGCGTGACGTCGGAGATGAAGTAGTCGCCGCGGATCCACTCGACCAGGCCGTCGCCGATCACGGGAATCGTGCCGAACAGCGACACGATCACCTGCGCGCCCCAGTAGGACAGGTTGCCCCAGGGCAGCAGGTAGCCCATGAAGGCCTCTGCCGAGAGCGCGAAGTAGATCAGCATGCCGAAGATCCACAGCAGCTCGCGCGGCTTGCGGTACGAGCCGTACAGCATCGCGCGGAACATGTGCAGGTAGACGACTGCGAAGAAGGCCGATGCGCCGGTCGAGTGCAGGTAGCGGATGAACCACCCCCACTCGAGGTCGCGCATGATGTACTCGACCGAGTTGAAAGCCTCGGCGGCCGAGGGCTTGTAGTTCATCGTCAGGAAGATGCCCGACAACAACTGGATGACCAGTACGAACAACGACAGCGAGCCGAAGTAGTACCAGAAGTTCATGTTCTTCGGCGCGTAGTACTCGGCGAGATGCTCTTTCCACATCTTCGTGAGCGGCAGGCGCGCGTCGATCCAGCCCATCAGGCCCTTGCCCTCGACCTGGGCGGTATCTGTATTGCTGGCCATCACGCAGCCCTCGCCTGGTCCACGCCGACCAGGATTCGGTTGTCATCGACGAACGAATACGGCGGGATCTCGAGGTTCGTCGGCGCCGGCACGTTCTTGTAGACGCGGCCCGCGAGGTCGAACTTCGAGCCATGGCACGGGCAGTAGAAGCCGCCCTGCCAGTCGGCGCCCATCTCCGCATCGACCTTGGCGAAGCGGCTCATGGGCGCGCAGCCGAGGTGGGTGCAGACGCCCAGCACGACGAGGTACTCGGGCTTGGCGGCGCGCGATTCGTTCTTCGCGTACTCGGGCTGCTTGGAACCGTCGGAACCAGGGTCGGCGAGGTTCGGCACGACCGCCTTCAGCGACTCCAGCATCTCGGGCGTGCGGCGGATCACCCAGACGGGCTTGCCTCGCCACTCGACCTGGAGCATCGCGCCGGCTTCCAGCTTGCTGACGTCGAGCTCGACCGGAGCGCCCAGCGCCTTGGCGCGCGCGCTCGGCTTCCAGGACGCCAGAAAAGGAGTCGCGGCGAAACCAACGCCCACCGCGCCCGTCATGGCAGTCACTGCTGTAAGCAGCTTGCGCCTGCCCTGGTCAACCTCTTCGCTCATCGGCTCACCCCGTGATGTGCAATGCCGCCCGCCAGGCACCTGTCTGGCTTTGCGCTCAGACGGATTTTCGTTGCCGTATGGGATTGCGCATTATACACACCTGTTCGTTTCGGATGATGCCCTGCAGCATCGCCCGCTGGCCTCGGAGAACACGTATGACAGCTCGCAAGACCTTGGCCTGGTTGTGGCCGTGGGTGACCCTCGGCCTGGCTGTGGCGCTGGGCTGGATGCTCTGGGACCAGCGCAGCGGCGCGCCGGCTGTCGCCCCATCCGCGACCAGCACGCAAGCGGCCGGCCAGGCCGTCACCGCGGAGCCCGCCGATGCGTCGTCCCAGGCTCCCGCCGTGCCCGCAGCGGCAAGCGACGCTCCGCTGGTGTCATATGCGGATGCGGTGGCGCTGGCCGCGCCAGCGGTGGTCAACATCTACACCGAGCGCGTCGTGCGCGTGCGGCAGTATCCGGGCAACCTGGAACAGCTGTTCGGCGACGCCTGGTCGGCGTATCGGGACCGCGTCGAACAGAGCCTGGGCTCCGGCGTCGTCTACGACGGCATCGGCCACGTGGTCACCAACTTCCACGTCGTCCAGAACGCGCAGCAGATCCGCGTGCAGCTCAAGGACGGGCGCCAGGCTGATGCGACGGTCGTGGGCGTCGACCCCGACACGGATCTCGCCGTACTGAGAATCGCTCTCAAGAACGTGCCGGCGATGACCCTCGGCCGCTCCGACCGCCTGCGCGTGGGCGACCCGGTACTCGCGATCGGCAATCCGCTGGGCCTGGGCCAGACGGTCACCCAGGGCATCGTCAGCGCGACCGGCCGCGGCCGGCTCGGCGTGTCGACGTTCGAGAACTTCATCCAGACCGACGCCGCGATCAACTTCGGCAATTCCGGCGGGGCACTGGTCGACGGACGCGGCATGCTGATCGGCATCAACACCGCGGTGCTGTCGCGCGAGGCCGGCATCGAAGGCATCGGCTTCGCCATCCCCGTCGACCTCGTGAGAGGCGTCGTCGACGAGATCCTGGCCAAGGGCCGGGTGGCGCGCGGCTGGGTGGGCGTGGTGCCACAGGACATTCCAGCGGAACATGCGCGCCAGTTCGGGTTCCCGGTGGGAGCCGTCGTGGTTGCAGGCCTATACGTCGGCAGCCCGGCCCTCGAGGCCGGCATGCAGCGCGGCGACATCATCACGGAAATCGACGGCCAGTCGGTACGCGGCGCGCAGGACGCCCTGGCGCGCATCGCGCAACTGCGTCCGGGCCAGACCACCCGCATCACCTGGCTGCGCGGGCCGCCGTTCAACGAGACGCCGCAGGCCATCACGGTGAAGATGCTGGTCGCCGAACGGCCCAGGCGCTAGGCGGGGGTCAAGCGGGAGCCAAGGGGGCGCCAAGAGGGGTCTGACCCCTCTTATACCCGGCGGATCTGGGCGCCGAGTCCGGACAGCTTTTCCTCGATGCACTCGTAGCCGCGGTCGATGTGGTAGATGCGCTCGACGTCGGTGGTTCCCTGCGCCACCAGCCCGGCGATGACCAGGCTGGCCGAGGCGCGCAGGTCGGTGGCCATCACGGGCGCGCCGGACAGGTGCGGCACGCCGTGGATCACGGCGGTATGGCCCTCGATCCGGATGTCGGCGCCGAGCCGCTCGAGCTCGAGCATGTGCATGTAGCGGTTCTCGAAGATCGTCTCGATCACCGTGCCGACGCCCTCGGCGACGCAGTTGAGCGCGGCGAACTGCGCCTGCATGTCGGTCGGGAACGCCGGATAAGGCGCGGTGCGGATATCGACTGCACGCGGCCGGCGGCCCTGCATGTCGACCTCGACCCAGTCCGCGCCGGTCGTGACCACGGCACCGGCCTCGCGCAGTTTCGCGAGCACGGCGTCGAGGTGATCGGGCCGCGTGTTGCGCGCGCGGACCCTGCCGCCCGTGATGGCGCCCGCGACCAGGTAGGTGCCGGTCTCGATGCGGTCCGGCAATACGTCGTAGGAACAGCCGTGCAGGCGGTCCACGCCGTCGATGACCAGGGTATCCGAGCCCACGCCCGTGATCTGCGCGCCCATCTTGACGAGGAAGTGCGCGAGGTCGACGACCTCGGGCTCGCGCGCGGCGTTCTCGATCACCGTGCGGCCCTCGGCCAGCGTCGCCGCCATCATGAGGTTCTCGGTGCCGGTGACGGTCACCGTGTCCAGCACCAGGCGCGCGCCGCGCAGCCGCGACGCCTTGGCGCGGATGTAGCCGCCCTCGATCTCGATCTCGGCGCCCATCGCGCGCAGGCCCTCGACGTGCAGGTTGACCGGCCTGGCGCCGATCGCGCAGCCGCCCGGCAGCGACACGGTCGCCCGGCCGAAGCGCGCGAGCAGCGGGCCGAGCACCAGGATCGAGGCGCGCATGGTCTTCACGAGTTCGTACGGCGCGACGAAGTCGTGGATCGGCCCCGGGTCGACCTCGACCTGCATCTTCTCGCCCACCGTGACGCTGACGCCCATGCGCGCCAGCAGCGAGATCATCGTGGTGACGTCCTTGAGGTGCGGGACGTTGCCGATGGTGACCGGCCCCTCCTGCAGCAGGCCGGCGGCGATGATCGGCAGCGCGGCGTTCTTGGCGCCGGAGATGCGCACGTCGCCGTCCAGGCGGGTTCCGCCCTGGATCTGCAGCTTGTCCATGTTGCCTCTCTCAGCCGCCCCGGGCGGCCCATTCGGACGGGTTCAGGGCCTCGATCGACAGCGCGTGGATCTCGCCGCCGACCGAATCGCCGAGCGTGCCATAGACGAGCTGGTGGCGCTTGAGGGTGCGCAGCCCCTCGAACTGGGGCGCGACCACGAGCGCCTCGAAGTGCACGTTGTCGCCGGTGCTCACCTCGACGCGGGCGCCGGGCAGCCCGGCTTCGATTCGCTGCCTGACCTGATCCGCATTCATGACGATGCCACCACTGTGAGCCCTGGGTGCGCAATGGTAGAGAATGCGGCGGCTTTGGCCTAGGGCCGCGTGGCGTCAGTGTATGATTCGGAGAACTATCCGCGGCCCCAAGGACGCGTTGCCCCGCATGACCATCCCCATCGACGAAGCACGCGTCCTCGAACTCGGGCGCCAGGCGCTGCGGACCGAATCCGACGCAGTCGCCGCCCTGGCCGAGCGCCTCGACCCCTCCTTCGTGCGGGCCTGCAGCCTGTGCCTGGCCTGCCGGGGCCGCGTGGTCGTCTCCGGCATGGGCAAGTCGGGGCACGTGGGCGGCAAGATCGCGGCCACGCTCGCCTCCACGGGCACGCCGTCCTTCTTCCTGCATCCCGCCGAGGCCAGCCACGGCGACCTCGGCATGATCACGCGCGACGACGTCGTGCTCGCGATCTCCAACTCGGGCGAAACCGCCGAGATCCTCACGATCCTGCCGCTGATCCGGCGCATGGGCGTGCCGCTGATCGCGATGACCGGCAATCCCCAGTCGTCGCTGGCGCGCGAGGCCGCGGTGCACCTGGACGTGAGCGTTCCGGCCGAGGCCTGCCCGCTGAACCTGGCGCCGACCGCCTCGACCACCGCGACGCTGGCGATGGGCGACGCGCTGGCCGTGGCGCTGCTGAACCTGCGCGGCTTCACCGAGCAGGATTTCGCGCTCTCGCACCCCGGCGGGGCGCTGGGCCGCCGCCTGCTGCTGCGCGTCGAGGACATCATGCGCAGCGGCGACCAGCTGCCCATGGTCGGGCCGGACACGCCGCTGGCGGCCGGCCTGCTCGAGATGTCGCGCAAGGGCCTGGGCATGACCGCGGTGACCGATGCCCAGGGCAAGGTGCTGGGCGTGTTCACCGACGGCGACCTGCGCCGCACCATCGATCGCCACGTGGATATCCATCAGACCCCCATGAGCACCGTTATGACGCCGGGCGGGCGGCGCATCGGCCCCCATGAACTGGCTGCCGAGGCCGTGCGCCTCATGGACGAGCACCGCGTCAACGCGCTGCTCGTCGTCGACGCCGACAGCCGCCTGATCGGCGCGCTGAACGTCCACGACCTGCTGCGCGCGGGGGTCATGTGAGCCGCTCGCCGACCGCACCTGCGTCCATCGAACTGCTGGTGCTCGACGTCGATGGCGTGCTGACCGACGGGCGCCTGTGGTTCGGCGCCGCCGGAGAGTCGCTCAAGGTGTTCCACGTCCACGACGGGCTGGGCATCAAGCAGGCCGCCGCGGCCGGCGTCCGCATCGCGGTGATCTCGGGCCGCCGCCATCACGCCGTCGATGCCCGCATGGACGAACTCGGCGTCGCACTGGTGCGCCAGGGCGTGCCCGACAAGGTCGAGGCGCTCCGGACGCTGCTCGCCGACACCGGCATCGCCGCCGCCAACACGGCCTGCATCGTCGACGACAGCTCGGACGTGCCGTTGATGAAGGCCGTCGGCCTCTCGGTCGCAGTCGCCGATGCGCACCCGGCGGCCATCGCGGCGGCCGACCGCGTGACGCGGCTGACTGGCGGGCGCGGCGCGGTGCGCGAGATCTGCGACCTGCTGGTCGCCGCGCGCGGGCGGAACCCGTGATCTTCCGCATCGGCGCACTGCTGCTGGTGGCCGCCTGCGCCTGGCTGCTCACCCAGCTCGCGCCGACGCTGTCGGTACAGTCCGTGTTGAAACCGACCACCCCGGCGCCGGCCCAGCCCGCCTTCTACCTCCGCGAAGTCTCGGTCGACGAATTCGGCGAGGACGGCAAGCTCAAGCTGCGCCTGGAGGCCGCCGAAGCCTCCGAGATGCCCGGTTCAGGATCCATCGAGGCCCGCGACGTGAAGCTCGACTACCTCGCGCTGCCCGGGCAGGCCTGGCACCTGGAGGCCGCGTCGGGCACCGTGCAGCAGGACCGGAAGCAGGTGCAGCTCGCGGGCGCCGTGACCATGACCGGCCATCGCGAGGGCCAGCCGGGCCGCGCGATCGTGCGCACCGAACGCATGACGCTGGATGTCGAAACGCACCGTGCGCGCACGGAATCTCCCGTGACGGTCAGCTTCGGCCGGCACGAACTCAATGCTCGCGGCATGCTTGCCGACCTGAAGGCAGAAACCCTGCAGCTGGAATCCTCGGTCAATGGCCAATTCACTCCATAAGATCAGCCTGGCCGCCCTCGCAGCGCTCGCGTGCGCGACGCCCGCGCCGTCGCCGGCCGCGCCGGCCGCCGCCGCGCCTGCGGTGCAGCAGCCCGACCGCGCGAAACTGCCGATCACGGTCGAGGCCGACTCCTCCGACTTCGACTACCGCAACGAGGCACTGCGCTTCCGCAACGTGCGCATCACGCAGGGCGAGATCCGCATCGAGGCGCAGCAGGCGGCGGCGAGCGGGCTCGACTTCGAGAACAGCCGCTGGCAGTTCGAGGGCGAAGTGCGCATCACGGTCACCGGCGGCTTCCTGTCCAGCGACAAGGCGACGGTCGACTTCCGCAACAACCTCGTCTCGCGCGCCGACATCGTCGGCCGCCCGGCCCAGTTCGAGCAGAAGCGCGAAACGCAACTGGCCCGCGGCCGTGCCGCGCGCATCGACTACGACCTCACCGCCGGCACGGTCAAGCTGGTCGGCGACGCCTGGCTCAGCGACGGCCGCAACGAGATCACCGGTCCGGCGCTGACCTACGACCTCGGCGCCCAGCGCGTGCTCGCGGAGTCCGGCCCGGCGAAGGATCGCGTGCGCATCGTGATCAACCCGAAACCCAGGCCGGAAGCAGAACCGCCGCGGAATCCGCAATGAGCCGCCTCGAAGCCGTCGGGCTGGAAAAGACCTACAAGAAGCGCAAGGTGGTCGACGGCCTGTCGCTCGAGATCGAGGCGGGCGAGGTGGTGGGACTGCTCGGCCCGAACGGCGCCGGCAAGACCACGGCCTTCTACATGATCGTCGGGCTCGTGCCCTGCGACGGCGGCGCGATCCGCCTCGACGGCGTCGACATCACCCGCCTGCCCATGCACGCGCGGGCGCGCCGCGGGATGGGCTACCTGCCGCAGGAAGCCTCGGTGTTCCGCAAGCTCACGGTCGCGCAGAACATCCGCGCGATCCTCGAGACGCGACCGGGCCTGGGCCGCGAGGCGCGCGAATCCCGGCTGGAGGAACTGCTGGAGGAACTGCACATCGGCCACATCGCCGACAGCCAGGGCATGAGCCTGTCGGGCGGCGAACGGCGTCGCGTGGAAATCGCCCGGGCGCTGGCCGCGGAGCCGGCCTTCATGCTGCTCGACGAGCCTTTCGCCGGCGTGGATCCGCTGTCCGTCGCGGACATCCAGAGAATCGTACGCCATCTGGCCGACCGTGGCATCGGGGTGCTCATCACCGACCATAACGTGCGGGAAACCCTGGGAATCTGTGGCCGGGCCTACATCGTCAGCCAGGGAAAGGTGATCGCCTCGGGAGTTGCCGCAGACATCCTTGCCAACCCCGAGGTGCGCGAGGTTTACTTGGGTCAGGACTTCCGTCTCTAGACCCATTCGCCAGGCCGCCGGCCGGCGTACCCGAGAAGCCCCGAGGCCGCCTTTCCGCATGATGAAGCCCGCCCTGCAGCTCCGCCTCGGCCAGCAGCTCACGATGACGCCGCAGCTGCAGCAGGCCATCCGGTTGCTGCAGCTTCCGGCGCTCGACCTCCAGGCGGCCATCCGCGAGGCGCTCGAGAGCAACGTCATGCTCGAGGCCGAGGACGAGCCGGACACCATCTCGCTCGAGGAACTCGGCGGCCAGCCGGAGCCGGCCCCCGAAGGCGGCGACGAACCCTCCGCGGCGGAACGCGACGAGACGGTCGTCGAGATCGGCGACGACTACGAACCCAACGCCTCCTCCTCGTCCTCCGACGCGCCCTGGTCGGGAAGCGGCGACGACGAACAGGACCAGGAATTCGCCGACCAGTCCGGCCGGACCCTGCGCGACCATCTCAACTGGCAGCTCGACCTCGGCCGGCTGTCGCCACGCGAGCTGACGATCGGGCGAGCCCTCATCGACGCCATCAACGACGACGGCTACCTCAGCGAGGATCCGGCCGAGGTGGTCGCGGGCCTGCAGCCCGGCGTCGACGCGACGCCCGAGGAACTCGAGCTGATGCTGTACGTGGTGCAGCACCTCGACCCGACGGGCGTCGGGGCCCGCAGCGTCGCCGAGTGCATCGGGCTGCAGCTCGAGCAGCTCGACCCGGCGACCCCGGGGCGGGCGCTCGCGCTGCGCATCGCCGAGAACCACCTCGGGGCGCTGGCGGAACAGCAGTTCCCGGCCCTGCGCCGCTCGCTGCAGTGCACGCCCGACGAACTCGAGCAGGCGGTCGCGCTGGTGCGCAGCTGCCACCCGCGGCCCGGCTCGATCATCGAGTCCGCCCGCACCGAGTACGTCGTGCCCGACGTCTTCGTGCGCCGCAGCGAACGCGGCTGGAGCGTCGAGCTCAACGCGGCGGCGCTGCCGCGCGTGCGCCTCAACGACAGCTATGCGGGCCTGATCACCCGCGCCGCCGAACACGCGGTGATGCGCACCCAGCTCCAGGAAGCGCGCTGGCTGCTGCGCAGCCTCGAGATCCGCAACGACACGCTGCTGCGCGTCGCGCGCTGCATCGTGCAGCGCCAGGCCGCCTTCCTCGAGCTCGGCGACGAGTCCATGCAGCCGATGGTGCTCAAGGACGTCGCCGACGAGGTCGAGATGCACGAGTCGACGATCTCGCGCGTCACCACCGGCAAGTACATGCACACGCCGCGGGGCGTCTACGAGTTCCGCTTCTTCTTTTCAAGCCACGTCGGCGGCGAGGACGGCTCCGAAGTCTCCTCGACCGCCATTCGTGCCAAGATCCGCAAGCTGATCGCCTCCGAGGAGGCTGCCAGCCCCCTCAGCGACAGCCGGATCGCAGAGTTGCTTTCGCAGGACGGGGTGCAGGTCGCGCGCCGCACGGTCGCCAAGTACCGTGAGGCCATCGGCATCGCCCCGTCGAGCGAGCGCAGGCGCCACACCGCCCGTCGCGGGCCCGGCGCCATCGACCCGCTGATCACAAGGAGACCACCATGCAGCTGACCCTCTCTGGCCACCACGTCGAGATCACCCCGGCGCTCCGCGGCTATGTCGAGACGAAGCTAGACCGCATCGTGCGGCATTTCGACAACGTGATCGACGTGCACTGCGTGCTGACGGTATCGAAGCTCCAGCACAAGGCCGAGGCGACACTGGTCGTAAGCGGCGCGAAGATCCACGCAGATGCGATCGAGGGCGACATGTACGCGGCAATCGACGCGCTCGCCGACAAGCTCGATCGCCAGGTCAAGAAGCACAAGGAGAAAGTGACCGACCACCACGCTGCCGAGGCCCAGCGCGGCCGCGTTTCCTGACGTCACGCCGCCGGCCATGGCGGGGCTCCCCCGCGATGGCCGGCCCGGCCCACGGCCTGTGCAGAGGCCGTCCCCATTCGATTACCATGTCGCTGCCGGCAATCGCCGGCGCGGCGGCACTGCATCATGATGCGTCTGGTGGTCATCAGCGGCCTGTCCGGGTCGGGCAAGAGCGTCGCGCTCAACATGCTCGAGGACCTCGGCTGGTACTGCGTCGACAACATCCCGGCCGGCCTGCTCCAGGCGCTGGTGGGCCACACCGTGCGCGACGAAGAACCCATGTACCGGCGCGTCGCCGTCGGCCTGGACGCGCGCAATCGCGCCGCGGACCTCATGGCGATCCCCGAACTGGTGGCCGACCTGCGCCGCAGCGGCATCAAGTGCGACCTCGTCTACCTGCACGCCAGCGACGACGTCCTGCTCCGCCGCTACGCGGAGACGCGCCGGCGTCACCCACTGGCGTCCGAGGGGCTGGACCTCACGGAGGCGATCGCGCGCGAACGGCAACTGCTGGAACCGCTGGCTGATACCGCCGACCTGGTCGTCGATACCTCGGCCTTCAGCGTGCACGTGCTGCGCGAACTGGTCCGGAACCGCGTGGAACCGCGCCGCGACGGCAGGCTCTCGATCCTGTTCGAGTCCTTCGGCTTCAAGCAGGGCATCCCCGGCGACGCCGACTTCGTGTTCGACGCGCGCACCCTGCCGAACCCGTACTGGCAGCCCGCGCTGAAGGCGCTGACGGGCCAGGACCAGCCGGTCGTGCAGTTCCTGGAGTCGAGCCCGCTGGTCGAGCGGCTCATCGCGGACGTCATCCGCCTGCTCGAGGACTGGATCCCGGAATACCGCCGCAACAATCGCGGCTACCTGACCGTGGCGATCGGCTGCACGGGCGGCCAGCACCGCTCCGTATACGTCGTGGAAAGGCTGGCGAAGCACTTCGCCACCCAGCAGAGGGACGTCCAGATCCGGCACCTCGGCCTCGAGCGCCGGAGCTGACGCTCCCCCGGCAGCCATGACAGACCACGCCGCCCAGACCAAGCCCGGACGCGAGTCGCGGCTGGCCGCGATGCACGCGGCACTCGCAGGCGGCTCGCTGGGCCAGGCTCCGCGGCTGATCCGCTCGATGCATCCGGCGGAAATCGCCCACCTCGTCGAGTCCCTGCCGCCGACGCAGCGCGAACTGGTCTGGGAGATGCTCGACCCGGACCTGGCCGGCGACGTGCTGGTCGAACTCACGGACGAGGTCCGCGACGGCCTGCTGGGCGAGATGGACGCGGCCGAGATCGTGGCCGCCGCCGAAGGCCTCGAGGTCGACGACCTCGCCGACCTCATCGGCGACCTGCCCGAGGCCGTGACCCAGCAGGTGCTGCGGTCGATGGACCAGCAGGACCGCGAGCGCCTCTCCGCCGTGATGGGCTACCCGGAGGACAGCGCCGGCGGCCTCATGAACACCGACACCGTGAGCGTCCGGCCGGACGTGACGCTGGAGGTGGTGCTGCGCTACCTGCGCATGCGCGGCGAACTGCCGGACAAGACCGACTGCCTGTTCGTGGTGAATCGCGAGGATCACTACCTCGGCGTGCTTCCCGTGACGAGGCTGCTCACGGACGATCCCGAGGGCGCGGTCGGGGATGTCATGGCGACCGACGTCGCCGGCATTGCCGCGGAGACGTCGGCGGCTACCGTCGCGCGGCTGTTCGAGGGTCGTGACCTGCTGTCGGCCGCGGTGGTCGCGCCCGACGGCCGCCTGCTCGGCCGCATCACGATCGACGACGTCGTCGACGTCGTGCGCGAACAGGCCGAGCATCCGATGTTGCTGGCGGCCGGCCTCGAGGACGAGGAAGACGTCTTCGCCGGCGTGCGCCGCAGCGCGAGGCGCCGCGCGCTGTGGCTGGGCATCAACCTGCTGACGGCATTCCTGGCGGCCTGGGTCGTGGGCCTGTTCGAGGCCACCATCGACCGCATCGTCGCACTGGCCGTGCTCATGCCGGTGGTGGCCAGCATGGGCGGCGTCGCCGGCACCCAGACGGTCACGCTGATCATCCGCGGCATCGCGCTCGGGCAGGTCGAGGCCTCGAACGCGCGCTGGCTGTTCTTCAAGGAACTGTCGGTCGGCGCCCTGAACGGCGTGGCCTGGGCGACCGTCGTGGCGCTCGCGACCTGGGCCTGGTTCGGCACCTGGCAGATCGCGGCGATCATCTTCGCCGCGATCGTCATCAACGTGGCGGCGGCGGCGATGGCCGGCGTGCTCATCCCGCTGGCGCTGCGCCGGCTGCGGATCGACCCGGCGCTGGCCGGCGGCGTCATCCTGACGACCGTGACCGACGTGGTGGGTTTCGCCGCGCTGCTCGGGCTGGGAACCATCTTCCTGACCTGACCCCGCCGCGGGCGGCAGGGGTTGCGTACACGGGTTTGAACCTCGGAACGCGGGTGCTGTCAATTACAGGGGGCCCTCGTTAGTATCGTGTCCGTTCGCGTCCAGGGGACCGCCCCCTTTCCGTTTCGGGAGACTTCCTGCATGACTGCCGTCCTCAAGAGCTTCGCCCTCGCCTGCCTCGCCACCCTGCTGGCCTTCCCCGCGCTCGCGGGCGAACTGGCCGTCGGGTCGCCTGCGCCCAAGTTCCGGCTGCAGGACCAGAACGCCAAGTGGCACGCGCTCGACGACTACAAGGGCAAGTGGGTCGTCCTGTACTTCTACCCGAAGGACAACACCCCGGGCTGCACGACGCAGGCCTGCGAGTTCCGCGACAACATCTTCGCCTTCCGCGACGTCGGCGCGGTGGTGCTGGGCATCAGCATCGACGACGTGGCGTCGCACAGGAAGTTCGCCGAGGAGCACGGCCTGCCGTTCTCGATCCTGGCCGACTCGGACAAGAAGGTCGCCACGCAGTACGGCGTGCTGCGCAAGTTCCTCGGCATGATGGAACTCGCGCGCCGGGACACCTTCATCATCGACCCGCAGGGCCGCATCGCGCAGCACCTTCCCGAGGTCGACCCGAAGGGCCACTCGCAGGTGGTGCTGACGGAGCTCAAGAAGCTGGGCGCAAAGCCGGTCAAGGGCGGCTGAGGCTCACTGCAGCGACCGCATCGCGCGGTCGAGACCTTCCAGCGTCAGGGGGAACATCCGGTCCTCGACCAGCTCGCGCGTGATGCGCACCGAGGGCGTCCAGCCCCAGCGGTCGACGGGCTCCGGGTTGATCCAGGCATGGCGCGGAAACGCGGCGGTCAGGCGCTGCATCCAGGCCTTGCCGGATTCCTCGTTCCAGTGCTCGACGCTGCCCCCCGGCTGCAGGATCTCGTAGGGGCTCATCGAGGCGTCGCCGACGAACACCAGCTTGTAGTCCGGTCCGTAGGTGCGCAGCACCTCGCGGGTGGGGATGCGCTCGGCGTGCCGGCGGTGGTTGTCCTTCCACACGCTCTCGTAGACGAAGTTGTGGAAGTAGAAGTGCTCCAGGTGCTTGAACTCGCCGCGCGCGGCCGAGAACAGTTCCTCGCAGACGCGCACGTGGTCGTCCATCGACCCGCCGACGTCGAGGAACAGCAGCACCTTCACGGCATTGTGCCGCTCGGGCACCAGCTTGAGGTCGAGCAGGCCGGCGTTGCGCGCGGTCGCCGAGATGGTGCCGTCGAGGTCCAGCTGGTCGGCCGCGCCCTGGCGCGCGAAGCGGCGCAGCCGGCGCAGCGCCACCTTGATGTTGCGGGTGCCCAGCTCGACCGCGTCGTCGAGGTTGCGGAACTCGCGCCGGTCCCAGACCTTCACGGCGCGGCGGTTGCGCGAGCCCTGCTGCCCGATGCGCACGCCCTCTGGGTTGTAGCCGTCGGCGCCGAAGGGCGAGGTTCCGCCCGTGCCGATCCACTTGTTGCCGCCGGCGTGGCGCCCCTTCTGCTCCTCGAGGCGCTGCCGCAGCGTCTCCATGAGCTTGTCCCAGCCGCCGAGCGCCTCGATCTTCGCCTTGTCCTCGTCCGACAACTGCAGCTGCATCGACCGGCGCAGCCATTCCTCGGGCACCTGGGCCACGAGGGTCTCGAAAGCCTGCTCCAGGCCCTGGAAGTGCGCGGCGAACACGCGGTCGAACCGGTCGTAGTGCTTCTCGTCCTTGACCAGCACCGTGCGCGCCAGGAAATAGAAGTCCTCCGCGGACAGCGTCGCCACGCGCGCCGCCAGCGCCTCCAGCAGCGCGAGGAACTCGGTGATCGACACCGGCACCCCGCCGGCGCGCAGCATCCCGAAGAAGCGGACGAGCATGCGACCAGCCTCAGCCGCCGCGGCCGGCCCGGCGGTGCAGGAACACGAGCTGCTCGAACAGGTGCACGTCCTGCTCGTTCTTCAGCAGCGCGCCGTACAGCGGGGGAATCGGCGACCTGCCCTCCTCGGCGCGCAGCGCCTCGGGCGGGATGTCCTCGGCGACCAGCAGCTTGATCCAGTCCAGCAGCTCGGAGGTGGAGGGCTTCTTCTTGAGGCCCGGCACTTCGCGCAGGCGGAAGAACGACTCGAGGGCCTCGCTGAGCAGCTCGCGCTTGAGGCCCGGGTAGTGCACCTCGACGATGCGCTGCATCGTCTCGGCATCGGGGAAGCGGATGTAGTGGAAGAAGCAGCGGCGCAGGAAGGCGTCCGGCAGTTCCTTCTCGTTGTTG
>JADZCS010000124.1 GCA_020851435.1 Gammaproteobacteria bacterium | reverse complement strand
CCGACTTCATCGCGTTCAAGGGGCCGGCCTTCCTCGAGGTGATCATCGACCCCGATGCCGGCGTCTACCCGATGGTCGGCCCGGGGCAGCCCTACGAAGAGATGATCACCGGCGACTTCATCCCGTCACGCAACGTGGTCGAGCCGAAGGCGCCCGATTCCTCCGAAATGTTCTGAGATGCCGACGCGCGCGGAAGCGCTGCGCTTCTGGCTGCGGCTCGGGTTCATTTCCTCCGGCGGCCCGGCCGGCCAGATCGCGATCATGCATCGCGAGGTCGTGGAACTGCGGCGCTGGATCGACGAGGCCGCGTTCCTGCGGGCGCTGAACTTCTGCACGCTTCTGCCCGGTCCCGAGGCGCTGCAGCTCGCGATCTATCTCGGCTGGCGCATGCACGGCGTGGCGGGCGGGCTTGCGGCGGGCCTCAGCTTCATCCTGCCGGCCGCCTTCCTGCTGCTGGGCCTGTCCTTTCTCTACGTCGCCTTCGGCGAGGTTCCCGCCGTGCAGTCCGCATTCGCCGGGCTCAAGGCGGTCGTGATCGCGATGATCCTGCACGCCGTCTGGAAGCTCGGCCGGCGCGCCCTCGGGAGCGGGCTCCACGTGCTGATCGCAGCGGCGGCCCTGGTCGCGCTTGTGGTCCTGTCGGTGCCGTTCCCGCTGGTGGTTGCGGTCGCCGGGCTGGCCGGGCTGGCGCTCGCACGCAGCGGGCCGTCGCCGGCTGCCGGCTCGGCGCTGGCGTTTCCGTGGCGCTCGCTGCTGGTCGGCCTGCTGCTGTGGCTGCTGCCGGCCGTCGCGGTGTGGACCACGCTGGGCCCGGGCTCGCTGCACGCCAGGGTCTATGGGTTCTTCACGCAGGCGGCGCTGCTGACCTGGGGCGGCGCCTATGCGGTGCTGGCCTACGTGAACCAGGCGCTGGTCGAGAGCCTGCAGTGGGTGACGGCCTCGCAGGCCGTCGCGGGCCTCGCCCTCGCCGAGACGACCCCCGGGCCCCTGATCATCGTGCTGCAGTTCATGGGCTTCATGGCGGGCTGGAACCAGGCGGGTCCTCTCGATCCCGCGACCAGCGCCACTCTGGCCGCCGCGCTGGCGAGCTACGCGACCTTCCTGCCGTCCTTCGTGTTCATCTTCGTGGGCGCGCCCTACGTCGAGCGCCTGACCTCGAATGCGCGCCTGGCCGGCGCGCTGGGTGCGGTGACCGCGGTGGCGGTCGCCGCGATCGCGAGCGTCGCCATCGGATTCGGGAGGGCGGTGCTGCTGCCCGAGGGCGTGGGCCACTTCCGGTGGCCGCTCGCTGTGTTGGCGCTGATCGCGCTCGCGGTTCTCACCCGGACGCGGGTCGCCTCGCACTGGGTCATCCCGGCCGGCGCCACTGCCGGCTGGCTGCTCGAACTGTGACTGGTGCATGATGACGTCCTGACACCGACAGGACAGCCTCGCATGCGTTACCTGCACACGATGGTCCGAGTGACCAGCCTCGAACAGTCGCTCGACTTCTACTGCAACAAGCTGGGCCTCACCGAGGTCAAGCGCTACGAGAACGAGAAGGGCCGCTTCACGCTGGTGTTCCTCGCGGCGCCCGGTGACGAGGAGCGTGCGCTGGTCGAACTCACCTACAACTGGGACCCCGAGGACTACGGCATCGGTCGCGCCTTCGGCCACCTGGCCTACGAGGTCGACGACATCTACGCCTTGTGCGAGAAGCTCATGGCCGACGGCGTCACGATCAACCGCCCGCCCCGCGAGGGCCGCATGGCCTTCGTGCGCTCGCCCGACAACATCTCGATCGAGCTGCTGCAGAAGGACGGCGCGCTGCCGCCGCGCGAGCCCTGGCTGTCGATGCCCAACACGGGCACGTGGTGAACGAGGCAGGATGACATGCAGACCGAGGCCTGGGTTCACCGCGACAAGGACTCCCCGCCGCAGCTCGAGCGGATCACGCTGGGTGCACCCGCGCCCAACGAGGTTGTGGTCAGGATAGCCGCGGTCGGCGTGTGCCACACGGACCTGTTTGCGCCGGTGGTGTTCGGCCTGCCGGCCGTCTTCGGCCACGAGGGTGCGGGCGTCGTCCAGCGGGTCGGCAACGCGGTGACCAAGGTCGTGCCAGGCGATCGCGTGGTGCTCACGTTTGGCTCCTGTGGGCAGTGCCCTGCCTGCATGGGCAGCAGCCCAGCCTATTGCACAGACTCTCACCACCTGCAGTTCGGCGGCACGCGCGAGGATGGCACGGTAACGATGGGTAGCGACCAAGGTGCCGTGGCCGGGTCGTTTTTCCAGCAGTCCTCGTTTGCAAGGCATGCGCTGGCGACCGAGCGCAACGTCGTGAAGATCCCCGACGACTTCCCGTTCGATCTCGCCGCGCCGCTGGGCTGCGGCATCCAGACGGGCGCGGGCACGGTGCTCAACGCGCTGCAGCCGCGGCGCGGCGAGAGCCTGGTCGTGTTCGGCGCCGGCGCGGTGGGGCTGGTTGCCGTCATGGCCGCCCGCATCGCGGGCTGCAATCCCCTGATCGCGGTCGACGTCCTGCCGGAGCGGCTCGCGCTCGCCGCCGAGCTGGGCGCGACTGAAGTCCTCAATGCGGCGAGCGACGATGTCGTCGCGCGCATCGTCGAACTCACGGGCGGCGGCGCGCGCTACACGATCGAGTGCGCCGGCGCGGTCCAGTCCTTCGAGTCGGCCATCGCCGCCACGCACCGGCGCGGCATCTGCGCGCTGCTCACGGTCCCGAAGCTGGGCCAGCCGTTCCCGTTCGCGCCGATGCCCATCCTGCAGGGACGCACGCTGACGGGCGTGATCGAGGGCAACAGTATTCCGGACCAGTTCATCCCGCGGCTGATCGAGCTGCAGCGTTCCGGGCAGCTGCCCTACGAGCGATTGCTCTCGCGTTATTCTTTCGCCGACCTGCCCATGGCGCTGGCCGATGCGACGGCGCACCGCGCGATCAAGCCGGTGGTACTCATCGACTGAGCCGCGTGGATCCCGTCAGGTACCGAGCGCGCGCCGGATCGCGGGCTTCAGGTCCTGCGCAAGCTGGACGCTGAAGTTGACGACCCCGTCCGTCGCATCGCCGACTTCCATGCCGATGATCGCGTAGTAACCGCCGCCCAGGTCCACCCAGGGCGTCCAGCCGAAGGCGCCAGGCGACGAGATGACCGCGCAGCCAGTGGCCGGCGTGGCGCACTCCAGCCAGGCCGTCAGGCCGTAGCGGAAATTGAAGGCGAGCGCGGACATCGGCGAGTAGCCGATGACGACACCGGGGAAGGGCTCGCGGGCCTGCGCCTCGAACAGCGACGCGGCGACGAGACGCTGGCCCTCCCAGGTGCCGTGATGGAACACCACCGACAGCAGGCTCGCGTACTCGTTCATCGAGGCACGCAGGCCGCCTGCGACCAGCGGGTTGCTGGTGCCGGCCTCCAGGCGCGGCGCGGTGTAGTAGCTCACCGCGGCGGGCAGTCGCAGCGGCTGTCCCAGCTGTTGAGCAAAGATTGTATTCCAGCTGCTCCCGGTGACCACCTCCGCCATTCGCGCGGCAACCTGCAGGTGGGTGTTGCCGTAGTAGAAGCGCGTTCCCGGCGCAGCGACGGGGGTCAGGGCCGATATCTGCGCGACGCACTCGGCGAGGGTGATGGCCGCCTGTGAGATGCAGGCGGCGATGGGTGGCAGGCCAGAGGTGAACGACAGCAGGTGACGCAGCGTGATCGCACCCTGTGGCCCGGTCCAGCCGAGTACCGCGGCCGTGGTCGAATCGAGCGACAGGAAGCCCTGGTCGATGAGCCGGAAGATCACGAGGCCCGAGACCATCTTGGACGCCGAGGCGACCGCGACGCGCCGGTCCGGCGCGAAGTCCCCATACATCTTTTCGAAGACCTTGCGGTCGTTGCGATCGTAGATCGCCACGCCCATGCCGGGGATGGCCTGGCGGGCGAACGTGGCTGCGGCGAGGCGGTCGACCTCCGCGAAGGCGTCGACCGTCGGGGGTGGCGAAGTGCCACCGCCTCCACCGTCGCCTCCGCCGCCACAGGCGCCCAGCGAGAGGGCGAGACACAGGGCAGTGAGGCCCGCGCGGAGCTTGCGATGCATGACGGGTGACATCCTTGTGTGGTCTTCGAGTCCACAACGCGCGACGCTCAACGCCGTTGACCGCGATCGACGCGCGGGCTCCATAATGCCGGGCCGCTTCAACGCAACAGGATGCTCCGACCATGCCCACCGTACTCGTCACAGGCGCCAGCCGCGGACTCGGCCTCCTGTTCGTCCGCCAGTACCTCGCCGACGGCTGGCGCGTGCTCGCGGTCGCGCGCGATCCTGCCCGTGCCACGGAACTGGCGGCGATCGCGGCGGCGTCCGCCGGACTCGTCACGGTCCACCGGGCCGACATGAGCGACCTCGCGAGCATCGATGCGCTGGCAAAGTCGCTGGAGGGGACGGCCATCGACGTGCTGCTGAACAATGCCGGCACGATGGGCGCGGGCGATTTCGCGAACAAGGGCATGCAGGACGACTGCTTCGGCGCGATCGACTACGCTGACTGGATCGAGACGCTGCGCATCAACCTGCTGGCGCCGATGAGGATGGCCGAGGTCTTCCTGCCGCACGTGCTGGCGGGCACCCAGCGCAAGATCGTGACGCTCAGCAGCATCGTGGGCTCGGTGGCGCTCAATACGCGCGGCGGGCTTTACAGCTATCGCAGCAGCAAGGCCGCCCTGAACATGGTCATGAAGGGCCTCGCGGTCGACCTGGCGCCGCAGGGCGTGATCTGCGTGCCGGTGCATCCGGGCTGGGCGCGGACCTCCATGGGCGGTCCCAACGCCCCGGTCGATCCCGTCGACAGCGTGACTGGCGTGCGCAAGGTCATCGCTGGACTTGATGCGTCGCAGGCGGGGAAGTTCCTGACGTATGACGGTGGTGAATTGCCCTGGTGACACGTCGGAGTCGCCTGGTCCTGGTGTAGTCACCCCTCCGCGGCGCGCGGACGCGCGCCTGATTGCTGCGGGGTGACCACACCACGCCCAGGCGACTTACGCGCCTGCGATTCACCACCCCACGCTCAGGCGCCGCGCGCGCTCAGGCTTTGCGCGATTTCCAGGCTGCCAGGACTTGGGACTCGCGCTCGGGGGTGATGCCGGCGCGGAGCTTCTCGCGCTCGCTGGCGGGGCGGGTGGTGTGCCAGGCGAGGGTGTCGCGCACGGTGTCTTCGAGCGGGCGGATCTTCAGGCCGGCCTTGAGGGCGCGGTCGACGGGCGTGAGCGCGCCGGCGGCTTCGTCGCCGGTGGGCGGGAACCACGCGGGCATGTCGGACCAGGGCATGACCTTGTGCTCAGCGAGGAAATCGGCGGGCATCCACACCGGGCGCGCGTCGTTCGCGGCCACCTTCACGCAGGTGTCGACCAGGCCGCCCATCGTGAACAGGCGCGGCGGCGACACGGCGTTCATGACCTGCATCTTGCGCGCGTACACGCAGCCCATCACGAGCGCGGCGAGGTCGCGCACGTCGATGACCTGCAGCGGGTCGGCCGGCGTGCCCGGGGCGATGAACTCGCCGCCGCGCGCCACGCGCACCGGCCAGTAGGTGAACCGGTCGGTTCGGTCGCGCGGACCGACGATCAGGCCCGGCCGGATCACGGTCGTGCGACCGGGCATGGCCTTTTCGGCCGCCTGTTCACACAGCGCCTTCAACGGGCCATAGGTCTCGCCAGTCACCTGTTCGACTGACTCATCGGCCAGCTTGCCGACCGGGGCGTCCTCGCCCGCGGGCGTGGCCATGCTCGCGTAGACCGAGATGGTCGAGATGAACACGTAGTGGCTGGTCGCGGGCGCCAGCAGTTCCGCCGACAGGCGCACGTGCCGCGGCACGAAGCCCGAGGTGTCTACCACTGCGTCCCAGCGCTGGCCCTTCAGCGCGTCGAGCTGTCCGTCGCGGTCGCCCAGCAGCTGCTCGACGCCGGGCATGCCGCCCGGCAGCCGCTTGCCGCGATTGAAGTGGCTCACCGTCCAGCCGTCCGCCAGCGCGATGTCCGTGATGGCGGGGCCCAGGAACGAGGTGCCGCCCAGGATCAGCAGCCTTTTCCCCGCGCCGCGTGCGGCTGCGCGCGCAAAGGGCGCCGCGGTGGCGAGGGCCGCCGCGCCCAGCATTTTCAGCGTGTTCCTGCGATCCATGCGTTCTCTCCCCAGGTCCGCGATCAGGGATTCGGCGGCGCGTAGTGCGTGACCCAGTCCTTGACCTCGCGATACCAGTACAGCGAGTTCTGCGGCTTGAGCACCCAGTGGTTCTCGTCCTTGAAGTAGACGAACCGGCTCGGCACGCCGCGGTTCTGCAGCGTGTTGAACAGTTCGACGCCGTTGTTGAGCGGCACGCGGTAGTCGACCTGCCCGTGCAGGACCAGCGTCGGCGTCACGAAGTTGCCGGCGCTCGCGTGCGGCGAGTAGCGCAGGAATTCCTCGGGCTTGTCCCAGTGCTCGAAGTGCCGGCGCTTGTCGGCGCCGTAGTCTGAGCCGTACTGCGTGTACTCGTTGTACACGGCCGCGTGCGCGATCAGCGCCTTGAACGGGTGCGGGCGGCCGAGCAGCGTCGCGGCCAGGAAGCCGCCGTAGCTGCCGCCGCCGGCAACCATGCGCGAGGTGTCGGTCCAGGGCTGCGCCGCGAACCATTCCGCGGCCTTGATCGTGTCCTCGTAGGGCTTGGAGATGCGGTCCGGGTTGATCGAGTCCGTAAACTTCTCGCCGAAGCCGCTCGAGCCGTGGAAATTGTGCCAGGCGACGACGTAACCCCAGCCGGCGAATACCTGCGAGTTCCAGCGGAAGGTCCAGGAGTCGCTGATGCCGTTGTGCGGGCCGCCGTGAAGCAGCAGGAACACCGGGTACTTCTTGCTGGGATCGAAGCCGGGCGGATAGGTGACCCACATCTGGATGTCGTCGCCGTCCGCGCCCTTGTAGGTCACGCTCTCGCTGCGGCCGATCGCGGCCCCGGAGAGGATCGCGTCGTTGAAGGTGCTGAGCTGCGTCATCGCCCCGTCCCGCGGCGAGACGCGCACCAGCGTGGGCGGCTCGCCCAACGACTGGCGCAGGCCGACGACCACGTTTGGCTTGCCCGCGACGTCGACCTCGCCGATCGAGGGCGAGTGCGTGATCGCGACGGGCTTGCCGCCCTTGATGTCGAAGCGGTAGAGGCGAATCGTGCCCGCATCCTCGATGGAGCCGTACAGGGCCTTCGAGTCTGGCAGCCAGACGAGCCCGCGCGCGTCGCGGTCCCAGTCCTCGGTCATCACGCGCGAAGTGTCGGCGGCGCGGTCGTGCAGCACCAGGCGCTCGCGCTCGGCGTAGAAGCGCGGCATGACCTGGCGCACGAAGGCGAGCCAGCGCCCGTCCGGGCTGTACAGCGGGCTGCGGTCGTCGGCCTTGTTGCCGGCCGTCAGGTTGCGCGCGGGGCCGCCGGCCACCGGCATCACGAACACGTCGTAGTTCGAGTCCGTGCCCGTGCGGTCGACGTCGGCCGCGAAGGCGATCTCGGTGCCGTCGGGCGAGATGTCATAGGCGTCGCGGTCCGCGGTCTGCTTCGACAGCTCGTAGCCGGAACCCAGCGTGATCGCGGTGACCGGACCGCCCTCGGCGGAGACCCAGTACACCTGCGACTGGCGATCGTCGAGCCAGTGATCCCAGTACTGGATCGGCGCCTTGCTCCACGCGAGCGCGTTGACCTTCGAGTCCTCGCGCTCCTTGAGGCGCTGGGCCTGTTCGTCGAAGGTCTTGAGGTCCGCCCATACGCGGCTGATGAAGGCGATGCGCTTCGAGTCGCCGAACCACTTCGGGCCGGACGCGCCGGTCGGTAGCGTGGTGACGCGCTGGGCCTCGCCGCCGTCCAGGCGGATCACGTACAGCTGCGACTGCTTGTCGTCGCCGCGCCTGGAGACGAAGGCGATGCGCGTGCCGTCGGGGCTCCAGGCGGGCTCCGCGTCGGTCGCGTTGTCGCTGGTCAGGCGCCGCGCGGCGCCGCCGGCCGTCGGCACGAGCCAGAGGTCGGTGGCGCTCTTGTTCTCCTTGACGTCGAACTGCGTCACGGTGAGGACCGCGAAGCGGCCGTCCGGCGACAGCACCGGCGCACCCAGGCGCTTCATCTCCCAGATGGTCTCGGCCGTGAGCGGCGCAGGCGCTGTGGCGGCGTGGGCGAGGCCCGCGAAAAGTGCGAGGCCCAGGGCGGCAAGGCGGATCGTCGGTCGCATCGGCGGTCTCCGGGGCGCGGCGCGCGCCCGTGGCGGTGGCCGATTCTGCCCCGGACGGTGGCTTGGCGCAAAAAAAGGCCCCCGCCGGTTTCCCGGGCGGGGGCATCGAGGGGTTCTTCGGATTCTTAGATCAGAACTTGTAGCCGATACCGATCGAGTAGATGTACGGGTCAACGTCGACCTGGGTGACCTTGCCGACGCCCGGCACCGTCACGTCGCTGCTGATCCAGATCTTCTTGATGTCGGCGCTGATCGACATCTTGTCGGTGATGGCGAAGTCGACGCCGACCTGCAGGGCCGGGCCGATGCTGCTGCTGTCGAGTGCCAGCGGCAGGACGCCGAGTTCGCCGCCGTCGACGGCCAGCTCGTCATCCATGATCCACGTCAGGTTGAGGCCAACGCCGATGTACGGGTTGATCTTGCCTTCCGGGGCGAAGTGATACTGCGCGAACAGGGTCGGCGGCAGGTGGGTGAAGTGACCCAGGTAGACGTCGTCACCAGGGGCCTTCACATAGACGGCGTGCTGCTGGGGAATGGTCAGCAGCAGTTCCAGCGCGAAGTTGTTGGTGAAGAAGTAGCCGATCGAGATGTCCGGCGCATATTCACTGCTGACATCGATCACGTCGGCGGGTGCTTCAAGGGCGGGGATCGCGGTCGATTCATCAGCCGGGTCGATGTACGCCAGGCGCAGGTGGCCGAACCACTGCCCGGCTTCGGCGGAGGCCGTGGGGGCGAACGCGGCCAGGCTGAGGGCGGCGGCGATGCTGGCGGCGATGGTCTTGGTTTTCATGTGTAGTCATCCTGAGGGGAGAATCAAAAACTGGCTTGCAGTGTGCGGCAGGAGGGGTGTTCAAGACAGTCGCGACCAACGCGCAGCGATAGCGCATTGCGCGGGTTGCCCGTCGCACAATGCGCATCCGCCTGCGGTAAACCCGCATGGTTACTTGAGGCTTGTCGCGAGGTGTTGCCGTGGGGCAACGAATGGGCCTTCCAGCGAGAACGCTGCTGCACAGTCCGTGGCTGTCATGCGACGATGCGGCCATGGATACCCTCGCAGACCTCGAAGACCTCAAGCAGCGCCTGCGTTCCTTTGTCGCCGAGCGTGACTGGGCGAAATTCCACAGTCCGAAGAACCTGGCCATGGCCCTGTCGGTCGAGGTCGCCGAACTCGTGGAGCAGTTCCAGTGGCTGACCGAGGCCGAGAGCGCCGGGCTCGACGACGCCCGCCGGCGCCGGATCGAGGACGAGCTGGCCGACGTGCTCGTGTACCTCGTCCGCCTGGCCGACCAGCTCGACGTGGACCTGCTGGCGGTCACCGCCCGCAAGCTCCAGGACAACGCGCGCAAGTACCCGGCCGACCAAGTCCGGGGCCAGGCGCGCAAGTACGACGAATACTGAGGAACGCACCCCAGATGCCCATCCGTCTGCGTCATGACCGCTTCGGCGAGCCCGACGACGTCCTGCGCCTCGAGGAGTTCGACCCGCCCGAGCCCGGGCCCGGGCAGGTCGTCCTGCGCATGGAGGCGGCCGCCATGCACATCGCGGACATCCGTTCGGTCCAGAGCGGCCAGCTGTTCGGCCACGCGCTGCCGCGCACGCCCGGCTTCGAGGGCATCGGGCGCGTGCTGCGGGTCGGTCCCGGGGTCGAGGGCGTCTCGGTCGGCGACCGACTGTTGCCTCCGTCGGGGTCCGGCACCTTCACCGAGGAACATTGCGTGCGGGCCGAGGACTGCCTGCCGGCGCCCGAGGGTGACGCCCTGCAGCTCGCGCTCGCGACGATCAACGGCACGACGGCCTGGGTCATGGTCGACGACTTTGCCGCGTTCGAACCGGGCAGCTGGATCCTGCAGAACGCCGCCAACTCCAACTGCGGCCGCTACCTGATCGCGCTCGCGAAAGAGCGCGGGCTCAGGACCGTCAACCTGGTGCGGCGGCCCGAGCTGGGCGCCGACCTGGTCGAACTCGGCGCGGACGTGGTGCTGGTCGACGGCGAAGATCTCGCGGCGCGCGTGCTGGCCGCGACGAACGGCTCAGCCCCGCGCGTCGCCTTCGACGCGGTCGGCGGCGCTGCCACGCAGCGCCTGGCCGAGTGCGTGGCGCCGGGTGGCAAGGTCGTGAGTTACGGCGAGATGAGCGGCGAGCCCTGCCGGCTCAGCTTCTATACGATGTTCATGCGCGACGTCGGCCTGGCGGGGCTCAACTTCAAGCGCCAGATGCAGCGCCGCAGCCTCGCGGAGCAGCGCGCCGTCGGCGTCGAACTCGCGCTGCGCATCGGCGATGGACGCCTGCGCGCGCGCATCGCGGCGAGCTACGATCTCACGCAGTGGCGTGAGGCCTTTGCGCAGGCCGCGCGCACCGGCGGGGACCGCGACGGCAAGGTCGTGTTCGACCTGCGCTGAACCTGGGCTAAACCATGCAATACCGTGACCTGCGTGACTTCATCCAGCAGCTCGAGGCGGGTGGCGAACTCAGGCGCATCGGCACGCCTGTCAGCCCGGTGCTCGAGATGACCGAGATCTGCGACCGCACGCTCAAGCGCGGTGGTCCGGCGCTGCTGTTCGAGCAGCCGGCCGGCTACGACATGCCCGTGCTCGGCAACCTGTTCGGCACGACGCAGCGCGTGGCGCGCGCGCTGGGCCAGGAATCCATCGACGACCTGCGCGAAGTGGGCCGCCTGCTGTCCGCGCTCAAGGAACCTGATCCGCCCAAGGGCCTGCGCGATGCCTGGGACAAGCTACCGCTGTTCCGCAAGGTGCTGGACATGGCGCCCAGGCACGTGCGCAACGCCGCCTGCCAGGAGCAGGTGTTCGAGGGCGCACAGGTGGACCTCGCGCGCTACCCGATCCAGACCTGCTGGCCCGGCGATGCGGGCCCGCTGATCACCTGGGGACTGACGGTGACGCGCGGCCCCGGGCAGTCGCGCCAGAACATGGGCATCTATCGCCAGCAGGTGATCGGTCCCAATCGCGTGATCATGCGCTGGCTGTCGCATCGCGGCGGCGCGCTCGACTTCCGCGACTGGCAGAAGGCGAATCCCGGCAAGCCCTTCCCGGTCGCGGTCGCCCTCGGCGCCGATCCCGCCACCATCCTCGCCGCGGTCACGCCGGTGCCCGACAGCCTGTCCGAATACGCGTTCGCCGGGCTGCTGCGCGGCAGCCGCACCGAACTCGTGAAATGCCTGAGCAACGAGCTCGAGGTGCCGGCGAGCGCCGAGATCGTGCTGGAGGGTCACATCCAGCCCGGCGACGTCGCACAGGAAGGGCCCTTCGGCGACCACACCGGCTACTACAACGAGGTCGACACCTTCCCGGTGTTCACCATCGAGCGCATCACGCAGCGCGCGAAGCCGATCTACCACAGCACCTACACGGGCCGTCCGCCCGACGAGCCGGCGGTGCTGGGCGTGGCGCTCAACGAGGTGTTCGTGCCGCTGCTGCAGAAGCAGTTCCCGGAGATCACGGACTTCTACCTGCCGCCCGAGGGCTGCTCGTACCGGCTCGCCGTGGTGACGATGAAGAAGCAGTACCCTGGCCACGCCAAGCGCGTGATGCTGGGCGTCTGGAGTTTCCTGCGCCAGTTCATGTACACCAAGTTCGTGATCGTCACCGACGACGACGTCGACGCGCGCAACTGGAAGGACGTGATCTGGGCGATGACCACGCGCATGGATCCCGTGCGCGACATGGTGATGATCGAGAACACGCCCATCGACTACCTGGACTTCGCCTCGCCGGTGTCGGGGCTGGGCTCGAAGGTCGGCTTCGACGCGACCAACAAGTGGCAGGGCGAGACCAGCCGCGAGTGGGGCCGGCCGATCGAGATGAGCGAGGCCGTGCGTCGCCGCATCGACGGCCTGTGGGACGAACTCGGGATCCGCTGACTAGGAGCGGGTCTTCGCGCCGATCCAGTCGCTGACGCGCCGGTGGACGAGAGGGTTCGACATCAACTCGAGGTGCCCCAGCCCGTGGCCGACCCACTGCTGCGATTCAGGAATCGCCAGCGCGAAGCGCGGGCTGCGATGCTGCCCCAGCGCGGATTTCACCGGCACCAGGCCGTCGCCGAGCAGGCGCGATTGCAGTGAGCCGGGCTCGCGACTCTTGATCGCGGCGATCGCGTAGCATCGCACGCCTTCCGGCAGCGGCACGGGATGCCTGTGATCGCGCAGGTGCCCCTGCGCGCGGCCCTGCCAGTCCTCGTCGAGCAGGTTGCCGTGGCGCAGGTCGCGGATGCCCGCGCTGCGGGCGCCTGCGAGGCGCGCAAAGGGCGCGGAGTAGGGGCTCAGCGACAGCAGGAGGTCGGCGATGCTGCCGCCGCGTTCCAGCGGCGAGCCGTGGTGCGGCGTGCCCAGGAACACCATCGACCTGAGCAGGCGTGTCCAGCGGTGACCCGCCTCGCGGCCATAGTAGGTCGCACTGCGCGCGACCAGCCCGCCCATGCTGTGACCGACGATCGCGAGTTCGGTGACCGGCACCGGCCACGCCGCGACGAGTTCCTCGAGCAGTGCCGCGAATTCGCGGCCATTGCTCGAGACGTGCAGGCCGGTGTTGTAGTGCAGCTTGACGCTCGTGTAGCCGAGGTCGCGCGCCAGCACGCGGCTGAGAGTCTTTTGTCCCTTGTCCCAGTGCAGGTCGGCCATGCACAGGCCGTGCACCAGCACGACGACGCGCCCGGTCGCGCGGGGAACCGTGCTTGCCGGGCCTGCAGTGTCGCGCCGCAGTTGCATGGGGATCGCCAGCGGGTTGCCGGTGGCGGCGAGGTGGTCGCCGTAGACCCCGTTGAGGACCGCGAGCAGGGTCTCGCGTCGCGGCGAGCTGGGCTCGTCCACGGCTTTCGGCGCCAGCACGCTCATCGCCAGGTCCGCGCCGCTGCCGACCAGGCCGGTCACGCCGCGAATCGACCGATAGACCAGGCCCGCGATGGGCGAGCCGCGGGCGATGGTGCCGTGCATGGACTCGACGACGCCCGTGACGCCCAGCGTGGCGTCGGCCGCGAGGCGGCCCGCCCCGAGCAGGTCGGTCACAAGATTGCGGGGCAAAGTACCCATTGGTTCAGGCTACGCCTCCGCTGTGGAAGGCGATGCCTAATCGGCGCCGAGGCTCGCGCGGATGCCTTCGTCCAGGTCCTGCCAGCGCGGCAGCACGCCGAGCTCGCTGCGCATGCGCGTCGTGTCCACGCGGCGCGAATCGGCGAGGAAACTCCACATTCCCTCCGACAGCCGCTGCTGCGCCTCGGCGCGCGTGAGCTGCGGCGGCGGGGGCAGGCCCGCGGCCTGCGCGACCTTGCGGAAATACTCGCTGGTGCTCGCGTGCTCGCCGTCGCCGACGTTGAAGACGCGGTTGGCGACCCGCAGGGTGGTGCCTGCGGCCAGGCAGCAGCGCACGAGGTCGTCGACGTGGATGCGGTTGCCGGGGCCTGCCTCGGCCTCGGCGATCACCGGCCCGCCGCGCCGGATGCGCTCCAGCGGCAGCCGGCCCGGGCCGTAGATGCCGGGAACGCGCAGCACCACCCACTCGGCGCCGCTGCGCGCGGCGTACTGCTGCACGAGGGCTTCCGCTGCGGCGCGCCGCTGGCTGCGCTCGTTGCCCGGCGCGATCGGCGTGTCCTCGGTGACCGTGCCGCCCGCGGCATCGCCGTAGACGCCCGTGGTGCTCGCGTACACGATCCGCCGCGGCACAGCGGGCAGGCGATCAAGGCAGTTGCGCAGGCGCGGGTCGTCGTCGCCGGCGTCCGGGGGCGGCGCGAGATACCACAGCGTTACGCCGCCGATCTCCGCCGCCGCGAACGGTGCCGGCTGTTCACTGTCGAGATTCCAGGCGCGCGCGTCGAGGCCGGTCATCGCGAGTCGCGTGGCCGATGCGTCGGAGCCGGTCACGGCGATCACGGGTCCGTAGGCGCCCAGTTGCGCAGCGAGGCGGGCGCCCGTGTAGCCCGCGCCGATCACGATGCCGTTGGTGGTCACGCCGCAGCCTCCCTGGCTATATCATCGGGTCCCATGATAGCCCCTGCGTGGACACCATCCGAGTGAAGGTCGGCATCCTGCCGTCCGGTCGCAGCTGCGAGGCGCAGGCAGGCGAGTCCGTCCTCGAGGCAGCCCTGCGCGCGGGCATGAACCTGCCTCACAGCTGCAGGGGCGGGCGCTGCGGATCGTGCCGGGCCAGGCTCTTGCGCGGCCGCATCGAGTATCGCCGCGGCGATCCCCTCGGGCTCTCGGCCGCGGAAGCGGCCGACGGCTGGATCCTGCTGTGCCAGGCAACGGCTCTCACCGACCTCGTGGTGGAGACCCGTGAGCAGGTGAGCGTCGCGGAGGTGCAGGTCCGCAGCCTGCCGTGCCGCGTCGATCGCGTCGAACCCATCGCGGCAGGCGTCATGGGCCTGTGGCTCAGGTGGCCGGCGGTCGAGGACTTCACGTGGCGCGCAGGCCAGTCCGTCGAGCTGACCCTGCCCGACGGGAGCCGGCGGCGGCTGGCGATCGCCAACCTGCCCGGCCAGGGTCCGCTCATCGAGTTGCACGTCGCTCGTGCGCCGGACGACCCCTGCACGGAGCAGGTGTTCTCGGGACTTGGCCGCGGGACGCTGCTGCGCATCGAGGGGCCGCTGGACTGACCGCCGGCTCGCGCAGGCCGCTCGCTCAGGCCGGCTTGCTGCGCCAGGCCACCAGCGCTTCCACCAGCGCCGCGTCGCCGGGCCCTTCGGCGAGGATCACCGGGGAGCGGATGCCCAGGCGCGCTTCCGCTTCGGCCACGCGGCGCGCGCCGGTCAGCATGGGCGTGGATTGCAGCAGTTCCTTGCCCGCCGGCGTCAGGATGTCGATGAGGTTCTCGAGCAGGTCGGTGCTGGTCGCCGTGTACACGTGCACGCCGCCCTGGGCCCACAGCCGCTCGAGTTCGGCGAGCACCTGCGGGCCCGGGTCGGCGCGAAGCCGCTCGTAGACCTCGGCATAGACGACTTCGGCGCCGCGCTGGGCCAGGGTCTCGCCCATCAGTTCGCGTCCACCGGTGCCGCGCACGATCAGCACGCGCTGCCGGTCCAGGTGCTGGATTTCCTGCAGCTTCAGGAAGGCTTCGGTGTCGGAGCCGTCCGTGGGCAACAGTGCCACCCGGTGACCGGCGGCGTTGAGGGCCTGCGCCGTCGCGTTGCCGATGGCGGCGATGCGCAGGTCGCGCTTCTGGCCGAGCATGTCCGCGCCGTAGCGCACGGCGTTGGCGCTGACGAAGACGATGAGCTGGTAGCGGTCGACGGGGCCGACGGCTGCGCGCGTGGCTGCACGGTCGGCGCGCGGGCGGATATCGAGGGCGGGGAAGCGGATCGCCGTGCCGCCCTCGGCCTCGATGAGCCTGCAGAGGTTGCCCGCCTGCAGCTGCGGGCGGGTGACCAGGACGCCGATGCCGGCGAGCGCGTTCACGCCCCGCAGCGCGCCGTGCGGCGCGTTCGCAGGAGGGTGGCGCGCTGCGGGCTCACGCAGGCGCCTTGCTGGTTCGCAGCGCGTCGAGCAGCGCGCCGGCACCGGCCGCGAGCAGCTTGTCGGCGAGCGCGGTGCCCAGCGCGGCGCCCTCGTCGGCGCCGCCGCGCAGTTCGTCGGCGAAGATCGTCAGGCCGTCGGGCGAGCCGACCAGGCCGCGCATGCGCAGCCCGCCACCCTGCAGCTCGGCGAAGCCCGCCACGGGTGACTGGCAACTGCCTTCGAGCCTCGCCGCGAGCGCGCGCTCCGCCGTCAGGCACCGGCGCGTCGGCGTGTGCTCGAGCACCGACAGGTAGGACTGCGTCGTGGTGTCGGCCGAGCGGCACTCGATGCCGATCACGCCCTGGCCTACGGCGGGCAGCGAGTCGTCGGTCTCGATCAGCGAGGTGATGCGCTCGCCGAGGCCCAGCCGCTTGAGGCCGGCGGCGGCGAGGATGATGGCGTCGAACTGGCCCTCGTCGAGCTTGCGCAGGCGCGTGTCGACGTTGCCGCGCAGCTGCACGATCTCGAGGTCGGGGCGAAGGTGCTTGAGCTGGCACTGGCGGCGCAGGCTGGAGGTGCCCACGCGCGCGCCGGCGGGCAGGTCACGGAACGACTTGTACTTGAGCGACAGGAACGCGTCGCGCGCGTCGACGCGCTCGAGCACGGCGGTCAGCACCATGCCCTCGGGCAGGTCGGCCGGCACGTCCTTCATCGAGTGCACGGCGAGATCCGCGCGGCCCTCGAACATCGCCACCTCGAGTTCCTTGATGAACAGGCCCTTGCCGCCGACTTCGGCGAGCGCGCGGTCCTGGATGCGGTCGCCCTCGGTGACCATGGGTACCAGTTCGACGGTCAGGCCGGGGTGGGCGGCCCTGAGCAGGGCGGAGACGTGCTCTGCCTGCCACAGCGCCAGCTTGCTGCGGCGGGTGGCGATCCTGAGTGTGTGATTCATGTGGCAATTCTGCCACGGACGAAGGCATTTTTGGCGGGAGGCTGCCTTCAGGCGGCCGTGCGCAGCCGTCGCAGGACCTCGCCAGCCAGCCTGCGGCTGACCGGCAGCCTGCCCCCGCCATGGCGCAGCACAGCCGTGTATTGGCCGTCCTGGCCGCGCTCCAGGGCCTCCAGGTGGCGGATGGCGACCAGGGCATTGCGGTGGATGCGCACGAATTCGGCCGCGAACTCGTCCTCCAGCGCCTTCAGCGACTCGTCGAGCAGGTCCTCGCCCTGGAGGTGCCGGACCGTGACGTATTTCTGGTCAGCCACGAAGGACAGCACGTCCTCGACGGGGATCAGGCGCAGCTGGTCGCGGAGCCTGACCGTTATCTGCCGGCGCGCGACCGGGGCTGCGGCGCCGGCTGCCTGCGCACGAGTCAACCGCTGGGCGCGCTCGATCGCGGCGACCAGCTTCTCGGCACGTACCGGCTTGAGCAGGTAGCCCGCAGCGTTCGAATCGAATGCCGCGAGCGCGTGTTCCTCGTGTGCCGTCACGAAGATCACCGCCGGCGGTTCCGGCAGCGACGCGATGCGCTGGGCCGCCTCGAGGCCGTCCATGCCCGGCATGCGAACGTCCATGAGGACGATGTCCGGTTCCAGGTCGCGGGTGCGGGCCAGCGCCTCCTCGCCCGAGGCGGCCTCGCCGACGACTTCGACCCAGGCCACGTCGGCAAGCAGGCGGCGCAGGCGCTCGCGCGCCGGGGCCTCGTCGTCCGTGATCAGGATGCGCACGTCAGCGGTCCCGCCCGCCGGCCGGGAAACGCATCGTGACCACGAAGCGGCCCGGCGGCTCGACGACCTCGAGGCCGGCCTCGCCGGGGTACATGAGTTCGAGGCGCTGGCGGACGCTGTCGAGGCCGACGCGGTCGCCGCTGCCGCTGCTCGACGAGCCGGAGACCGGGTTGTCGACGCAGAGTTCGACGTGCCGCCCGACCAGCCGGCCGGTCACGCTGATGGTGCCGCCCTCGGCCAGCTGCTCGATGCCATGGCCCACGGCGTTCTCCAGCAGGGGCTGCAGCACCAGCGCGGGCACGATGGCGTCGCCGGGCACGTCGCGTACCTGCCAGTCCACCGTCAGCCGGTCGCCGAGCCGCAGGCGCTCGATGCGCTCGTAGGTGCGGGCGATCTCCAGTTCCTCGGCCAGCGTGATGCTGTTCCGCGACTCGCGCAGCGCCGCGCGGAACAGGTCGGCGAGGTCGGTCACCGCTTCCTCGGCGCGCGCCGGGTCGGACCGCGTCAGCGCTGCGATCGTGTTCATGCTGTTGAACAGGAAGTGCGGTCGGATCCGCGACTGCAGGGCGCGGACGCGCGACTGCGCCTCCGCCTCGACGTTGCGCTTCCACTGCTGCTGGACGTAGAAGTAGCGCAGCGCGAGGCCGCCGATGATCGCGCCCACCGCGAGATTGCGCCACAGGAACGCCGCGTGGCTGCCGGTGAGGCTGGCGTCGCTGAACTCGAGCAGGCTCGAGCCCAGCAGCTGCCAGGCCGCTTCGCTGACCGCCAGCGTGGCCCCGACCAGAAGTCCGAGCGCGACGCTGCTGCCCAGCAGCAGGCCCTGCCGCTGCAGCCAGGGCCTGGTCCAGCACAGCAGGGCCGCGGAGCCCAGACCGATCCAGAGCATGAACAGCGAGGTGCGCGCGAGGTCGCCCCAGAAACGCTGCGCGATGCCGTAGCGGGCGAGCGTCAGCAGCAGCGCGGCAAGCTCGGCGATGAGCACGATCGCCAGCACGCTGCGCGCCGTGCAGAAGTCGGGGAGGTAGAAACCCCCGCGAGATTGCCCGCCTTGCCCGGCTGCCGCCATCGTTCAGGCCTCGCTTTCACCGCCGTCGTCGAAGAGTCGCGACTTGAGCCGGTAGATGCTCGAGATGTCCTCGTCGCCGTGACCCTCGGCGATCAGTTCGGCGTACTGCGCGAGCGTCGACTCCACGACGGGCAGGGTCGCGCCGTGGCGCGCGGCCATGTCGCGGCAGATGCCGAGGTCCTTCTGGTGCAGGCGCACGCGGAAACCGGCCGGGAAGTGCTCGCGGGCCATGAAGGGCGCGCGGTTGACGAAGTACCAGCTCGAGCCCGCGCCCTTGCCCAGGGTCTCGATCACGCGATCCAGCGGCAAGCCCTCCGAACGCGCGAAGGCCATGGCCTCGCCGACGGCCTGGATGATGCCGGCGCACATGATCTGGTTGGTGGCCTTGGTGGCCTGGCCGAAGCCCGAGGGGCCGAGGTGCACCACCGTGCGGCCCATGGCCGCGAGGACCGGCCTCGCGCTGCCGAAGGCGGCCGCGTCGCCGCCGCACATGATCGCCAGCGTCGCATCGCGCGCGCCCTCGACGCCGCCGCTGACGGGGCAGTCGAGGAACGCGCAACCGTGCGCGGCGAGGCTGCCGGCGGCGTGGCGCGCGGTTCCAGCGCTGACGGTCGAACAGTCGATGACCAGGCTTCCGGCCCGGATGGCCGTGCACAGTTCCGCGACGACCGCGAGCACGTCGGTGTCCGCGGAGACGCACAACACGATGGCATCGCAGTCGGCCGCGAGGGCGGCAGGGGAATCGTAGCTGCGACAGCCCGTCTCGGCGGCGAGCGCAGTGGCCTTCGAGGGGGTGCGGTTCCAGGCGCCGGCCAGCAGGCCGGCCTTTTGGAGGTTGCGCGCCATGTGCATGCCCATGGCGCCGAGTCCGATGAATCCGGTTTTCATCCGAGGAATGCTCCGCTCGCGACCGCAGCGGTCGCCGAGCGGACATTGTGCCGGATTTGGGTCAGCGGCAGTTCTCGTCCACGTCGCGCTTGGCGTTGGCCCGGGCGGCGGTCAGCTCGGCCTCGGTCAGGTACTCGCGCTTGCCGTCCTTCATCCGGTACAGCCGCTGCGACTCGACGTATGACTTGTAGCGGTCCTGTGCCTTCTTGCAGCGCTCGGCGCGCAGCTTGGCCACGTCCTGCTGGACGGCCGCCACCTGTTCGCGGGTCGGCGGGGTCTCGGCGGCCGGCGAGGCGTCGTCCGCGCCTTCGGCGTCTGCCGGCGGTTCATCGCCCGGCGGCGAATCGGCGGCCGGTTCGGCCTCGCCCGAATGTTCTTCGTACACGGCGATCACCCGGGCGTCCGCCGCGCTCGGCGGCCTGTCGGTGTAGTGCACCTGGCCCTTCGTGTCGATCCACTTGTAGACAGTGCCGGCGCTCGCCGTCAGCGCGAGTCCTGCCATGACGATAGCGGTGAGGAGTCTCGAGATCATCCCAGTTTCTCCCGAAGCCGCGGCGGTCGCGGCGGTCTACAGCGCCTGCTCGCCGCTTTCGCCCGTGCGGATGCGCAGCGCGGAACCCAGCGAGGTCACGAAGATCTTGCCGTCGCCGATCTTGCCGGTGCGGGCGGCCGCGACGATGGCATCCACGACGGCATCCACGCGCTCATCATCCACGGCGACCTCGATCCGGACCTTCGGCAGGAAGTCCACCACGTATTCGGCGCCGCGATAGAGTTCAGTGTGGCCTTTCTGGCGGCCGAATCCCTTGACCTCGGTCACAGTCACGCCCTGAACCCCGACCTCGCCCAGCGCGGCCCGAACCTCGTCGAGCTTGAAGGGCTTCACGATCGCCGTAATCATTTTCATCGTCGCACCTCCGTCCGTCCGACAGTCTAGCCGAGGCGGGCGCCGAACGCAGAGTCGCGCGCGGCACCCCCGGCGGCCTGAAAAAGAAAGGGCGGGCACCTTGCGGTGCCCGCCCCTGGGTTCGGCCCACCGGGGGGGTGGCAGGCCTTACTCACGCCCGGTGAATCAGTTGTAGGCCCGTTCGCCGTGCTCGGTGGTGTCGAGCCCCTCGCGCTCCCGCTCCTCGGGCATGCGCAGCCCGATGACGAGGTCGACGAGCTTGAAGGCGACCAGCGAGACCACCGCCGACCAGACGATGGTCGTCCCCACGCCGATCGCCTGGATCTTCACCTGGGTCGCGATCGAGTAGCCCTCGGCCACGCCGTTCGTCACGTAGTCCCAGACGCCGGTGCCGCCCAGGTCGGGCGAGGCGAAGACGCCGGTCAGCAGCGCGCCGATGATGCCGCCGACGCCGTGCACGCCGAACACGTCGAGCGAGTCGTCGTAGTTGAGCTTGTGCTTGAGCCAGGTCACCGCCCACAGGCAGACGATGCCGGCGATGAGGCCCAGCGCGATGGCGCCCATCGGCCCGATGAAGCCGCAGGCCGGCGTCACGGCGACCAGTCCGGCCACTGCGCCCGAGGCGGCGCCGAGCATGGTCGGGGAACCCTTGAGCATCCATTCCGTGAACATCCACGCCAGCGCCGCGGCGGCGGTCGCGAGGATGGTGTTGGCCACCACGAGCGCGGTCAGGCCGTTGGCCTCGAGGTTCGAGCCGGCGTTGAAGCCGAACCAGCCCACCCACAGCAGGCAGGTGCCGATCATCACCAGCGGCAGGTTGTGCGGCGGCATGGCCGCCTGGCCGTAACCCAGCCGCTTGCCGATCAGGATGGCCCCGATCAGGCCCGCGACGCCGGCGTTGATGTGCACCACCGTGCCGCCCGCGAAGTCGAGCGCGCCCTTGGCCCACAGGAAGCCCGCGCCGCCGACAACCGCGTCGAGCGAGGCCGCATCGGTGATCGCGTCGGGGCCGGCCCAGAACCAGACCATGTGCGCGACGGGCAGGTAGGAGAAGGTGAACCAGAGCACCACGAACGCCAGCACGGCGGCGAACTTGATGCGTTCGGCGAACGCGCCGACGATCAGGCAGGGCGTGATCGCCGCGAACGTGAGCTGGAACACGAAGAACGCGTATTCGGGGATCGGCGTGGCCTTGCTGAAGGTGGCGCCCAGCGAGTCGGTGGCCAGTCCGTTGAGGAACAGCCGGTCCAGGCCGCCGATGAACGGGCTGCCCTGCGTGAACGCCAGGCTGTAGCCGTAGATCGCCCACAGCAGCGAGATCAGGCAGAACGTCACGAAGACCTGCATGAGCACCGAGAGCACGTTCTTCGAGCGGACCATGCCGCCGTAGAACAGGGCAAGCCCAGGGATGGTCATGAGGATCACGAGGATCGTGGATGTCAGCAGCCAGGCGGTGTCGCCCTTGTCGGGCGTCGGCGCGTCCTGCGCAAGCGCCAGCGCAGGCGCGGCCAGCGCGAGTGCGGCGATCAGTGGCCTGGCCCAGCGGGCCGGCGGCGAGGTCGTGGTCGAATTCGTCACAGGTCTCCCTCCAGCGGTCTCGTGCTTCGAAAAAATTAAGTGCACCTACAGTGCGTCCCGTCCCATCTCTCCCGTGCGGATGCGCAGTGCCTCCGCGAGCGGCGCGACGGTGATCCGGCCGTCCCCGCGGCGGCCGGTGCGGGCGATGTTGCAGATCGCTTCGACCACCTGGTCCACCACTACGTCGTCGACCGCGAGTTCCAGCCGGATGCGCCCGGCCCACTCCACGCGGTACTCCGCTCCCCGGTAGACCTCGGTATGCGGCTCGCGCACGCCGTACTCCTCGGTCTCGGTGATCGTCATGCCCTGCAGTCCCATCGCCGCCACGGCCTCACGCACGTCGTCCAGGCGCCAGGGGCGTATGGTCGCGGTGATGAGCTTCACGGCCTTTTCTGTCTCCATGCGGAAGAAATGTGCCGACCCGTGGACGCCCGGGGGCGCTAGCCTCGAAGGGTGTTTTGCAGGAACCGTGCCACGCAGGGAGGTCCGACGAATCAAGCACTTGTGGTGACGGGCGGCGGGCCGGTCGCAGGCGGGCGCACCGTTTTGGCGCGTCGCGTCGTGGGCCTTGCGTGAATCCGGGGCGTGGCTTGACGCGGCGCGGGGCAGCCGCAAAGCTTGCGTGCCCCCCTCGGCACGCCCGTCACCGGAGTCACGCGATGATCGATCCCAAGATGCTCGACGACCTGGCCCGTCGGCTGTCCGAATCCATGCCCGAGGGACTGGCTGCCGCCCGGCGCGACCTTGAGCAGAATTTCAAGGCAGTGCTGCAGTCAGGCCTCGCGCGCCTCGACCTGGTCACCCGCCAGGAGTTCGACGTGCAGGCGGGCGTGCTCAGGCGCACGCGTGAGCGGCTCGCCGAACTCGAGTCGCGACTCGCCGCCATCGAACAGGATCCATCGCGGCGCGCCTGATTCGCGGCTTTTTTCTGCAGGCGCGGGGCCCGGAGGGCTTGCCGCGTGACCGTTGCCACGATCCTTTCCCGTGCCCAGTTCGGCATGGACAGCCCGCCCGTGCGCGTCGACGTGCACGTCGGCGGCGGACTGCCGCAGTTCTCGATCGTCGGGCTCGCGGCCACCGCCGTGCGCGAAAGCCGCGATCGCGTGCGCGCGGCCCTGGTGTCCACGGGATTCCGGTTCCCCGACGGCCGGGTCACGGTCAACCTGTCGCCTGCCGACCTTCCCAAGGAGGGTGGGCGCTTCGACTTGGCCGTGGCGCTCGGCGTGCTGGCCGCCGCCGGTTCGCTGCCGCAGGAGCGGCTCGCCGGCTGCGAGTTCTTCGGCGAGCTGTCGCTGGCCGGTGAACTGCGCCCCTTCCATGGCGCGCTGCCGGCCTGCCTGCACGCGACGCGCGAGGGTCATGCCGTCGTGGTGCCGGCGGCGAACGAGCGCGAGGCGGGCGTGGTGCGCGATGCGCGCGTCGCCGGCGCGCGCGGCCTGCTCGACGTGTGCCTGCACCTGCGCGGGGAAAGGCCGCTGGCCTTCGGTTGCGGCACGCTGGTCCCGCCGCCAGCGTACCGCGGCGTCGACCTTGCCGACGTGCGCGGCCAGGCCGATGCGCGGCGCGCGCTGGAAGTGGCCGCCGCCGGCGGGCACAGCCTGCTGTTCATCGGGCCACCGGGCGCCGGCAAGAGCATGCTGGCCGCGCGCCTGCCGGGAATCCTGCCCCCGCTCGCCGATGACGAGGCGCTCGAGGCGGCTTCGGTCCAGTCGCTGGGGCGCGACCTGCCGCCCGTCGAACACTGGCGTCTCAGGCCGTTCCGCGCGCCCCACCACACGACCTCAGCCATCGCGCTGATCGGCGGCGGTGGCCGGCCGAGGCCCGGCGAGATCTCGCTCGCGCATCACGGCGTGCTGTTCCTCGACGAATTCCCGGAATTCGCGCGCGACGTGCTCGAGGCGCTGCGCGAACCCCTGGAAACCGGCTGCGTGCACATCTCGCGCGCCGCGCGCCAGGCCAGCTTCCCGGCGCGGTTCCAGCTGGTCGCCGCCATGAACCCCTGTCCCTGCGGCTATCACGGCGACGAGTCGGGCCGCTGCCGCTGTCCCAGGGCGTTCGTCGAGCGCTACGTCGGCCGCATTTCAGGTCCGCTCGTCGATCGCATCGACCTGCACGTGCCCGTGGCGCGCCTGAAGTACGCGAGCCTGGGCGGAGCCGCGCCGGGGGAGTCGAGCGCGGTCGTGGCCGCGCGGGTCGCCGCGGCGCGCGAGCGCCAGCTGGCGCGAGGCGGGCTCAACGCCGCACTGGCGCCGGCCGTACTGGAAGACGCGGTGCGGATGCCGGCCGACACCCGGCGCCTGTTCGGGGTCGCGGTGGAAAAGTTCGGGCTCTCGGCACGGTCCTGCCACCGTGTGCTGCGTGTGGCGCGGACGATCGCCGATCTCGCCGGGGTGGACGATGTTGGCAACGTTGAGGTTGGCGAGGCGCTGCGCTATCGGCGGCTGGACCGCGGGGGAGGCTGAAGGAACTCGCGGAACACGATCCTGCGGATGTCGCGAAACGGCAGCCCGGGATGGGTGTCCACGTTGCACAGGCAGGCCAGGCCGAGGCCCGATGGCACGTGGGTGGCCAGGTACGAGGCGAAGCCGTTGATGCCGCCGTGATGATGCGCGATCAGCGAGCCGTCGATGGTCGAGGTGTCGAGCATCAGGCCAAGCCCGTACTGCGTGTCGCCCATCGCCCTGTCGTTGTCCGAGTAACGGTGGGTGCTCGCCAGCTGCCCGTTCCGCAGCCTGCCCGGCTCGATCATCTTCGCGGCCAGGGCCGGCGAGACGGCCTGCCCCTGGAACAACGCGCGCTGCCAGCGCCGCAGATCGGCTGCGGTCGAACGCATCGCGCCCGCGGCGCCCGCCAGGCTCACGTCCAGGTAGTCGGCGTCGACGAAAGCCCTGCCGGGCTCGTCGCACGGGGTATAGCCATTCGCGCGGCCTGGAACGACGTCACTCACGGAGTCGAAGGCGGTGTCGCGCAGGCCCAGCGGTCCGAACAGCAGCGCGGCCGCGGCCTCGGCGAGCGAGGTTCCCGTGACCTGCTCGATGATCGCCCCGACCAGGATGTAGTTCGCGTTGCTGTAGAGCCAGGCACTGCCGGGCGCGAAGTCGAAGAAGGGCTGTTGCTGTGCGATGCGCCGGGCCTGTTCGATCTGTGAGCGCGTCTGCAGCGTGCTGGTGTCGTAGTCGCCGTCGCGAACGCCGGCCGTGTGGTTCAGGAGTTCGAGCACCGTGAAGGGCTCGTGTGCCGCCAGGAACGGCAGGTAGTCGCGGGCCGGCGCCGCGAGCGACAGCTTGCCCAGCGACTCGAGCTTCAGCGCCAGCGCACCCACGAACTGCTTGGTCAGGGAGCCGACGCGGAACACGCTGTCCCCGGCCACCCGGTTCGCGGGTGAGAGGTTCGCGAGGCCGGCGTTCCGGGACAGTATGTCCGTGCCGCCCCGCCAGACGGCGAGCGAAATGCCGGGTGTCTGCCCGGAAGACACTGACTGGTCGACGAGGGTCGCGACTCTCTCGAGGTCTCCCGGCGGAAGCGCGCGCGGGTCGAGGGCCGCCGCGATGGCCGGCCCTGCGAGACAGCTGCCCGCGAACGCCGCGCCATGGAGCAGGATGCTGCGGCGCGAGAGCGTCACTGGCTCAGCTCGTAATAGTTTTCGCCGTCGGGCAGCACCCGCTGGAAGGACCACCCGGCCGCTTCATAGAAACGCTGCGCGCGCGTGCCCGGCTCCGTGCAGAGCCAGATGCGCTGCAGGCCCTGGCTGAACAGCCAGTCGACCACGGCGTCGTGCAGCCGGCGCCCGTAGCCCTTGCCTTCGTGGTCCGGGTCGACGAACAGGGCCCAGATGCTCTGCGTGTCCCGGTTGCCGATCCCGAACGCGACGATCTCGCCCTCGTCCTCGATGACCCAGCCACGCCCGGTGACCTCGATCTCGGGAACGTAGTGTTCCTCGCGGATGACGCTGGAGGTCAGCCGGTTCTCGCGCACCGCCTTGCGAACCCGGTGCATGCCCGGGATGTCGGCGCGTCGTGCCTGGCGCATCAGCATCACGATTGGAGGACGTAGACCACGCCGAAGGCGCCGATCGAGACGACCTTGCCGTCCACCGTGGTGTACGACGCGACACCCAGCGGGTGGTAGGTCGACACGAAGGCGGTGATGGCCCCGACACCGAACACGCCGGCGATCGGGCTGCGCTCAGCAATGGCCTCGCGGATCTCGGCGCGGTGCCGCTCGGCGGACGGGTTCAGCACGAAGGCCAGGGCCACGACGGCAGCCGACACGATGGCGGAGACGACGGCGGGCTTGGGCATGGGGAGCCTGCAGCGGAACGAGGATGGCGCGCCCGGCGGGAGTCGAACCCACGACCTACGGCTTCGGAGACCGTCACTCTATCCAGCTGAGCTACGGGCGCGCGGTGGAGACAGGCCCGAGGACGGTGGCTAGGTCGGTCCGCGGGCGGCGCCAATGATACCCGCCCGGGGCCGGATGCGTCCAATGAGAAGCTTTCGCAATGGGGCGCGCTGCGGCTATACTTCGCGGCCGTTTCTGGCTCGGCCCGGGGATCCTCGTGAGCAATCAGGACAGTCATTTCTTCAACGTTTTCAGTAGTGTGATCGGCATCCTGATCGCAATCACCATCGGCATCTTCGTGTACGCGCGGATGCTCGGCGGCGCCGAGTCCAGCGCGCATGCCGTCATCGACCCCCTGCGGCAGGCAGGCGTGACCGAGCGAACCGCTCCGATCGGCCGCGTGGCCATCGCAGGACAGGACAATTCGGCCCTCGTGATCGCGCCGCCGCCGGGCGCTGCGCCGGCCGTCGTCGCGGCCCTTCCCGCGAACGGCGAGGAAACCTACAAGGCCATCTGTGGCGTGTGCCACGGCGCCGGCATCGGTGGCGCCCCCAAGCTGGGCGATGCCGCAGCCTGGGCGCCGCGCAAGGCGCAGGGCACCGATCTGCTGTACAAGCACGCGCTGGAAGGCTTCACGGGCAAGGCGGGCGTGATGCCGGCGAAGGGTGGCCGTCCCGACCTGACCGAAGACCTGGTGCGCCAGGCCGTGGACTACATGGTGGCGCAGTAAGCGCGCGAGGCCGCTACAGCCAGCCGCGCCGCTTGAAGTACCAGTACGGCAGGATCGCCGACACCACCATCAGCACGAGCGCGAACGGGTAGCCCACCATCCACTTGAGTTCGGGCATGTGCTCGAAGTTCATGCCGTAGATGCTCGCGATCAGCGTGGGCGGCAGGAACACCACCGCGGCCACCGAAAAGATCTTGATGATCGAGTTCTGCTCGATGTTGATCAGGCCCAGCGTCGCCTCGAGCATGAACGACAGCTTGTTGGACACGAAGCTCGCGTGATCGGACAGCGCCTGGACGTCGCGGGTCAGCGTCTTGAAGCGCGAGCGCAGGTCCGGCGGCAGGCTCACCGAGCTCGACTGCTGCACGAAGGTCAGCAGGCGGCCAAGGGTCACCAGGCTCTCACGCGCCTTCGAGGTCAGGTCGCCCGCCCGGCCGATGCGTTCCATCACGGCGCGCAGGTCGCGCGTCACCGTCTTCTTGCGCCGCGGCGGCGCGAACACGCCCGCCGACAGTTCATCCAGGTCGTTGCCCACGCGCTCGAGCACGTCGGCGATGCGCTCGATGATCGTCTCGAGCAGTCCCGCGAGCACCGTCGTGGCCGAGGCGCACACGGAAGGGTGGCGTTCCGCGTAGGCGATGTAGCGGCGGAAGGGCAGCGGGTCCGCGTAACGGTTGGTGATCAGCTTGTTGCGCACGAGGATGAAGGTGATCGCCGAGGACTCCGGCCTCTCGGTGTCGATCTTCGTGACCACGGTTGCGGTCATGTAGAGCGCGCCGTCTTCCTCGTAGAGGCGGTTCGACGCCTCGATCTCCTTCATTTCCTCGCGGGTCGGGACCTCGATGGCGAGGAACTGCTCGACCGATTTTTCTTCGTCCAGCGTGGGTTCGACGAGATCGACCCACAGGCAGTGCTCCGGCACGACGGCGGGGGCCGGGTCCAGGCGCGTGAGGCCCTGCGGTTCCGGGACGAAGCAGTTGAGCATTCAAGGCTCCGCGGTATCGATCACGCCCCTGAAACGAAAGCGCCCGCAGCCTTGGGCCGCGGGCGCACGTAGTGCCGTTGCCTGTTCGCCCTCAGCGCGCGCCGCGCTCGCGGGCGGCGAGGTCGTTGATGAGCTGGAACAGCGGGTCCGGGCCGCCCGCGGTGCTGACGTCGGCCGTGTAGCGGCCGTTCACCACCACCATCGGCGTGTGGTCGGCCAGGTACCGGCGCGAGAGGTTCTCGGCCTGGCGCAGCTTGTTCTCGACGGCGAACGAGCGGTAGGTGCGCGCCACGTCGGCTTCCGCGACGCCGTTGCGGGTCAGGAACTCGCGCACCTTGCGTTCGGTGGCGGCCTTGTCGACGTTCTGCCCGTTGACCACCACGAGCGGCGAGCGGTTGACGTGCAGCTCGCGGAACACCGCGGCGTGCAGGTCGTCCAGCCGGCCCAGTGCCTCGAGCGTGTAGTAGGTGCGCGCATCCTCGCGCGTGACCTCGTTCCAGATGACCGGCAGGCGAATCAGCTGCACGAAGGCGGGGCGCTGCTTCTTGTCCCAGCTGTCGAGCCGGGTTTCGAGCGTGAAGCAGTGACCGCAGCCGTACCAGAAGATCTCGGTGACCTCGACCTTGCCGGGCGCCACCGACGTGGGCTGCGCGACCGGCAGCGGGTTGAAGTGCTGTCCTTCCTTCCAGCGGAAGGGTGCCGCGGGCGCGGTCGGCGCCGGGGTGTTGGCCGCGACCGCGGCCGCGATCGGGCTCACGTCGATCGTCGTCTCGTCGACGCTCTCGTTGTTGTCGCCGGCGGAGGCGACCACGGCGGCGGCGTCGGCCTTGCCCTTGGGCGCTGTCGTGGCTGGCTGGGCGGATGTCGGCACGGCAGGCGCAGCCTCGGGACCCGACTGGGCCGTGGAGGGAGCTTCCTGGCCGCAACCGGCGAGCAGTGCGAGGGTGAGGGCGAGCGGGGCGACGAGTCTGTTCATGCGGGGTTCCCGGGGCGAAGTCCGGTTGATTGGAGCGACGGGGGCGGCCGGAAGTTCAATGGCCACCCCCGCGCGATGCATCAGCGCAGACCCTGCACGTACGAGGAGAGCGCCTTCATCTCGTCGTCGCTCAGCCTGGCGGCGATCTGCTGCATCTGCTCGTTGCCGGCCAGCGGCTTGCGTTCGCCCGAGGCAAACGCCTTGAGCTGGATGTACGAGTACGCGGCGTGCTGCGAGCGGACCGACGGATAGCGGGACACGTCGACGCCCCTGCCGTCGGGGCCGTGGCAGCCCGTGCAGGCCGGAATGTTGCGTGCCGGATCGCCGAAGCGGTACAGCTTCTGCCCGGCCGGAACCAGCGCCGGGTCGGCCTCGAGGCCGGTGAGCGCCTGGGTCGAGAAATGGGCTGCGAGGTCCAGCATGTCCTCGGGCGTGAGCGCCGCCGCCGACCCCATCATGAACGGGTTGGTACGCACGCCCTCCTTGAACAGCTTCAGCTGGGCAGCGATGTAGATCGGGCCCTGCGCGGCGATATTGGGCGGGGTGTACGGCAATTCGGGGACGATGGTGCTGTTGCCGTTCGCGCCGTGGCAGCCGATGCAGGCGAGCGCCTTGGCGGCGCCGGCTTCGGCGTTGCCGGCCGCGAAGGCAGGCACGGCGAGGAGGGTGGAAACGAGGCCGGCGGCAGCGAGCAGGTACTTCATCGGTGCAAGGACTCCGTCCGGGGTGGTCGGGCTGCGGCACCGCAGGGTGCTACACTGCGCCGGCCGACACCAGCAAGCATTTGAGACAACAGGTCTTTCGCGAGGGCTCTGGCGGCGTGTCACACCGCAGCATGGCACCCGTCAGGCTCGGGATTATACGCGAGTCCCCCGACCGGCCACTACCCGAGCCATGGCAGCCTACCCAAACGTAAGATTTCTGAAGAGCGCCCAGGAGCCCGTCCACTTCCATGAGGACCTGGGCGTGGAGGTCGCTTTCGCCGGCCGGTCCAATTCCGGCAAGTCCAGCGCGCTCAACGTGATGACCGGCCGCAAGGACCTGGCGCGAACCAGCAAGACCCCGGGGCGCACCCAACTCGTGAACTTCTTCGAGCTCGACGAGGGCCGTCGGCTGGTCGACCTGCCGGGCTATGGCTTCGCCAAGGTGCCGCCCGCCATGCAGCAGCACTGGCGCCACCTGATCGGCGCATATTTCAAGCAGCGTCAATCACTTGTGGGCCTGCTGATCATCGTCGACAGCCGCCGGTCGCTGGGTCCCACGGACCTGCAGATGATCGATTACGCCACCTCGCGGGGCTGCCCCGTGCACATCCTGCTGTCGAAGTGCGACAAGCTCTCGCGCAACGAATCCACCAAGGTGCTGCGCGAGGCCCGCGTGACGCTGGGCGACAGCGCGACCGTGCAGCTGTTCTCGTCGATATCCAAGGAGGGTGTGGACGAGGCCCGCAAGGCCATGGAGCTGATGCTCGCGGGGCCGGCCGATCCGGTCAGCGGGTAACGCCCCGACAAAAAAAGAACCCGGCGGCTCCTGCGAGCCGCCGGGTCACGAACCCGGCCTTTGGGGGGAAAGCTGTCCGGGTTGACCCGCGCAGGGAGGTCGCGGGCAGTCCATTTCGGGACTCACTGAATGAGACACGGGGCCTGCGGGAAAGTTCCGGCATTTCCTGGTAACAATCGTGCCAGGCACGATTGTTACCATCAGTGGGCCTCGTCCCAGTTGGCCCCGGTTCCCACGTCGACCCTGAGCGGAACGGCCAGCTCCGCAGCCCCGGACATGCGCTCGACGACCCCGGCCCGAACCTCGTCGACGGCACCCACGTCCACTTCGAGCACGAGTTCGTCGTGCACCTGCATGACCAGCACCGCCGGCAGCCGCGATTCGACGAGCCATGCGTGCACGGTGATCATCGCGCGCTTGATGATGTCGGCCGCGGTGCCCTGCATCGGCGCGTTGATCGCGCTGCGTTCCGCGTACTGCTGCAGCTGCTTGTTGCGGGAGCGGATGTCGGGAAGGTACAGGCGCCGGCCGAATACCGTTTCCACGTAGCCGCGCTCGCGCGCCTGCGCGCGCGTCTCGTCCATGTAGCGGCGCACGCCCGGGTAACGCTCGAAGTAGGTGTCGACGTAGCGCTGCGCCGAGCCGCGGTCGATGCCCAGCTGCTTGGCCAGGCCGAAGGCCGACATGCCGTAGATCAGCCCGAAGTTGATGGCCTTGGCCGCGCGGCGCTGCTCGCCGCTCACGTTCGCCAGCGGCACGCCGAACACCTCGGCCGCCGTCGCCTGGTGAACGTCGCGATCGCCGGCGAAGGCGGCGAGCAGGCTCGCGTCGCGCGACAGGTGGGCCATGATCCGCAGCTCGATCTGCGAGTAGTCGGCCGCGAGCAGCACCTGGCTGGGACCTGCGATGAAGGCCTGGCGGATGCGCCGGCCCTCGGCCGTGCGGATCGGGATGTTCTGCAGGTTCGGGTCGGTGGACGACAGGCGACCGGTCACGGCGATCGCCTGGTGATACGAGGTGTGCACGCGGCCGGTGCGCGCGTCGATCTGCTCGGGCAGGCGCTCGGTGTAGGTGTTGCGCAGCTTGGCGAGGCCGCGGTAGTCGAGGATCACGCGCGGCAGCGGGTAGGCCGCGGACAGTTCTTCGAGCACGTCCTCGGCCGTCGACGGCTGGCCCGTCGAGGTCTTCTGCGTGACGGGCAGCCCGAGCTTGCCGTACAGGATCTCCTGCAGCTGCTTGGGCGAGTTGACGTTGAACGGCTGGCCCGCGAGGCGGTGGGCCTCGGCCTCGAGTTCCAGCATGCGCGAGGCGAGCTCGCTGCTCTGGCGCCGCAGGACCTCGCGATCGACCCGCACGCCGTGGTGTTCCATCGCGACCAGCACGGGCACGAGCGGCTGCTCGACCTCCTCGTACAGCTTCTTCAGCTCGGGCTCGGCCTCGATGCGCGGCCACAGCGCCTGGTGCAGGCGCAGGGTGACGTCGGCGTCCTCGGCCGAGTATTCGGCCGCGGTTTCGATGGGCACCTGGTCGAAGCTGATCTGCTTCGCGCCCTTGCCGGCGACGTCCTCGTAATGGATGGTGCTGATGCCGAGGTACTTCTGCGCGCAGGAATCCATGTCGTGCCGCGTCGCGGTGGAATTCAGCACGTAGGACTCCAGCATGGAGTCGTAGCGCATGCCGGCGAGCCGGATGCCGTGGTTCAGCAGCACGTGCGCGTCGTACTTGAGGTGGTGACCGAGCTTCGGCAGCGCGGCGTCCTCGAGCAGGGGCCGCAGTTGCTCGAGCACGGCGCTGCGATCGAGCTGCTCGGGCGCGCCGGCGTAGCGATGGGCGAGCGGAACGTACGCGGCGTGTCCCGGTTCGATGGCGAAGCTCACGCCGACGATCTCCGCCTGCATGTAGTCGAGGCTCGTGGTCTCGGTGTCGAAGGTCACCAGCGGCGCGGATGCAAGGCGCTTCAGCCAGTCATCCAGCGCCGCCTGACTCAGCACGGTGTCGTACTCGCGGCGGTCCGGCGCGGCGGGAAGGGCGGGGTCGGGCGGTGTATCGGATGCAGCAGTCTGCACGGGCGGAGTCGCAGCGCGAGCCGTGGGCGCCTCGGTGCCGCCGGACAGCTGGCGCAGCAGCGAGCTCATTTCATAGCGCTGGTACAGCGCGCGCAGCCGCTCGACGTCCGGTTCGCGCTGCTCGAGGTCCTGCGGGCCCAGCGGCAGCTCGAGATCGCAGGCGATGGTCGCCAGCCGGCGCGACAGCGCGAGCGTCTCGAGGTTCTCGCGCAGGCTCTCGCCGACCTTGCCCTCGACCTCCGCCGCGTGCGCGACGAGTTCGTCGGCGCTGCCGTACTGGTTGAGCCACTTGGCCGCGGTCTTCGGCCCGACCTTGGGAACGCCGGGGATATTGTCGGAGCTGTCGCCCACCAGCGCGAGGTAGTCGACGATCTGCTCGGGAAAGACGTCGAACTTGGCCTTGACGCCCAAGCGGTCGAGCCGCGTGTTGGTCATGGTGTTGACCAGCGTGATGCGGTCCGAGACGAGCTGCGCCATGTCCTTGTCGCCGGTCGAGATCAGCACCTCCAGCCCGGACTGCGCGCCGCGCCGGGCGAGCGTGCCGATCACGTCGTCGGCCTCGACGCCGGCGATGCGCAGCAACGGCAGGCCCATGGCCTCGACGGCCTCGAGCAGCGGCCCGACCTGTGCGCGCAGGTCGTCCGGCATCGGCGGACGGTGCGCCTTGTACTGCTCGAACAGGTCGTCGCGGAAGGTGCGGCCGGG
>JADZCS010000123.1 GCA_020851435.1 Gammaproteobacteria bacterium | reverse complement strand
CTCGCACATCCGGCGGATCTGTCGGTTCAGCCCCTGCGTGAGCACGATCCGGAACATGTTGCGGCCGGCCTGGTGGACACGGCAGGGCTTCGTCACCGTGCCGAGCATCGGCACGCCTGCCGCCATACCGGCCATGAAGGCCTCGGTGAGCGGCCGGTCGACGGTCACGAGGTATTCCTTCTCGTGGCCGTTTTCCTCGCGCAGGATCTCGTTGACGATGTCGCCGTTGTTGGTCAGCAGGATCAGGCCTTCCGAGTCCTTGTCCAGCCGGCCGATCGGGAAAATCCGCTCACGGTGACCGATGAAGTCGACGATGTTGCCCCTGACGTGGCGCTCGGTCGTGCAGGTGATGCCGGTCGGCTTGTTGAACGCGAGATAGACGTGCCGGCTCGGTCTACCCAGCAGCTTGCCGTCGACGCGCACGTCGTCGCTCGCCTCGGCCTGCGTCCCCAGTTCAGCAACGCGCCCGTTGACGCTCACGCGCCCGGCCGCAATCCAGGCGTCCGCCTCGCGCCGCGAGCAGATGCCGGTCTCGCTGATGAACTTGTTGAGCCGCATTCTGCTGGTAACAATCGTGCCAGGCACGATTGTTACCACCCCGTTCACTTCGGCTTGCGCAGCTTCTCGACCAGCGCGCGCAGCGTCGACTGCGTCTCGGGCGAGAACCAGGAGCGGGTCATGAGATCGAAGGCCTCCGGCCCGAGTCCGGCGACGATGTCACGCAGCCCGGCACGGGTCATCTCACGCGTCTGGCGCCGCGCCTCGGGCGGCAGCGCCGCACTGCGACGCAGCCAGTCGATGGCCGCGGGAACGACCTGCTCCAGCGGCACCAGTTCGTCGACGAGCCCGGCGGCCAGCGCCTGCTGGGCATCGAGCATCGCGCCCGTCGAGAGGTAAAGCTCCGCCCGCCGAGGGCCGATCAGCCGCTCGTAGGCCCGATAGATCACGGGCCCGGGGAACAGGCCTACCTGCACCTCGTTGAGCCCGATCTTGTAGTCGCCGGCAGCCATGACGCGGTAGTCGCAGAACATCGTGAGCACGCAGCCGCCCGCGGGACTGTGTCCGGTGATCGCGGCAGCGACCGGCACGTGGCTCTCGGCCAGCCAGCGCGTGACGCCGAAGAACCGCCGCCAGGTGTCGCGCATGCCCGCCTCGTCCAGGCCGAGCAGGGTCGGCACGTCGAGGCCTGCGCTGAACATGCCAGGCCGGCCCGAGAGCACGATGCCCCTGGCACCGTCGGCCGCTGCCTTTTCGAGCGCGGCAGACAGGGCTGCGAACAACTCCGGGCTCAAGGCGTTGACGGGCGGCCGCGCGAGACGAACCTCGACGATGCCGTCATGCATCTGGGTTTCGATCATGATTCAAGCTCCACGAAGGCCGCCGGGCCTTCCGTCGTGAATGCGAGGATCTCTCGCAGTACTGCCGTCGCGAAAGTGCCGCGCGGCAGGTCAAAGTCGATCTCGAGCACGTCGCCCGACAGCTGGTAGCGCAAGGCCGTTGGACGCAGGCGCAGCGCGCGCCGCTCGGCATCGATGCCGGCGTCCTGGAGCAGCGTCGCGAGCGCACCCAGCGGATCGAGTGCCGCTGCCTCGGCTGCGGCTGCCTCGCCGGCCGGCAACTTGCCACCGCGGCCCGGCAGTGGCCCGGTCGGATGCACGTCGAAGGCGAGGTTGCGCGCCTCCAGCGTGGCGTCGATGAGCTCGGCCTGAAAGACACTTCCGCTGCCGTCGAGGTTGACGACCTCGCCGGGCAGCAGGCGATTCCAGGAACCCGCCGCCACGCGTGCCGAGAGGACCTGGTTGAACGCCAGGGAACGCGCGGCCGAATACACGAAGCCGCGCTGGTCGCGATCGCGCGGCAGTTCGCCGGTCTCCAGCCACGCGGCGACGCGGGTAACGTTGCTGCCCTCGCGCCCGAAACGCTGCGGGCCGAAATAATTCGGCACGCCGGTCTCGACGACCTGCGCGATGCGGGCCTCGATCGCCGGCGCCTCGCCAGTGAGTTCGCGTACCACGATCGCAAAGCCGTTGCCGGCCAGTGCGCCACGCCGCAGCTTGCGCGAGTGCGGATGCGCTGCCCGGACGACGTAGCCCTCGCCCGCCACGCCGACCCACTCGGCCGCCGGCCGCGTGGCCGGTACGCTGAACCACTGCCGCGCAACCGCGCGGCGATCCTTCAGGCCGGCGAAACCGGCGTCGTCGGGCCGTACCCCGGCGTGCCGGGCCAGCTCGCGCGCCACCCACATGGTGTTCGCATCGCGCTTGTCGACCTCGAGCAGCACGTGGGCCGTGCCGCCATCCGGCTCGAAACCCAGCCGCTCGGTGACGACGAAATCCTCGGGCGAGACGCGCAGCCTGCCGGTCGCCGGCGGCGTGCCGAACGCGTGCGTCGGGCGCAGTGCGACGGCCATGAGGTCGATGCTCATGAACGCTCGTAGACGGTGACGACAGCCTGTGCGGCAATGCCTTCGCGCCGGCCGACGAAGCCGAGCTTCTCGGTCGTGGTGGCCTTGACGTTGACGCGATCCAGCGGCAGGCCCAGGTCGGCGGCGACGTTCGCGCGCATGGCATCGCGATGCGCCGCGAGACGCGGTGCCTCGGCGAGCACCGTCAGGTCGGCGTTGCCCGGCGCCAGGCCCCGCTCGGCGAGCAGCGCGATTACGTGGCGCAGCAGCGCTCGGCTGTCGGCGCCACGCCAGCGCGGATCGGTATCAGGGAAGTGCTCGCCGATGTCGCCGAGTCCAGCCGCGCCGAGCAAGGCGTCGGCAAGCGCGTGCAGCGGCACGTCGCCGTCGGAGTGGGCGACCAGCCCGCGCTCGCAGGGAATTCGCAAGCCGCACAGGACGACGTGGTCGCCGGGGCCGAAGGCATGGACGTCGAACCCGCTGCCGATGCGCACGGTGGGCAGACTCATTGGGCCAGGCCCTCCTGGATGAGCACGGCGGCCGCCACCGGCAAGTCGCCGGGATGCGTGATCTTGAGGTTGGCGGGCGATCCGGCGACCAGCCTGGGCGCAAGCCCCAGGTGCTCGATCGCCGCGGCCTCGTCGGTCGGCTGCTCGCCCGCGGCCAGGGCCATCGACAAGGCCCTATGCAGCAGCGCGAAGCGGAACATCTGCGGCGTGAGCGCCCGCCACAGTCCCTCGCGCGGAATGGTGGCGATCGCACGCCCGTCGTCGTCGGCGCGCTTGAGCGTATCGGCGAGCGGCACCGCCAGCAGTCCACCCACAGCGTCGTCCGCGCAGGCATCGAGCAGCCGGTCAAGGTCGGCTGGATCAAGGCAGGGTCGCGCCGCATCGTGCACGAGCACCCAGTCCGAGGGCGCCGCCACTCCGGCGAGCGCGTGCAGGCCGTTGAGCACCGAGTGGCAGCGTTCCGCCCCGCCGATGGTCGTGCGGACGCGGGCGCGCAACTCGGCCGGCAGCCCGGGCCAGTGCGGGTCGTCGCCACTCAGCGCGACGACCCCGCCGGCGATGCGCGGTGAAGCCAGCAAGGGCCGCAACGCGTGTTCGATCACCGTGCGACCGGCAAGTGTCAGGTACTGCTTGGGAAAGGGACCGCCCATGCGGCGGGAAGCGCCGGCCGCAGGCATCACGAACCAGGCGCGGACGGACATGGTCCGCTTACCGGGTCGCTGCGGCGTTGGTGGCCGGCGGCGGGGAGCCTGGCGCCGGCTCGGCGGGAACCGTGCCGGGCTCGACGACCTGAAAGAACGTCTCGGAATTGCCGACCATGCCCAGGTCGTGCCGCGCGCGTTCCTCGAGCGCGGCCAGGCCCTGCTTGAGGTCGACGACCTCGGCACGAAGCTGGCGGTTGCGCTCACGGAGCTGGTCGTTCTCGGTCCGCTGCGACGCGACCGCCGCAGACAGGGTCCAGACCTCGGAGATGCCCTCGTCCGACACCCAGAGCCGGTACTGCAGCAGCAGCGCAGCAAAGAGGAGGATGGCACCGAGTACTTTCATGAGCATGGAAGGTTAACAGAAGCCGCTACGTACACAAGTGGGAAGGGGTCAGACCCCCCTTGACCCCCTCTTGTGCACCTCGGGTGCAAAAGCGGGGGTCACGGGGGGTCTGACCCCTCCTAGCTCTCTACACGGGAAACGCCCCCCGCCCGTAATAGTTCGCCCGCGCGCCGAGCTCGGCCTCGATGCGCAGCAGCTGGTTGTACTTGGCGATGCGGTCGGAGCGCGACAGCGAGCCGGTCTTGATCTGGGTCGCGGCCGTGCCGACGGCGATGTCGGCGATGGTCGAGTCCTCGGTCTCGCCGGAACGGTGCGACACGACCGACGAGTAGCCGGCGCGCGTGGCCATCTCGATCGCGGCGAGCGTCTCGGTCAGCGTGCCGATCTGGTTGGGCTTGATCAGGATCGAGTTGGCGATGCCGCGCTCGATGCCCTTCGAGAGGATCGAGGTGTTGGTCACGAACAGGTCGTCGCCGACGAGCTGCACGCGCTTGCCGAGCTTGGCGCTGAGGTCGGCCCAGCCGTCCCAGTCGGCCTCGGCCATGCCGTCCTCGACCGTGATGATGGGGAACCGGTCGACCAGCCCGACCAGGTAGTCGGCGAACTGGGTATTGCTGAACTTGCGGCCCTCGGACGCGAGGTCGTAGACGCCGTTGCTGCAGAACTCGCTCGCGGCCACGTCGAGGCCCAGGTAGATGTCCTTGCCAGGCTTGTAGCCGGCGCGCTCGATGGCCTCGAGGATGGTCTGCAGCGCGGCCTCGTTCGACGGCAGGCTGGGCGCGAAGCCGCCTTCGTCGCCGACCGCGGTGTTGAGGCCGCGCTCGTGCAGCAGCTTCTTGAGGGTGTGGAACACTTCGGCGCCGTAGCGCAGCGCTTCGGAGAACGACGGCGCTCCCACCGGCAGGATCATGAATTCCTGGATGTCCAGGCTGTTGTCGGCATGCGCACCGCCGTTGATGATGTTCATCATCGGCACCGGCATGCCGGTCGCCGCCACGCCACCGAGGTAGCGGTACAGCGCGACACCCTGCTCCTCCGCCGCCGCGTGCGCGGTGGCGAGCGACACCGCCAGCAGCGCATTCGCGCCGAGACCGGACTTGTTCTCGGTGCCGTCCGCCTCGATCAGCGCCGCGTCCACCTCGCCCTGGTCCTCCGCGTCGAGGCCAAGCACGGCCTTGCGCAGTTCGACGTTGACGTGCGACACCGCCTTGCTGACGCCCTTGCCCATCCAGCGGGCCTTGTCGCCATCGCGCAGTTCGACCGCCTCGCGGCTGCCGGTCGAAGCGCCCGAGGGCACTGCGGCCCGGCCTGAAGCGCCGGATTCGAGCGTGACGTCGGCCTCGACGGTGGGGTTGCCGCGCGAATCGATGACCTGGCGGCCGTGGACCTCGACGATCATGCTCACAGTGAATCCTCCTCGAAGGGTCGTGACTTGACGGTCCGGTCGAGCGCGACGAGCGTCTCGAGCAGCGCGCGCATGCGTCCGAGCGGCCAGGCATTGGGGCCGTCGGACAGCGCCTTCGCCGGATCCGGATGGGTTTCCATGAAAATGCCGGCCACGCCGGCGGCCACCGCCGCCCGCGCGAGCCCGGGCACGCACTCGCGCGGGCCGCCCGAGGACTGGCCCTTGCCGCCCGGCAGCTGCACCGAGTGCGTGGCGTCGAACACCACAGGGGCTCCAGTCGCGCGCATCACCGACAGCGAGCGCATGTCCGAGACCAGGTTGTTGTAGCCGAAGCTGAAGCCGCGCTCGCAGACCATGATCTGCTCGTTGCCCGTGGAGCGCGCCTTCTCGACCACGTTGGCCATTTCCCAGGGACTCAGGAACTGGCCCTTCTTGACGTTGACCGGCCGGCCCTGCGAGCAGGCGTTGACGATGAAGTTGGTCTGCCGGCACAGGAAGGCCGGCGTCTGCAGCACGTCGACCACCGAGGCCACCTCGGCCAGCGGCGTGTCCTCGTGTACGTCGGTGATCACCGGCAGGCCGAGCTGGCGCTTGACCTCGGACAGGATCCTGAGGCCCTCGTCCATGCCTGGACCGCGGTAGGAGCCGCGCGACGAACGGTTGGCCTTGTCGTAGGAGGCCTTGAAGATGAACGGAATGCCTAGTGCGGCGGTCATTTCCTTGAGCCGCCCCGCGATGTCGAGCACCAGCTGTTCGGACTCGACCACGCAGGGCCCGGCGATCAGGAACAGCGGCTGGTCGATGCCCGCCTCGAAGCCGCAGAGCCGCATCACGCGGCCTGCGTCGTCTGGCCGGCGCGGAACTTGCGCGCGGCGCCGACGAAGCCGACGAACAGCGGATGGCCGTCGCGCGGGTTCGAGGTGAACTCGGGGTGGAACTGGACGGCCATGAACCACGGGTGCGACGGCAGTTCGATGACCTCGACCAGTTCGTCCTGCGACAGGCCCGAAATGACCAGCCCGGCCTGCTCGACGCGCTGCATGTAGGTGTTGTTGAACTCGTAGCGGTGGCGGTGACGCTCGAAGATCGAGTCCTTGCCATAGGTCGCGTGCGCCAGCGTGCCCGGCTTGAGCTTCGACTCCTGCGCGCCCAGGCGCATGGTGCCGCCCAGGTCGGCCTTGTCGTCGCGCTGCACCACCGCGCCGCTCTGGTCCTGCCACTCCGTGATCAGCGCGATCACCGGGTCCGGCGTGTTGCGGCTGAACTCGGTGGAGTTGGCGCCCTCGAGGCCCAGCACGTCACGCGCGAACTCGATGACCGCCACCTGCATGCCCAGGCAGATGCCCAGGTACGGGATGCCGCGCTCGCGCGCGTAACGCACGGCCTGGATCTTGCCCTCGATGCCGCGCTCGCCGAAGCCGCCGGGCACCAGGATCGCGTCCATGCCCGCCAGGCAACCCACGCCGGTCTGCTCGATGTCGGTGGACTCGACGAAGTGCACCTTCACGCGCGAATGCGTCTTGAGCGCGGCGTGCTGCAGCGCCTCGTTGAGCGAGATGTAGGAATCGCGGATCTGCACGTACTTCCCGACCATCGCGATGTTGACCGTCGCCTCCGGGTTCTGCTTCGCGGCGACCACCGCATCCCACTCGTGCAGGTCGGCGGGCGGCACCACCAGCCGAAGCTTGTCGCAGACGATCTCGTCGAGGCCCTGCTCGTGCAGCAGCCGCGGGATCTTGTAGATGTCGTCGGCGTCGATGACCGAGATCACCGCGCGCTCCTCGACGTTCGTGAACAGCGCGATCTTGCGGCGCTGCTCGTCCGGCAGCGGGTCCTTGCAGCGGCACAGCAGGATGTCCGGCTGGATGCCGATGCCGCGCAGTTCCTTGACCGAGTGCTGGGTCGGCTTGGTCTTGATCTCGGCCGAGCCGCCGACGATGGGCACCAGCGTCAGGTGCAGGAAGATGCAGCGGTTGCGGCCGAGTTCGACGCCCATCTGGCGGATCGCCTCGAGGAACGGCAGCGACTCGATGTCGCCGACGGTGCCGCCGATCTCGACCATGCAGATGTCCGCGTCGCCGGCGCCGAGCTTGATCGAGCGGATGATCTCGTCGGTGATGTGCGGGATCACCTGCACGGTGGCGCCGAGATAGTCGCCGCGGCGTTCCTTGGCGATCACGCGCTCGTAGATGCGGCCCGTGGTGTAGTTGCTGTGGCGGCCGGTCGTGCAGCGAACGAAGCGTTCGTAGTGGCCCAGGTCGAGGTCGGTCTCCGTGCCGTCGGCGGTGACGAACACCTCGCCGTGCTGGAACGGGCTCATGGTGCCCGGATCCACGTTGATGTACGGGTCGAGCTTGACCATGCTGATCCGCAGGCCGCGGGCCTCGAGGATCGCGCCCAGCGAGGCCGCGGAAATGCCCTTGCCCAGCGACGAGACCACGCCGCCGGTAACGAACACGAATCGAGTCATGGCTTCTCCCGCCGCGTTGGGAAACGACAAGGGCCTTTGCGACTGCGGCGATGCGGCCGCCGGCAAAGGCCCAGTTTCGACGGGATTCCATTCTAGTGGAACCCGTGCGACGAGGCCAGTCAAAGTGCGACGCAAGTCACAATCTGCAGGCGCCAAGCCACTGACTGGGCTGTGTATTTTGCCGCTCGTCGGTCAGCCATAAGCGCTCGTCGGTTGGGCGCTCCGTTGGTCCGTGGCGCGCCTATAGTTATCACCATGACAAGGTCGACACACTGCCGCCAGCGTGGCTTTACGCTGATCGAGTTGATGGTCGCCATCGGCATCGCCGGGATCATCATGGCCCTGGCGATACCCGCGATGGGCGACTTCATGCGCAATGCCCGTATGACGCAGGCCGCCAACGATGTGCTGGCCGCCATGCACTACGCGCGCTCGGAGTCGATCAAGCGGCGCGTGCCGGTGGTCATCTGCAGCAGCACCAATCCGCTGGCTGCCAGTCCGGCCTGTGCCGCCACGGCCGCGCTGACCGGCTGGGTCGTGTTCGTCGACAGCAACGGCAACGGCGCGTGGGATGCAGCCTGGACCTACAACGACATCGATGGCGACGGGCGCCAGGATACGGCCGAGATCGACCTCAACGGCGACGGCTGGAATCCGAACGACCCCGCCGAGGATGTCGATGACGATGACCATCAGGACGTGGACGAACCCAACGTCGACGAACAGGTTCTGGCGCGCCACGAACCGTTGCCGGACACGATCTCGGCAGCCGGCTCGCTCGACCCGCTCAGCATCACATACCTTCCCACCGGGGTCGCCGAAGACAGGACCGCTGGACAACTCGTCCTGTGCGACGCGCGCGGCAACGCCAGCGCAGGCGGCGAACTGTCAACGGCCCGCGGCATCGCGATCTCGGCGGCCGGCCGACCCGAGATCACCCGCGACACGGTTCAAATCCAGGCACTGGTAGATGCGATCGGCACCACCATCGGCGGATGCGACTGATGAACATGCGCAAGAAACCCCTCCCTCCTGTCCGCTGGCGCCGCGAACGCGGCTTCACGATGGTCGAGATGCTGGTGGCCATGGTCGTGCTGGCCATCGGCCTGCTGGGCATCGCCGCGCTGTACCTCGACAGCCTGCGAGCGGGGCGCACCGCCATCTTCCGCACCCAGGCGGTGAACCTCGCAGCCGACATGGCCGACCGGATTCGCAGCAACCGCGCGGCAGGCCTCGATTACGACGCGGCCTACACCGACACCCCGGACGAGGTGGCGGCCTGTGCGACCACCGCCGGTTGCACCCCCCAGGAACTTGCGCTTTCGGATCTGGCCCTGTGGAAGGCGGCGATCGCGGTGGCGCTGCCCGGCGGCGGCGGCCAGGTCCAGGTCACGGCGCCGGCAGCCGCAGGCGAAACGACAAGCTACGTCGTCACCGTGCGCTGGAGCGAGGTCGGCGCCGATCAACCGCTGGAATTCCAGCTGGCATTCACCTCATGAACACCTTCCGTCACACGGGTCGTGCCGGTCAGCGCGGCGTGAGCCTGGTCGAACTCATGGTCGCGCTCACCATCAGCCTGTTCATTCTGGGCGGCGCAGCCAGCGTCTTCGCCAAGACCAGGGACCTCTATCGCAGCAACGAACGCTCCGCCCGACTGCAGGAAGCGGCACGTTACGCCATGAGCACCATCGAGGCGGACCTGCGGATGGCCAACTACTGGGGACTGCACAGCAATCCTGAACTGGTCGAGAATGCCCCCGGCATCGACCCGGACGACCCTGCCGAGCCGGACCCCTCCTATTCCCTGCCCAGCGGGCTGTCCAGTTACGCGACCACCATCAGTTCCTGCGGGTCCATGTGGGCAGTGAAACTGTTTCGCTACGTCGAGGCCAGCAACAATGCCTACGGGCTCGATTGCGCCGCCTTCGGCACGGCTTCCGGCAGCTCCGACCAGCTGACCGTCCGGCGCGCCTCAACCGATGCGATCACGACCGGCAACCTGGGCGCGACCTCCGGCCAGCTCAAGCTGGCGTCGAGCCGGGCGCGCGGCATGCTGTTCACGGGCACTGCCCTTCCCAGCGGTTTCACGGCACCGCTGTCGGAAGTCCGCGCCGTGATCAGCAACTCCTACTATGTCGACCAGGACTCGGACCTCACCGCAGGGCTGCCGTCGCTGAGGCGCAAGTCACTGGGTTTCACCGGCGGCGCGCCCACCATCACCGACGAGGAGGTCGTTCCAGGCATCGAGGACCTGCAGGTCGCGCTTGGTGTCGACATGAACGGCGACCAGAACGTCGACTATTTCGTCGATCCCGATGACGGTGTGCCAATGGGCGAAGCCGCCGTCGCCGTGCGCGTCTGGCTGCTCGTGAGGTCGGAACAGCGGGACGTCGGCTTCACCGATGACCGAACCTATACCTATGCCGACCGTTCCTACACCCCGAACGACAGCTTCCGGAGGCTGCTCGTGTATAAGACCATCGCCCTGAGGAATACGCGCCGATGAGGACCACCTCAAGACTGCCGCCTGCCGCGGCGGACCAGCAGGGCGCGGCGCTCGTCGTCGGCCTGGTCCTGCTGCTCGTGCTGACGATCCTGGCCGTCTCTGGCGTCGCCATGTCGACCCTGGAACTGCGCATGGTCGGCAACCAGCAGCAGCAGGAGCGCGCGTTTCAGGCCGCCGAAGTGGCGATCGAGGACGCCTTGACCAACCCCATGCTCAGCACCAATACGGTCGAGGAGCATCCGCTCACGGCCGTGCCCAACGCCACCGACGACCACTACGAGTACCGGGTCGAGTACACCGGGGAATCACCGGTAGGCCCGGGCCTGACCGGGTACAGCGTCGGCACGGGCCTCACCGCCTACCACTTCCGGGCCGATGCTATCGGCACCGCCAGCGGCGGCGCCGAGTCCCGGCACGTGCAGGGCTTCTACATCATAGGCCCAGGCGGTAGCTGAACCGCTGGTTTCCTGTCTGCTGACGGAGAAGATCACATGACCCACACCCGCACAGCGAACGCCAGCGCGGCCGCTGCCAACCGCCGCCAGCTGCGCGCGCCTGACATCGTCCTCGTGCTGGCCGCAAGCCTCTCGGCGCTGGCCGGCGGCACAGCCATGGCCACGCCGCGGATGAAGCTCGTCGACGAATGCCTGGAAGCGTCGTTCGCCGGGGTCCGGCTGCCGCGCTCGTCGGTCGGTCGCTCAATCGACGTGCCGCTGTGCGACGGCTGCACGACGATGCGGCTGACCTTCACAGCCGAGACGCGCTTCCTGGTCGGCATGGACAGCGTGCCCTACGCCCAGTGGCTCAAGGTCGCCGAGGCGCCGGGCGCCGAAGTACGCGCGTGTTACCAGCCAGATACCAACGTCGTCACCCGCCTGAAGGTGGCCGCACCCGCGGTCAAGTGAGGCAGCCATGAACACTTCCTGGAATCGCAGAGTTCTATCGCTGGCCGCCGCGTTGCTCATCACGCTGGTGACCGGCCAGGCCAGCAGCGACGAAACCGAGATCTTCACGGGCTCGCCAACAGCGGTCTCCTCTGGACGTCCGAACATCCTGTTCATCTTCGACACCTCGGGGAGCATGAGCGGCGAAATTGAGACGATTGCCTCCTACGACCCGAACGGCACCTATACCGGCGACTGCCGGGCAGACCGTGTCTACTACCGCAGCGGCACCAGCAGCAATACACCGCCTTCCTGCGGCACCAGCAACTGGGTCCCGCTGAGTTCGTTCAAGTGCCAGGCCGGCCTGACGGCGATGGGGACGGCCGGCTACTACACCGATCGCGCTGCCCGCTGGCGCACAGACAGGAACCCGAGATACTGGGGCAGCCTGTCCGCGGGCAGCAGCCAGTCGGTCGAGTGCCAGGGTGACGCCGGCCGGCACGGCGACGGCGTCAACACCAGCAAGCTCTGGGCGGCGGACGGCAATACCAATGGGCCGTGGACCAGCAACTCCGCCCAGGCGATCACCTGGACCCAGCACAGCATCACGACCTACACCTTCTACTCGGCCAAGTATCTCAACTGGTACAACGACTTCCGGGTCGTGACGCGTACGCGTCTGGAGATCGTGCAGGAAGTCGCTATCCAGACCATCCAGCAGCTGGCAGAAGCCAACACCGTCAACGCCGCCTTGATGCGCTACAGCTCGAACACGACCAGTCAATGCAGCGAAACCTCGGCGGAGGGCGGCATGGTGCTGCGCGCGATGGACACCATCGCCAACAACTCAGCCGGGATGCAGGCCGATATCGCCGGCTTCACCGCCAATGGCTGCACGCCGCTGTCGGAGACCATGTTCGAGGCCTACCGCTATCTCAGCGGCGGGGCCGTGAAGTTCGGCCTTAACTCGAAGAAATCGGCCAGCGGCAGCGTGTTCCCGAGCGTGGCAGCCTCGCGCGAGGCCTTCCCCAACTCCAACAACTACAAAAGCCCCCTGCTCGACTCCTGCCAGCGCAACTTCATCGTGCTGCTGACCGATGGCCTGCCGACCGCAGACAAGAGTGCAGACACCGACATCCAGGCGCTGCTCGGCCGCCAGTGCGTGGATTCCATGTCGGGCCAGACCTGGTCGGGCAAGAACACGGGCGACGGGCGCTGCCTGGACGAGATTGCGCGCTACATGTACGAGAACGACCTGCGCCCGAACACGCCGGGCACGCAGAACGCCACCACCTACACCATCGGCTTCGGCCCGGACGTCGCGGCCGGCACGTCGCTGCTGCAGAACACCGCCTCCGGCGCCGGCGGCCAGTACTACACCGCCGGCGACACCGCCGAACTGACCGTGGTCCTGACTGACATCATCCTCAACATCCTCAACATCAACACGACCTTCACGGCGCCGGCCGTGTCGGTCAACGCCTTCAACCGCACCCAGAACCTCAACGACCTGTACCTGACGGTGTTCAAGCCCTCGGAGACCTATGCCTGGCCAGGCAACCTGAAGAAGTATCACCTGGCCGCAGACGGCACTATCCTGGATGCCAACGACAATCCGGCCGTGGACCTGAACACCGGCTTCTTCCGCACCACCTCCAGGAGTTACTGGACGGCTGGCCAGGATGATGCCGACAACGTCGCCGCCGGTGGCGCGGCCAATGTGCAGCCTGCCCCTGCGGACCGCAATGTCTATTCCAACCTCAGCAGTACAGCCGACCTCAGCGCTATCGAAAACCAGGTGACTGTCGGCAACACGACGATCCTGGCGTCGACCCTCGGCCTGGTGCCGGACACCACCCTGCCCGGCCGTGACGGGCTCATCAGTTGGCTGCGCGGGGCCGACGTTGATGATGAGGACGGTGACGGCGACACCACCGAGCCACGCCTGCAGATGGGCGACCCCATGCACGGTCGTCCGTCCACGGTGATTTACGGCGGCACGACCACTGCTCCTGACCAGGAAGACGGCGTGATCTTCGCCACCACCAACGAGGGCTTCCTGCACGCCATCGACGTCAACGACGGCAGCGAACTGTGGGCCTTCATGCCCCGCGAACTGTTGGGCCGTGCTGCCCCCCTGTACCAGGACGGGGCGATCAACAGCCGCGTCTGGGGCCTGGACGGCAACGTCCGCCTGTACAAGTACGACGTCAACGATGACGGCATCGTCGACGCCGACGCTGGCGACCGCGTGCTGGTGTTCTTCGGCATGCGCCGTGGCGGCTCGAGCTACTATGGCCTGGACGTTACCGACCGCAACGCGCCACAACTGTTGTGGAAGGTAGGGCCGACCGAGACCGGCAGCAAGCTGCTGGCCGGCGGCGGCCAGAGCTGGTCAACGCCGACCGTCGCGCGGGTCGCGGTGAGCGGCGCCACGCAGAACAGCCTGAAACTGGTGCTGGTGTTCGGCGGAGGTTACGACACGGTCCAGGACAACGGGCCCTATGCCACCGACAGCAGCGGCAACCGCATCTTCATGATCGACGCACTGTCAGGCAACGTGCTCTGGTACGCCGGCAACACCAGCAGCGGTGCGGACCTGGTGCTCAGTTCCATGTCCCACGGCATCCCGTCGGATGTTCGCGTGCTCGATATCACGGGCGACGGTTACGCGGACCGGATGTATGCGGCAGACATGGGCGGACGCATCTGGCGCTTCGACATCACCAGCGGCAATGCACGGAGTGCACTGGTGACCGGTGGCGTGTTTGCCTCGCTGGGCAATGCGCACCTGTCGACCCACCCGGCCACGAGCAATCGCCGCTTCTACGCAGCCCCGGACCTCGCGTTCCTGAGTGCCGGCGGCAGGAACTGGCTGAATATCGCGATCGGCTCCGGCTATCGTGGCCATCCGCTGGACCTGGGGACGCAGGACCGGTTCTACAGCCTGCGTGACCACACGCCCTACGCGAAGCTGACGCAGACCCAGTACAACTCGCTCGCCGCGATCACCGAGGCAGACACCAACCTGATTGATGTCTCGACCGACATCACCACGATTGTGCCGAGGGGTGCCACGGGCTGGCGCTTCGACCTCAAGGCCAGTGGCTCGTGGACAGGCGAGAAGGCGCTTGCCGAGGCACGCACGTTCCAGAATGTCATCCAGTTCCCTACCTACGAGCCCAATAACGAGAACGCCGTCAACAGCACGTCCTGCACGCCGGCACTGGGCACCAACCGGCTGTACTCGGTCAGTGCGTTTACGGGTGCGCCGGTCACCAACCGGGACGACCCCGCCGACCCGCCCGACGCACCCAGCGATCGCCTGGTCCGCCTGGAACAGGGCGGCATCGCGCCCGAGGTGGTCTGGCTGTTCCCGAGCCCGGACAACCCGGCGGAGTGCGTAGGCCAGGGTTGCCGGCCGCCGCCGGTCTGCCTGGTGGGCCTCGAGAGCTGCGGTACTGGCACCAGCCAGGCGCCGGTACGAACCTTCTGGCGCCAGACGGGCGTGAATTGAGCGGGAGCTGACCGATGACTTCACACTGCAGGCAACGCGGCATGACGCTGGTGGAACTGATGGTTGCGGTCGCCATCGTCAGCATCCTGGCCGCGATCGCGATCCCCTCCTACCGGCAGTACGTGGTGCGAAGCCAGCGTGCCGATGCAACATCGGCACTGCTGGCGCTTGCCACGGCCCAGGAGAAGTTCTACCTGCAGTGCAACACGTACGCGTCGGCGCTCGGCGACGCCAACAGCTGCGCCGACGGCGAAGTAGCCTTCGCCGACACCAGCGCGAATGGCTGGTACGACCTGACGATCGACGCAGCCAGCGACACCGACTTTACCGTCAGTGCCGCGCCCCACGCCGGCGGCCCCCAGGCAGCGGACTCGGACTGCGCGTCCTTCAGCGTCACCGGCCAGGGTGTGCGGACAGCAACCAGCACCCGGTGCTGGCAGTAATCAGCGTAGGGGCGGCGATGCGCGCCAGCGCAAGCTGAGCGCCTCGCTGCCGGGCGGCGCAGCGGCCCACCCGGCGACGCCCACACCGGCGATGGCCAGGGTGCGTCCTGCCGAGACCAGGATCGGCAGGCGCGGGCGCATCCACGGCACCACGCCGGCCTCCTGAAACAGGTTCCTGATGCTGTGCGCACCCTGCCGCCCTGAGAGGCGCAGGCTCTGTCCCGAGGCGCCGAAGCGCACACTGATCTGTCCCGACACGGCGCTGCAGGCAATCCCGCCGTCCGCTGCCCCCTCCAGCGACAGCCAGCCCAGGCCGGAAGGCAGTTCGACCTCCTGGCCCGGTTCAAGGCTGCCGCTCCAGCCGGTCGGTGGCGGCCCCAGCGGCGACATCGCGTACAGGCGCCCGCGGTAGCGCCGCACCTCTCCGCTCGGCCAGGTCACGACGGGAGTCGCATCGGCACGCGCCGGGACGAGATCACGGAGGATCGCCTCGAGGCGCGCCGTGCTGGGCAGCCCGAGGCCCCGACCGTCGAGCCAGGCGCGCAGCAGGTTGCGCTGACGCGGCACGCTCAGCCCGAGCAACAGGCCGAGGTCCAGGCGGCCCTCGGCGTCGACCGCAAGTCGTGCATCGGCGGCGGCCACCTCGGCGAGAATGACCTGTGCGTCAGCCAGGTGCCTGGCGCTGCGCGCAACGGTGCGGCCTGCCGCGGGCCATCGCGCGAGGATCCGCGGGCTGAGTTCCTGGCGCAGGTACGCCCGCTCATAACGCAGCTCGGCGTTCATCGGGTCCTCGATCCACTCCAGCCCTGCGGCGAGGGCGTATGCCTCGAGTGCGGCACGTCGCTCGTCCAGCAGTGGCCGCGCGTGCCAGCCGGGACCGAGCCGCGCGAGCCCCGGCATGGCCGCGAGCCCGGCAACGCCAGCGCCGCGCAACAGCTGCAGCAGCACGGTCTCGAACTGGTCGTCCTGATGATGGGCCGTCAGGAGCCATTCGCCCGGCTGCAACTGGGCGGACAACGCCGCATATCTCGCATCGCGTGCCGCGGCCTCGACGCTCACGCCCTTGGCCGGCACGAGCCGCAGCGACAGCACACCGAACGGCACCGCGAGACCGTCACAGGTTTGCCTGCAGTGTGCCGCCCACCCCGCCGAGGCCTGCTGCAGGCCATGGTCGATGTGCAGCGCGCGGAGCGCAAAATGGCCGGCGCTAGCCAGCGCCGCGGCAGAGTGCAGAAGGGCGAGGGAATCGACCCCGCCCGAGACCGCCACGCAGACCCGAGCCGGCGGACCGCCCGCGCCCCCTTCCAGGGACTTGAGGGACTGCGCCAGGCGTTTGACGGAGAAGTGCATGTTGGGCCGCGCAGGGCTGCAGGACCAGGGCCGGCCGGTCCCCTCAGGCCTGGGTGTAGACCCCGAAGGAACGCCAGCGCGTCGCGCGCTGCTCGAGCAGTTCGTCGAGCGACAGCTTCTCGAGTTCGTCGAGCCTGCGCAGCAGGGCCGAGCGCAGCGACTCGGCGGTCGCCAGCGGCTCGCGGTGCGCGCCGCCCAGCGGCTCCCTGATGACCTCGTCGACGAGCTTGAGGCGCGACAGGCGCTCGGCCGTGATGGCCATGGCGTCGGCGGCCAGTTCCTTCTTGTCGGCGCTCTTCCAGAGGATGGAGGCGCAGCCCTCCGGCGAGATCACCGAATACACGCTGTACTGGAGCATCAGCAGCCGGTCGCAGACGCCGATGGCGAGTGCGCCGCCCGATCCGCCCTCGCCGATCACGCAGCTGACCACGGGCACCTGCAGGGACGCCATCTCGAACAGGTTGCGGGCGATCGCCTCGCTCTGGTTGCGCTCTTCCGAGCCCACGCCCGGATAGGCGCCCGGCGTGTCGATGAGGGTCACGATCGGCAGCTGGAAGCGCTCGGCCAGCTTCATGAGGCGCAGCGCCTTGCGGTAGCCCTCCGGCTTGGGCATGCCGTAGTTGCGGCGCACGCGTTCCTTGGTGTCGCGGCCCTTCTGCTGGCCGATCAGCATGATCGGCCGGCCGTCCAGGCGGGCCATGCCGCCGACGATCGCGCAGTCGTCCGCGTACATGCGGTCGCCATGCAGTTCCTGGAAGTCGGAGAAGATCAGCGGGATGTAGTCCAGCGTGTAGGGCCGCTGCGGATGCCGCGCCAGCTGGGCGATCTGCCACGGGGTGAGGTTCGCGAAGATGCTGGTGGTGAGCGCGCGGCTCTTGCCCTGGAGACGACTGATCTCCTCGGCGATGTTCAGGTCCTGGTCCTTGCCCAGGAACCGGAGCTCCTCGATCTTCGCCTCAAGCTCGGCGATCGGCTGCTCGAAATTCAGGAATTGCAGGTTCATGGCCGCGAATCTTAGCACTGGTGCAGGTGCCAGGCACTGGTGCAGATCTGCACCAGTCAGTCGAGCTTGGGGCCGTAGACCAGCTGCACCCCGTCACGCCCGACCAGGCGGTGAAGGCTGTCGATGAGTTCGCGGCTGGGCCGCACGCTCCAGGCTTCGCCCAGCGACAGCGCGGCGCGCGCGCTGGCGCCGGTGTAGTGGATGGCGACGCCGCAGCGGCCCTTGGTGTGCGGCTTGAGGACGTCCTCCAGGTTTGCGAGCAGGCGGAGGCCGTCGGCACGGTCGGGCCAGCGGATGATCAGCCGGCGCGCCAGCTGCTCGCGGGCCTGGTCGATGTCCATGAGTTTCTGCGCATTGAGGCGCCAGTCCTCGATGAACTCGTCGAAGCGCAGCTTGCCCTCGACCACCAGGATGGCGTCCTTGGCGATCAGGCTCTTGTGCTGCTGGAAGGTCTCCTCGAACATCTGCACTTCCATGCGCGCGCTGCGGTCGTCGAGGATCAGCGTCGTGCGGTTGCCGCGCTTGCGGACCTCCAGCACCAGCCCGGCGATGGTCGCGGCCTTGCCACCGCCCCACTTCTGCTCGCCCATCGGCCTGCCGCCGCCCACGTCGGCGATGCGCCCGCTCGTGAGGTGCTTGAGTTCCGCCTCGTACTGCGCGATCGGATGGCCGGTCAGGTACAGGCCCAGCGTGTCGCGCTCGCCCTGCAGCCGGACGCTTTCGCTCCACTCCGGCAGCACCTCGGCCGGCAGCAGCGCGGCCGGCTCGGCGCTTTCATCGCCGGGCGGCGGCGCGAGCCCGAACAGGTCGACCTGCCCCGCCTCGGCCGCGCGCGTGTTCTGCTCGCCGAGTTGCACGGCGGCCGGCAGCAGGTGCATGAGCGTCGCGCGGTTGGCGCCGAGGTTGTCCATGCACCCGGCGCGGATCAGCGCTTCCAGCGTGCGCCGGTTGACGCGCTGCAGGTCGAGCCGCCGGCAGAGGTCGGCGAGGTCCTTGAAGCGCCCGCCCTTCGCGCGCTCCTCGAGGATCGACTCGACCGCCGACTCGCCGACGCCCTTCACGGCGCCGAGCCCGTAGCGGATCGTCCGCTCGTCGGCGACGGTGAAGCGGTACACCGACTCGTTGACGTCGGGCGGCAGCACCTTGAGGCCCTCGGAGGCACAGTCGTCGATGAAGGTCACGACCTTGTCGGTCTTGTCCATGTCGGACGACAGCACGGCCGCCATGAAGGCCGCCGGGTAGTGCGCCTTGAGCCAGCCGGTCTGGTACGACAGCATCGCGTAAGCCGCCGAGTGCGACTTGTTGAAGCCGTAACCCGCGAACTTCTCCATGAGGTCGAAGATGTGCGCGGCCTGGCCCTCGCGCACGCCGCGCGCCACCGCGCCCTCGACGAAGATGGAGCGCTGCTTCTGCATCTCCTCGGGCTTCTTCTTGCCCATCGCGCGGCGCAGCAGGTCGGCGCCGCCCAGCGAATAGCCGGCCAGCACCTGCGCGATCTGCATGACCTGTTCCTGGTACAGGATCACGCCGTAGGTCGCCTTGAGCGCCGGCTCCAGCTCGGGGTGCAGGTAGTCGATCGGGCCGTCGATGCGGCCGTGCTTGCGGTTGATGAAGTCGTCGACCATGCCCGACTGCAGCGGACCCGGCCGGAACAGCGCCACGAGCGCGACGATGTCCTCGAAGCAGTCCGGCTGCAGGCGCCGGATCAGGTCCTTCATGCCGCGGGATTCCAGCTGGAACACCGCCGTGGTCCGGCAGGCCTTCATGAGCTGGAAGGTGCGCGCGTCGTTGAGCGGCAGCGCGTTGACGTCGATCGGCGGCTCGCCCAGCGCCTTGCGCGTCTCGTTGATGTTGGCGACCGCCCAGTCGATGATCGTGAGCGTGCGCAGGCCCAGGAAGTCGAACTTCACGAGGCCGGCCTGCTCGACGTCGTCCTTGTCGAACTGGGTGACCGTCCCCTCCGCGCCCTCTTCGCAGTACAGCGGCGCGAAGTCGGTCAGCACCGAGGGCGCGATGACCACGCCGCCGGCGTGCGTGCCGGCGCTGCGCGCCAGGCCCTCGAGCGAGCGCGCGAGGTCGACGAGTTCGCGCACCTCGTCCTCGTTGTCGTAGCGCTTCTTGAGCTCCGGCTCCTTCTCGAGCGCCTGGTCGAGCGTGATGCCCAGCTCGAACGGCACCAGCTTGGCGATCGAATCGACGAAGCCGTAGGGATGCCCGAGCACGCGGCCGGCATCGCGGACCACGGCCTTGGCCGCCATGGTGCCGAAGGTGATGATCTGCGACACGCGCTCGCGGCCGTAGCGGTGCGCGACGTAGTCGATGACCCGGTCGCGGCCTTCCATGCAGAAGTCCACGTCGAAGTCCGGCATCGACACGCGCTCTGGGTTGAGGAACCTCTCGAACAGCAGGTCGTGCTGCAACGGATCGAGGTCCGTGATGCCCAGGCAGTAAGCGACCAGCGAGCCTGCGCCGGAACCGCGGCCCGGGCCGACCGGCACGCCGTTGGCGCGCGCCCAGCGGATGAAGTCCGCGACGATCAGGAAGTAACCCTCGAAGCCCATCTTGCAGATGACGTCCAGCTCGAGGTCCAGCCGCGGCAGGTACTCCGGCTCGGGAATCGGCTTGAGTTGCAGGGTCGGATGGGCGGCGATGCCGGCGAGTCGCGTGGCCAGGCCGCGCCGGGATTCCTCGCGCAGGAAGTCGGCCGTGCTCATGCCGCCCGGCACCGGGAACTCCGGCAGGAACGACTTGCCGAGCTTCACCTCCAGCGAACAGCGACGCGCGATCTCGACCGTGTTCTCGAGCGCCTCCGGCAGGTCGGCGAACAGCTCCGCCATCTCCGCCGGCGTGCGCAGGTACTGCTGGTCGCTGTACCGCCGCGAGCGGCCCGGGTCGTCGAGCAGCACGCCTTCGTGGATGCACACGCGGGCTTCGTGCGCGCCGAATTCCTCGCGGGTCAGGAAGCGCACGTCGTTGGTGGCGACCACCGGCACCGGCTCGCGCGACACGAGGTCGAGCACCGCGTCGATGTATTCCTCCTCGCCCGACCGGCCCGTGCGGCTGACCTCGAGGTAGTAGCGGTCGCCGAACAGGCGCAGCCAGCCGTCCAGCAGTTTCTCGGCCTCGTCCACGCGACCGGCAGCGAGCGCCCGGCCGACGTCGCCCTCGCGCCCGCCCGACAGCGCGATGATGCTCGCGGTCGTGTCGTGGTCCAGCCAGGCGCGTTCGAGCATCGGCACGCCCTTGTGCTGGCCCTCGAGATAGCAGCGCGTCACCAGCCGCGTGAGGTTGCGATAGCCCTTGAGGTCCTGCGCCAGCAGCGTGATGCGCGAGGGCTCGGCGCGCTCACCCGGCTCGCGCAGCCAGGCGTCGACGCCGATGATCGGCTTGACGCCGCGCGACTGCGCTTCCTTGTAGAACTTGACCATCGCAAACAGGTTGCTCTGGTCGGTGAGCCCCACCGCCGGCATGCCCGCCGCGGCCACCGCCTCCATGAGGCCGTCCACGCGCACGACGCCGTCGACCAGCGAGTACTCGGTGTGGACACGGAGGTGGACGAAATTGGCCATCGTCGGGTGGGCCCCGGGGGCGTCAGTCGGAAGGGGTCGGCGGTAGCAGCGATTTTACGGGTGCGAACGACCGGCGGTGCAATGGTGAAGGCCCCAGTCGCGCAAGTGCCTGAAAATGCTCGCGTGTGCCGTAACCCTTGTGGCGCTCGAAACCGTAACCCGGGTGAATTCGCGCAGCCTCGCGCATCCACGCGTCGCGCTCGACCTTGGCAAGGATCGACGCCGCGCCGATCGCCGGCACCAGCGCATCCCCGCCGACGATCGTCTCGAACGTCACGCTGAAGCCCAGCCCCGCCAGCGACGGCGCGCGATTGCCGTCGAACTGCACGTGCGCCGGCGCGACGCGCAGCGCCGCGAGCGCCCGCGTCATCGCCAGAAACGTCGCCTGCAGGATGTTGAGCCGGTCGATCTCCTCGACGTCCGCGCTGCCGAGTCCCCACGCCAGCGCACGCTCGCGAATCAACAGCGCCAGCCGTTCGCGCTCTGGCTCCGCGATCTGCTTGGAGTCCCCGAGTCCGTCGATCGGCCGCGCCGGATCGAGGATCACCGCCGCCGCCATCACCGGCCCCGCCAGCGGTCCACGGCCCGCCTCGTCGACGCCGGCGACGAGACCGGGCGCCGCGAGCGTGAGCGCCTTGGTGCCTGCAGCCGCCGATCCGCGCTGCCGGGGGGCTTCCCTCGCCTCGGGCCCGAGGACGGGCCTGATTCTCGGCTCGGGACCCCCCGACATCGCGGCCCGGCGACTGCCGCCAACCGTTGGGTGCCCGCGGCGCGGGCCGGTCATGCGAAGGTCCCTGCGGGGACACCGCGGCCGATACGCACGCTCGGCGAGACTCGGACGCGGGCGGCAGCAAGGCGTGTGCGCAGGCCTGATGCCAAGGAAACGCGCGACGCAGCGGGGCAGCGATGTCGTGGGGTCCCGAGCCGAGAATCAGGCCCGTCCTCGGGCCCGAGGCGAGGGATGCCCCACGGCAGCGCGGACCCGCGGCGGCCGACGCGACGTCCGTTCCGACGCAGCGGGGCGGCGATGTCGGGGGGTCCCGAGCCGAGAATCAGGCCCGTCCTCGGGCCCGAGGCGAGGGATGCCCCCCGGCAGCGCCGACCCGCGGTGGCCGGCGCTAGAACGCGACCGTTCACCGCCGCCGTGTCTCGGCGAGCGCGATGACGGCATCGGCGGCCCGCGCGCTGGCATCACGGCGCAGCGTCTGGTGAATGGCGTGGAAGCGCTCATCGAGCGCCGCGCGGGCCCCGGGGTTGTCGAGCCAGCGTGCGAGTTCTTCGGCGAGTCGCGCGGGCGTGACCTCCGCCTGGAACAGTTCGGGCACCACGCGCTCGCCCGCGAGCAGGTTCGGCTGCGCGAAGAACGGCGCCTTCATGAGCCGCAGCATCCGGAACACCAGCGTGGTCAGCGCGCCGAGGCGATAGGCGACCACCATCGGGCGCTTGCACAGCAGGGTCTCGAGGGTGGCCGTGCCGGAGGCCACCAGCACCACGTCGGCCGCGGCCATGGCGCGTTGCGCGCCGCCTTCAGTGAGCATGACCTCGACGCCGGGCGCGTGCGTGGCGAGCGCCGCCGCGAACAATGCGCGTGCAGCCGCATTGGCCATGGGCGCGACAAAGCGGATGCCCGGGCGGCTTGCTGCGAGCAGCGCCACGGCGCCGGCGTAAGGCTCGGCGAGGCGTGAGACTTCGCCACCGCGGCTGCCGGGCAGCACGGCGACGACTTCGCCATCGGGCGGCAGGCCCAGGGCCGCGCGCGCGCCCTGGCGATCCGGTTCCAGCGGCACCTGGTCGGCCAGCGGATGCCCGACGAACTCCGCGGCGAGCCCGTGCTCGTCGTAGAAACGCTTCTCGAAGGGCAGCAGGCACAGCACGAGGTCGAGGAAGCCGGCCATCTTCGCCACCCGCCCCTGTCGCCAGGCCCAGACCTGCGGGCTCACGTACTGGACCGTGGGGATGCCCGCGTCGTGCAGGGCCGGGGCGAGATTGAGGTTGAATTCGGGCGCGTCGATGCCCACGAAGACGTCGGGCCGCTCGGCCAGCAGCCGTTCGCGCACGCCGCGCCTCAGGCGCAGCAGGCGCGGCAGGTGCGCAAGCACCTCGAACAGGCCCATGACCGCGAGGCTCTCGGAGTGCTCCCAGGCCTCGCAGCCCTCGGCAATCATGCGCGGGCCGGCGATGCCGAAGAACTGTGCGTCGGGGCGGCGTTCGCGCACTGCGCGGATGAACGCGGCGCCCAGGTTGTCGCCGGACAACTCTCCCGCGACGAGGCCGATGCGCAGCGGGCGGGACACGGTCGGCTCGCCCGCGATCAGCGGATGATGCTGCGCGTGCTGATCGCCAGCAGGTCGAGGAACGGCTGCACTTCAGGCTGCGTGGCGGCCAGCCGCGTGAGTTCCTCGGTCGCCTCGGTGAGCAGGCGGCCCGAGCGGTACAGCACCTTGTAGGCGGCCTTGACGTTGGCGATCTGGGCCGGCGAGAACCCGCGCCGCTTGAGGCCTTCGCTGTTGATGCCGTTCGGCCGCGCCGGCTGGCCGGTGACCATCAGGTAGGGCGGCACGTCCTTGGTGACGGCCGCGTTGTTGCCGATGAAGGCGTGCGGCCCGACGTGGCAGAACTGGTGCACGGCCGAGAAGCCCGCGAAGATCACGAAGTCGCCGACGACCACGTGGCCGCCCAGCGTCGCGCAGTTCGACATCACCACGTTGTTGCCGATCCTGCAGTCGTGGGCGACGTGCGTGTAGGCCATGAACCAGTTGTCGTTGCCGATGCGGGTCACGCCCTCGTCGTGGGTCGTGCCGCGGTTCACGGTGCAGTACTCGCGGAACACGCAGCGGTCGCCGATCTCCAGCCGGGTCGGCTCGCCCTTGTACTTCTTGTCCTGGGGCGCATCGCCGATCGACGCGAACTGGAACACCTGGCAGTCGCGGCCGATGGTGGTGTGACCGTCGACGACCGCGTGCGGGCCGATGCGGCTGCCCGGCCCGACCACGACGTTGGGACCGACCACGGCGAACGGACCGACCTCGACGTCGGCGGCGAGCTGGGCGGTGGAGGAGACGACAGCACGAGGGTCGATCATGACTTCACCTCGGGTGCGACCATCATGTCCGCCGAGCAGACGACCTTGCCATCGACCTCGGCGGACGTCGAAAACTTCCAGATCCCGCGGATCGCGCGCTCGAGCGTCGCGGTCAGGATCACCTGGTCTCCCGGCTCGACGGGACGGCGGAAGCGCGCCTTGTCGATGCCGACGAAGTAGAAGCGGGTGTTCTCGTCCGGCACCACGCCCGCGGTCTTGAAGGCGAGGATGCCGGCCGCCTGGGCCATGGCCTCGAGGATCATCACGCCCGGCATCACCGGACGGTGCGGGAAATGCCCCGGGAAATGCGGCTCGTTGGCCGTGACGTTCTTGAGCGCGCGGATGGACTTGCCCGGCACGCACTCGAGCACCCTGTCGACGAGAAGGAAGGGAAAGCGGTGCGGAAGCTGGTGACGGACCTCCATGTGGTCCATCGCAAAGCCCTCAACCGGCAGCTCGTCAGTCATTCTTGTTCGCTCCCTGGATCGTCCGCGCCTGGCTCGCGGCCCTCGAGCCGCGCCACACGTCCCGCCAGCGCGTCGATGCGCCTGACCCGGGCCGCCACGCGCCGCCAGTCGGCGGCCTCCATGGCCGGCATGCCCGAAGAATACACGCCGGGTCCCTTCAGGGACCGGCTCACCATGGTGTAACCCGTCACGGCGACGTCGTCGCCGATGTCGAGGTGACCGACGACGCCGACCGCACCACCGATCATGCACCGCTTGCCTACCACCGTGCTGCCGGAAATACCCGCACAGCCAGCCACCACCGTGTGCGCGCCGATGCGGCAGTTGTGTCCGATCTGCACCTGGTTGTCGAGCTTCACGCCGTCCTCGAGGATGGTGTCCTCGATCGCGCCGCGATCGACCGTGGTGCAGGCGCCGATCTCGACGTCGTCGCCGATGCTCACGCCGCCGACCTGGGGCACCTTGACGTAGCCGCCACGCTCCGGCGCGAAGCCGAAGCCGTCGGCGCCGATCACCGCGCCCGAGTGGATCAGGCCGCGCCTGCCGATGCGCACGCCCGGATAGAGCGTCACGCGGGCCGCGAGCCGGGTGTCGTCGCCGACCTGGCTGCCCGCGCCCACCATCGAGCCCGCGCCGATCACGGCGCGTTCGCCGATACGGCAGCCGGCCTCGATGACGACGAAGGGACCGATGCTGGCCGAGTCGGCGACCACCGCGTCCCCCGCCACCACGGCCGAGGGATGGATGCCCGCGGGCGCCACCGCCGGCGGATGCAGGACTGCCGCGATGCGGGCATAGGCTGCGTAGGGGTTGTCGGCGACCAGCGCTGCGACCGGGCAGTCGGCCGCCGCCGCGGGCGCCAGCACGACGACAGTCGCGCGCGTGTCGCGCAGCTGGCGCCGGTACTTGGGGTTCGCCAGGAAGCTCAGCGTGCCGGGCTGTGCGCCGGCGAGCGTCGCGACCGCGTCCACCTCGAGCCCCGGGTCGCCCCGGAGCTCCAGTCCGAAGCGGACCGCGAGCTCCCCCAGCGTCGCGCCCATGGCGCCCTGCTTAGTTCTTGGGCTTCGGCGCCGGCTGCTGGGCCGGGCGCGCGGCGGCCGGTGCGGCCGGACCCTTGGCCTTGAGCGCCGCGAGCACCTGGGCGGTGACGTCGATGCCCTCGGAGGCGAACACCACGCCCTCGGAGAGGATCAGGTCGTAGCCGTTGGCCTTGGCGTAGACCTGCACTTCACCGAGCAGCGCGCGGTTGACCTTGCCGAATTCCTCGTTGCGACGGACGTTGACGTCCTCCTGGAACTCGTTGATGCGACGGGCCACGTCGCGCTCGCCGTCGCGCAGCTCGCGCTCGGCCTTGGCGCGCTCGGCCTCGGACATGACCGCGGAATCGCGCTGCAGCTTTTCTTCCTTGTCCTTGAGCGCCTTCTGCTGCGCGACGATTTCGCGCTGGCGGGGGGCGAACTCGGTCTCGAGGGCCGAGTTGGCAACGCGCGCCTGCGGCGACTCCTGGACCAGCTTCTGGTAGTTGACGAAGCCGATCTTGAGCTCGGCCGCCAGGGCCGTCGGCGCTGCGGCGAGGGCCGACGCGGCGACCAGGGTGGCGAGGGCGTGACGGAGGTGCATGGACATGTGCTGAACCCTTTAGAACGCTGAACCGACGGTGAACTGGAAGCTTTCGGTCTCGTCCTTGTAGACGCCGGCCGAACCCTTGTTGGCGTTGAGCGGAATGCCGTAGCTGAACCGGAAGATGCCCAGCGGCGCGAGCCACTGCACGGCAATACCGGCCGACTGCTTCAGCTCATTGTAATCGAAGTCGTAACTGGCTGGCGTCGTGCCGTCCGGGCCGTAGAACGGGATCCCCTCGGTGGAGAACACGTTGCCGATGTCGAAGAAGGCGCTGATGCGCGTCGAGGCGCGCCACTTGGCGGGAACCGGGAAGATCAGTTCCGCGCGGCCGTTGACCTTCATGTTGCCGCCGTAGGGGTTGCCGTAGCTGTCCTTGGGGCCCAGCCGGCTCTCCGCGTAGCCGCGCACCGTTTCGGGGCCGCCGGCGAAGAAGTTGCGGTACGGCGGCAGCGCGGTGGTGTCGCCCATCGCCTCGCCGTAGCCCAGTTCGCCGCCCAGGGCGACCGTCCACTGTCCCCACACCGGGATCAGCTTCAGGAACTCGTAGTTGAGCACGTAGTACTGCACGTCGCTGCCCGGCGCGGCGATGCTCGCCGACAACGAGTGGCGCATGCCGCGGTCGGCGAAGATGGCGCGATTGCGGCTGTCGAAGGCCCAGCCGGCCACGAGTTCGAAGGTCCTGAACTTGCTGCCGAAGATCACCGTTGGAATACCGCCGGGGATCGACGGCGGGATGACCCGCTCGTAGACGTTGCCGTTGTTGCGCACCCAGTCGACCGCCTGGGCCGCGCTGTTGGACGGGTTGGTCAGCAGGTCGGACTGCTGCCCCACGAGGCCCAGCCGCACGGACTGGTACTCGGACACCGGATAGCCGAACTCCAGGCTGGCCTGCTGGGTCTTGGTCGAGAAGTCGGATGCCGCCGACACGAACTGCGTCACGTCGCGGTGCTGCAGGCCGATCGAGCGCGAGACGCCGTCGATGTTGGTGTACGGGTCGGTGTGCGAGAAGCTGTAGACCTTCGCGTATTGTCCGCCCTGCAGCTCGAGCGCCACGCGCTGGCCCGAACCCATGAAGTTGGAGTGCACGAAGCTGCCGTTCAGGATCACGCTCTGCGACGCGGAATAGCCGATGCCGCCGCTGAACTGGCCCGGCAGGCCGTCCTTGATGGTGTAGTCGACGTCGACGAGGTCGGGAGTGCCCGGTACGGGCTTCGACTCGAACTCGACCTTCTCGATGTAGGGCAGGCGCTGCAGGCGCTCCTTGGAGCGCTCGGCAAGCGAGTTGGACAGGTAGGAACCCTCGAGCTGGCGCACCTCGCGGCGCAGCACCTCGTCGTCCACGGCCGTGGTGCCCACGAAGTTGACGCGTCGCACGTAGGCGCGGTTGCCCGGATCGACGAAGAAAGTCAGGTTGACGATCTTCTTGTCGGTGTCTTCCTGCGGCACCGGGTCGATCTTGGCGAACGCATAACCGTCCACGCCCAGCCGCAGGTTCATGAACTCCTGGGTCTGGGTGATCGCCTTGCGCGAGTAGGTGTCGCCGGGCTTGAACAGCACCAGGTTGCGCAGCTGCGCCTCGGGAACCACCAGGTTGCCCGCTATCTTGACCTCGCCGAACTTGTACTGCTCGCCCTCGTGGACGTTGATCGTGATGAACACGTCGTCCTTCTCGGGCGCGAGCGCCACCTGGACGGTCTCCACGTCGAAGTTGGCGTAGCCACGGTCCTGGTAATAGGAGCGCAGCTTCTCGAGGTCGCCGGTCAGCGATTCGCGTGAATAGCGGTCGTCCTGCTTGTACCAGGACATCCAGTTCGGGGTCTTGAGCTCGAAGGCCTCGAGGATGTCCTTCTCCTCGAACTTCGTGTTGCCGACGAGGTTGATCGTGCGGATCCGGGCGCGCTTGCCCTCGACGATGTCGATCTTGATGCGGACCTTGTTGCCGGGGACCTCGTCGACCTTGGCGTCGACGCGCACCGCGTACTTGCCGCGCGCGTAGTACTGGTCGGTCAGGTAGCCCTTGACCTCCTCGAGCACCGAGCGGTCGAAGGTCTTGCCGGTGGCCAGGCCCACGTTGCGCAGCGACTTGGTCAGGTCCTCGGTCTTGATGTCCTTGTTGCCCTTGAGCTCGAAGCTCTCGATCGAGGGCCGCTCGCGCACCACGACGACCAGCGTGCCGCCGTCGCGGCGCATCTCGATGTCGCTGAAGAAGCCGGTGGCGAACAGCGCCTTGACCGCCTCGCCGACGCGGCGCTCGTCCATGCGGTCGCCGATGTTGACGGGCAGGTAGTTGTAGACCGTGCCTTCGGAAATGCGCTGCAGGCCCTCGACGCGGATGTCGCCGACGACGAACCCGTCGTTCGTCTGGGCGAAGCCGACCGCGGAAAGCTGCGCGAGCAGGATGCTGCCAATGAGCCGTCTGAGCATGGTGTGCGAAGGTCCTGGTTGCGGCTAGCCGATCAGCCGCGAAATGTCGTTATAGAACGCAAAGCCCATCAGCGCCACGAGCAGCGCGATGCCGAGTTTCTGCCCGAACAGCTGCGCCGCGTCCGAGAGCGGCCGGCCCTTGACGAGCTCGGCCAGCTGGTAGACCACCTGGCCGCCGTCGAGGACCGGTATCGGCAGCAGGTTGAGCACCGCCAGCGACAGGCTGACCAGCGCGAGGAAGGACAGGAAATACTGCGGCCCTTCGACCGCCGAGATCCCCGCATATTGCGCGATGTTGATCGGGCCGGAGATGTTCTGCGTCGAGACGCTGCCCGTGACCATGCGCGCCAGGAACTTGACCGTCAGCGCGGTCTTCGACCAGGTCTCGGCCACCGCCGGCGCCAGCGCGCCGATCGGGCCGTGGCGCTCCACGGCCTGCATCCACTCCGGGAACGCGGCGCTGCCGCCCGGCGTGATGCCGACGCGGCCGATGGTCTTGCCCTCTTCCTGCTCGGCGCGCACCAGCACCTCGATGCGCTTGCTCGAGTCGCCGCGCACCACGTCCAGCACCAGGCGGGCGCCCGGCTGCGCGCGCACCAGGGTGTAGAAGCGCAGGAAGTCGTCGACGCGCTCGCCATCGACGGCGACGATGCGGTCGCCGGGCTGCAGGCCGGCTGCGGCGGCGGCACTGCCCTCCGCGACCGTGCCCACGACCACCGGGCGCTTGGGCGACCAGAACGCAAAGCCCAGGCCGCGCATCAGCGCGCCCGGTTCCGTGAGCGCGCGCCTCTCGCCCTCGGGGACGACCAGCGAGATCGCGCGGCTGTCGCCGGAAACACCCTGGACGTTCAGGTCGATGCGGCCTTCGTCGATCAGCGCGTCGAGCATCCCCAGCACGGCGGCCTCGCGCGTGGGTGTCAGTTCGCCCTGCACCGCCAGGATGAGGTCTTCGCTGCGCAGGCCTGCCTGGGCAGCGGGAGTGTCGAGCTTGATCTCGCCGACCACCGGCTTCAGGCCCGGCACGCCCATCATGAACAGCACCCAGAACGCGGCGATGGCGAACAGAAAATTGGCGGCGGGCCCGGCCAGCATCACGGCGATGCGGTGACCGGCGGGCCGGCGCGTGAAGGACCGCGGCAGGTCTGCCTCGTCGACCGGACCCTCGCGCTCGTCGAGCATCTTCACGTAGCCGCCCAGCGGGATCGCGGCCAGCACGAACTCGGTCTTGTCCGGGCCCGAGACGCGGGTCCAGAGCGGCCGGCCGAAGCCGATCGAGAAGCGCAGCACCTTGAAGCCGAGCCTGCGCGCGACCCAGAAGTGCCCGAACTCGTGCACCGCCACGAGGATGCCGATGGCGACGATGAACGACAGGACGGAGATGAGCACGCCGGTCATGCCTGGCCTGCCGACAGGGTGCCGACCAGGCCGGCGGCCTCGGCGCGCGCCCATGCGTCGGCCTCGAGGACGTCCTCGAGACGGGTCACAGGCTGGGTGGTATGTCGATCAAGCACTGTTTCAATGACCGCTGGAATGCCCGGAAAGTTCAGCCGCCGCTCCAGGAAAGCGGCCACGGCCACTTCGTTGGCCGCATTGAGCACCGCCGGACCGGTTCCGCCGGCCCGGCAGGCCTCGACGGCCAGGCGCAGCGCCGGGAACAGGGCCAGGTCCGGCGCTTCGAAGGAAAGCTGGCCTACACGGACCAAATCAAGTGATTGTACACCCGAGTCGATGCGCTCCGGCCAACCCAGGGCATGGGCGATCGGCGTGCGCATGTCGGGGTTGCCGAGCTGCGCCAGGACCGAGCCGTCGACGTACTCGACCATCGAGTGGATGACGCTCTGCGGATGCACCATGATCTCGATGGAATCGGGGCCCACGCCGAACAGCCAGCACGCCTCGATGAGTTCCAGGCCCTTGTTCATGAGGGTCGCGGAATCCACCGAGATCTTGCGGCCCATGACCCAGTTCGGGTGGGCCACGGCCTGTTCGGGCGTGACCGCCGCGATGCGTTCTGCAGACCAGCCACGGAAGGGGCCGCCCGAGGCCGTGAGCAGGATCCGGCGCACGCCCGCCGCGGCATGGCCCGCGCGCGAGCCCTGGGGCAGGCACTGGAAGACGGCGTTGTGCTCGCTGTCGATCGGCAGCAGCGTGGCGCCGTGGGCGTCGACCGCGTCCATGAGCAGTTGCCCGGCGCAGACCAGGGATTCCTTGTTGGCCAGCATCACCTGCTTGCCGGCGCGCGCCGCCGCCAGCGTGGGCAGCAGCCCGGCCGCCCCCACGATGGCCGCCATGACGATGCCGGCCTCCGGCAGGCTCGCCACCTCGACCAGGCCCTCCTCGCCCGCCAGCACCTTCGTATGCAGTCCGGCAGCGGCCAGCGTCGCGGCGAGCCGGCCCGCCGCGAGCGGGTCGACGAGCACGGCGTAGTCCGGGCGGTGCGCCAGGCACTGCTCCAGCAGCGTGTCGACGTTGTGGCGGGCCGCCAGGGCCACCACGCGAAAGCGGTCCGGATGGCGGGCGCAGACGTCGAGCGTGCTGACGCCGATCGACCCCGTGGACCCGAGGATCGTTACGCCCTTCATACCGCGCCGAGCCAGGTCAGGCCCAGCAGCAGCAGCGGCGCGCCGGCCGAGAGGCTGTCGATGCGGTCAAGCACGCCGCCGTGTCCCGGCAGGATCCGGCCGCTGTCCTTGAGGCCCGCCGCGCGCTTGAACATGCTCTCGCTGAGGTCGCCGACGATCGAAATCGCCACCACCGCCGCGCACAGCGGCAGGAAGCCCGCGGCCGGCAGGTCGAACCAGGCTGCCCCGCCCGTCGCCGCGACCGCCGACAGCACGAAGCCTCCCAGCACGCCTTCCCAGGTCTTGCCCGGGCTGATCTTCGGCGCGAGCTTGGTGTGGCCGAACTTGCGGCCCGCGAAATAGGCGCCGACGTCCGCGCAGCCCACCAACAGGAAGGCGAACAGCACGTATTGCGGCCCGCGTGCACCGCTGAAATTGAGCGTGACCAGCGCCAGCCAGGCCGGCGCCAGCGTGAGCACACCGGCCACGCCGGCCGCCAGCCGGGTAACCCGCGTATGTGCCAGCAGCATCCAGGCGAACGCGCAGACCCACCAGGCCAGCGTGACCCACAACAGGACGACCAGCAGCTCGTTGCGCGCGGCGAGCTGCCACAGCAAGGCCATCGCGACGGCGACGGCCGCGACATAGGCCAGCCGCCCCGGCGCCCGCGACTGCCCGGCGAACGCGGACCATTCCCAGGCACCCGCGCACAACAGGATGGTGAGGCACACGCCGCCCACCGAGGCCGGCAGCGCCAGCAGCACCAGCGCCAGCACGGCGGCGAGCACGATCGCCGTGAGGATGCGCTGCAGCAGCATCAGGAGGCGCCCCTGACCTGCGACGAGGTCAGGCCGAAGCGCCGCTCGCGGCTGGAGTAGTCGTCGATCGCCTCGTCGTAAGCCTTCTCGTCGAAGTCCGGCCACAGCAGGTCCGAGAACCACAGTTCCGTGTAGGCCAGGTTCCACAGCAGAAAGTTGCTGATGCGGTGATCGCCGCCGGTGCGGATGAACAGGTCCGGTTCGGGCTGGTCGCCCAGCGAGAGCCGCCCGGCCAGCGCCGCTTCGTCGATGGATTCCGGGGTGCGCAGGCCCTGCTGCACTTCGCTGGCCAGCGCACGCGCGGCGGACAGGATGTCCCAGCGGCCGCCGTAGGAAACGGCGACGTTGATGTCGAGGCGGGTATTGCCGGCGGTGCGCTGCTCGGCCTCGAGCATGCTCTCCCGCAGCCGCTCGGAGAGGCCGCTGCGGTCACCGATGAAGCGCAGCCGGATGTCGTTCGCGACGAGATCGCCGATCTCGCGCTGCAGCGCCTCGATGAACAGCTGCATCAGCACGCCGACTTCCTCGCTGGGACGGCGCCAGTTCTCGCTCGAGAACGCGAACAGCGTGACCGTGCGCACGCCGCGCTGGACGGAATGCCTGACTACGGCCTTGACCGCCTTGACCCCGGCCCTGTGGCCGGCGGCACGCGGCAGGCCGCGGCGCTGCGCCCAACGCCCGTTGCCATCCATGATGATGGCCACGTGGCGCGGCACGGTCGCGGCGGGTGTGGACAAGCGCGAAGTCTCCTTCGGGGGCCGGGAGGGTCGGGATGCCGGGGTCTGGCGCCAGGCGGCGTCAGACGTGCAGCATCTCCTTTTCCTTCTCGGTGAACACCGCGTCGACGTCGGCGATGTGCTTGTCGGTGAGCTTCTGGACCTCCTCGTGGGCGCGCTTCTCGTCGTCCTGCGAGATGAGCTTTTCCTTGAGCATTTCCTTGAGCTCGTTCATGACGTCGCGGCGCACGTTGCGCACGGCGACGCGGGCGTTCTCGGCTTCCTGCTTGGCGACCTTGATCATCTCGCGACGCCGCTCCTCGGTCATGGCGGGCAGCGGCAGGCGGATCGACGTGCCGGCCGTGTTGGGCGTGAGGCCCAGGTCCGACTTGAAGATCGCCTTCTCGATCGCGGGCACCATGGACTTGTCCCAGGGCGCGATCATGAGCGTGCGCGAGTCCTCGACGGTGACGTTGGCGACCTGCGCCAGCGGCGTCTCGGTGCCGTAGTAGTCGACGCGGATGCCATCGAGCAGGCCGACGTTGGCGCGGCCCGTGCGCATGTGCTTGTAGTGTTCCTTGAGGTTGGCGATGCACTTCGCCATGCGGGTGGTCGCGTCTTTCTTGATGTCTTCGAACATCTCGTTGGCTCCGGGTGCTTTTCTAGGGTTCGTTCGCGACCAGCGTGCCGACATCCTCGCCGTCGACGATGCGGATCAGGTCGCCGTGATTGTGCAGGTTGAACACGCGCAGCGGCAGGTTGTTGTCGCGGCACATGACGATGGCCGTGGCGTCCATGACGCCCAGGCGGTCGTCGAGGACGCGGTCGTAGGACAGGCGCGTGTAGCGCTCGGCCTTGGGATTGCGGACCGGGTCGTCGGTGTAGACGCCGTTGACCTTGGTCGCCTTGAGCAGCATGTCGGCGCCGATCTCGATCGCGCGCAGCGACGCGGCGGTGTCGGTGGTGAAGAACGGGTTGCCCGTGCCGGCGGCGAAGATGACCACGCGGCCCTTCTCGAGGTGGCGGGTCGCCCGGCGGCGGATGTAGGACTCGCAGACCGCCTCGATGCGCAGCGCCGACTGGACCCGCGTGATCACGCCGACCGACTCCAGGGAATCCTGCAGCGCCAGCGAGTTCATGACCGTGGCGAGCATGCCCATGTGGTCGCCCGTGACGCGGTCCATGCCGCGGCGGGCCAGGCCCGCGCCGCGGAAGATGTTGCCGCCGCCGATGACGATGGCGACCTGCGTGCCGCGGCCGAGGACTTCCTTGACGTCCATCGCGATGCGCTTGAGGACGACCGGGTCGATGCCGTAGTCGCCCTCGCCCATCAGCGCCTCGCCGCTCAGCTTGAGCAGGATGCGTCCGAGCCGTTTACCGCCATCGCTTTCGGTCGTCATGTCGCCCCGCCTCCGGTCAGCCGCCCACCGGTGATTATAAAGAACCCCGCCGGAGCGGGGTTCGGGATCTACGCAGCCGGGGTACCGGTCCGGGACGGCGTCAGCCGCCCGCGGCCTTGACCTGGGCCATGACCTCGGCGGCGAAGTCACCCTGCTTCTTCTCGATGCCCTCGCCCACCTCGAAGCGGACGAAGGACGCGACGCTGGCGTCGGCGGTCTTCAGCAGCTTCTCGACGGAGGTGTCGGGATCCTTCACGAAGGGCTGGCCGACGAGGCAGATCTCGTCGAGGAACTTGCGGATCCGGCCCTCGCTGATCCTGGCGAGGATCTCGACCGGCTTGCCCTTGTTCTTCTCGTCCTGGGCAGCCTGCGCGATCAGGATCTCGCGCTCCTTGTTCACCACCTCGGCCGGCACGTTGGCAGGCGCCACGTACTGCGGGTTCGAGGCCGCCACGTGCATGGCCAGGTCGCGCGCCAGCGGCTCGTCGCCGCCCTTGACCGCGACCAGGGTGCCGATGCGCGTGCCGTGCACGTAGGCGCCGACCACGGTCGGAGCCTCGACGCGGACCACGCGGCGCACGGTGATGTTCTCGCCGATGCGCGCGATCATCGCGCGGCGGGTGTCCTCGACGGTCGCGCCGGAGGCCAGCGCGAGCCCGAGCACCTGCTCCAGCGTGGTGGAACCGGCGGCGAGGGCCGCCTTCGCGATCTCGGTGCCGAAGCCCTTGAACTCGTCCTGGCGGGCGACGAAGTCGGTCTCGGAGTTGATCTCGAGCATGACGGCCGTGCGGCCGTCGGCCGAACGCTCGACCACGATCGCGCCTTCGGCGGCGATGCGGCTGGCCTTCTTGTCGGCCTTGGCGAGGCCGGCCTTGCGCATGAGCTCCGAGGCGGCCTCGAGGTCGCCGTTGGTCTCGGTCAGGGCCTTCTTGCACTCCATCATGCCGGCGCCGGTGCGCTCGCGGAGAGTCTTGACGGCATCTGCTGTGATAGCCATGGCGAATCCCTCAGCGACGCGGGGCGGAGGGGCGACGACGGGCCGGGGCAGCGGGGGCTGCACGACGCGGCGGCGGGGCGGCGGCGGTCACGGGGGTCGCTTCGGCAGCCTCTTCCTCGCCCTCGACGGGCGCGGCACCCTCGATGCGGACGCGCGGGGCCGGCTTGCGGCGGGCGCCGCCGGCCGGGGCGGCGCGACGCGGCGCAGCCTTGCCCGAGCCCTTGCGGCGCGGGTTGCCCTGCTCGTCGAGCTCGACGAACTCGTCCTCGCCGGCCGGGACTTCCGGCAGCGCGGACTTGCCCTCGAGCACGGCGTCGGCGATGCCGGACGCGTACAGGCCGATGGCGCGCATGGCGTCGTCGTTGCCCGGGATGATGTAGTCGATGCCGTCGGGCGAGCAGTTGGTGTCGACCACCGCCACGACCGGGATGCCGAGCTTGCGCGCTTCGCTGATCGCGAGCGCTTCGTGGCCCACGTCGACGACGAACAGCACGTCCGGCAGGGTCGGCATGTCCTTGATGCCGCCGAGGCTGCGGCGCAGCTTTTCCATCTCGCGGCGCATCATCTGCGCTTCCTTCTTGCCGCGGCGCTCGAGACGGCCGCTGGTCTCGAGTTCCTCGATTTCCTGAAGGCGCTTGATCGACTGGCGGATGGTCTTGAAGTTGGTGAGCATGCCGCCCAGCCAGCGCTGGTTGACGTAGGGCATGCCGCAGCGGACTGCCTCGGCCTGGATGGACTCGCGCGCGCTGCGCTTGGTGCCGACGAACAGCACGCGACCGCCATCGGCCGCCATCGCCTTGACGAAAGCCGCCGCCTCGACGTAGAGGGGGAGCGACTTCTCGAGGTTGATGATGTGGATCTTGTTGCGTTCGCCGAAGATGAACTGAGACATCTTCGGGTTCCAGAAGCGGGTCTGGTGTCCGAAGTGGACGCCTGCTTCCAGCATCTGCCGCATGGACATGCTAGCCATGTAAATACCTCCGGGTTGTCCCTCCGCGGACCCGCATGCGGCAACCGGGATTTCTCCCCGGCACCCCGCCGCACGTGTCGATCCGCGTGTGGATTTGGTTGATTGATGAAAAAGGCCCGGCTTTATACCAGATTACCCGCGTCCGATCAACGGCTTGCCGCCCGGGTGGCCAATCCGGCCCGCCTCCACCACAATAGCCGGCCGCGGCCCGCGGACCCACGGAAGACCCCATGCTGATGGCCCGACAGAGCACCGTAACGATCAAGTCGCCCGAGGAGCAGGCCATCATGCGCGAGGCAGGCCGGCTGACGGCCGACGTACTCGACATGATCGCCCCGTTCGTCGTGCCCGGCGTCTCCACCGACGAGCTCGACCGGCGCTGCCACGACTACATCGTCAACGTGCAGCGCGCGGTGCCCGCGCCGCTCAACTACAAGGGCTTCCCCAAGTCGATCTGCACCTCCGTCAACCACGTGGTGTGCCACGGCATACCGGGCGACAAGCGGCTCAAGGCCGGCGATGTCGTCAACGTCGACGTGACCGTGATCCACGACGGCTTCCACGGCGATTCCAGCCGCATGTTCATGGTGGGCAAGTGCCCGGTGCAGGCCGAACGCCTGAGCCGCATCGCCCACGAAGCCATGTGGGAAGGCATCCGCCAGGTGCGGCCCGGCGCCCGCCTCGGCGACATCGGCCACGCCGTGCAGCGCCACGCCGAATCGCACGGCTATTCGATCGTGCGCGAGTACTGCGGCCACGGCATCGGCCGCGTGTTCCACGAAGACCCGCAGGTGCTGCATTACGGCGAGCCGGGCACCGGCCTGGAACTCCTGCCCGGCATGACCTTCACCATCGAGCCGATGGTCAACGCCGGCAAGCGCCACGTGAAGCTGCTGCCGGACGGGTGGACGGTCGTGACCAAGGACCATTCGCTGTCGGCCCAGTGGGAACACACCGTGCTCGTCACCGCCGGCGGCGTCGAGATCCTCACGCTCGGCGCGGCCGACCGCGCGGCAACCTGACGTGCACGAGCAGGCCGTTCCCGAGGGCAAGCAGCAGGCCCTGCCAGATCCGTTCTGGCCTTACCTGGGCACCGTCCAGGCGCGCATCGCGAATCCTGAAAACCCCGTCGCCGCCTACCGCGAATCGCTGGCCCAGGGCGACGCGCAGCTGGCCGCGCGCTTCGACGCCGACGAACCCGTCGAGCTGCTGGTTCGCGACCGCGCGCGCCTGGTCGACGAGCTGCTGGTCGCCGCCTGGCGCCACCACGCCGGCCGGCACGCCGAACTCGCGCTGATCGCCGTCGGCGGCTACGGCCGCGGCGAGCTGCTGCCCTGCTCCGACATCGACGTCATGGTGCTGCTGCCCAAGAGCGAGTCCGCGCAGTGGCAGCCGGACCTCGAGCGCTTCCTGACCTTCCTGTGGGACATCGGCCTCGAAGTCGGCCACAGCGTGCGCACCATCGACGACTGCCAGCGCGAGGCGCTGGCCGACGTGAGCGTCGCGACCACGCTGATCGAGGCGCGCCTGCTGGCCGGCCCCGAGCTGCTGTTCACGGCGATGCGCCGCGCGCTGTCGCAGGACCGGGTCTGGTCGTCGCGCGACTTCTTCGACGCCAAGGTCCGCGAGCAGGAGCAGCGCCACCACCGCTACCACGACACGGCCTACAACCTCGAGCCGAACGTCAAGCAGAGCCCCGGCGGCCTGCGCGACATCCAGACCATCGGCTGGGTGGCCAAGCGCCACTTCGGCGCCGATACCCTCGACGAGCTCGCCGCCCACGGCTTCCTGACCGAGGGCGAGCTGACCAAGCTCAAGACCGCGCAGACCTTCCTCTGGAAGGTGCGCTTCGCGCTGCACGTCGTCACCGGCCGGCGCGAGGATCGCCTGCTGTTCGACCACCAGATCAAGCTGGCGCGCCGCTTCGGCTACGAGGACGCCACGTACACGCTCGCGGTCGAGCAGTTCATGCAGCGCTACTACCGCACGGCCATGTACGTGAGCCTGGCGAACGAACTGCTGCTGCAGCACTTCCGCGAGGCCATCCTGGCCGAGCGCGGCGCGGTGCCGATCCCGATCAACCCGCGCTTCCAGGAGCGCGAGGACTACCTCGAGGCGACCTCGCCCGACGTGTTCGTGCGCAACCCCTCGGCCCTGCTCGAGCTGTTCCTGGTGCTGCAGCAGAACCCGCAGCTGCGCGGCGTGCGCGCCGACACCATCCGCCTGGTCGGCCGCAACCTCTGGCTCATCGACGAGGAATTCCGCCAGAACCCGCGCAACCACCGGCTGTTCCTCGAGATCCTGTGCGCACCCGCCGGCGTCACGCACGAGCTGCGGCGCATGAACCTGTACGGCGTGCTGGGCAAGTACATCCCCGCCTTCGAACGCATCGTCGGGCGCATGCAGTACGACCTGTTCCACGCCTACACCGTCGACGCGCACACGCTGTTCGTGGTCTCGAACCTCAGGCGCTTCGCGCTGGAGCGCTACGACCACGAGTTCCCGAAGCTGTCGCAGATCTTCCGCTCGCTGCCCAAGCCCGAGCTCGCCTACATGGCGGCGATCTTCCACGACATCGCCAAGGGCCGCGGCGGCGACCACTCGGAGCTCGGCGCGGTCTACGCCGAGACCTTCTGCCTCGAGCAGGGCCTGTCCACCTACGACGCCCACCTCGTGGCCTGGCTCGTGCGCAGCCACCTCAACCTGTCGGTGACGGCGCAGAAGAAGGACACCACCGACCCGGCCGTGATCCAGGCCTTCGCGGCCCAGGTCGGCGACCAGGCCCACCTCGACTACCTCTACGTGCTGACCGTCGCCGACGTGCGCGGCACCAATCCCAAGCTCTGGAACTCCTGGAAGGCCTCGCTGTTCGACGAGTTCTACGAGCGCGTCAAGGTCGCCCTGCGGCGCGGCGCCGAGGCGCCGCTCGAGCAGGACCAGCTCATCGCCGAGACCCAGAGCCGAGCGCGCGAGATGCTGATCGCCGCGCGCGTGCCGCCCGACGTCGTCGACCGCGCCTGGGAATCGCTGACCGCCACCTACTTCCTGCGCCACACCCCGGCCGAGATCGCCTGGCACACGGGCCTGCTGGCCGGCAGCGACCCGGAGGACCGCAAGCCGCTGGTGGCCGTCGCCGCCGAGCCCGGCCCCTCGGGTGCGACGGCGATCATGACCTGCAATTCGTTCCGCCAGCACAGCTTCGCGCGCACGACGGCCGCGCTCGACCAGATGGGCCTCACCATCGTCGACGCACGCATCGTCGCCACCAGCGACGGCCGCAGCCTCGACACCTACCTGGTGCTCGAAGACACGGGCCAGGCCATCACCGAGCGCGACCGGCTCGCCGAGATCGAGCGCAACCTGCGCCGCGCGCTGGCCGAGCCGGACTCGCTGCCCACCGTCACGCGCCGGGCGCCGCGCCAGGTGCGCATGTTCACGACCGCGACCCAGGTCTCCTGCGTCGAGGACCCGCACAACCGCCGCACGATCGTCGAGATCGTCGCCGGCGACCGACCGGGCCTGCTGTCGGAGATCGCCAAGGTGCTGTGGCGCGAGGACGTGGACCTGCACGGCGCCAAGGTGGTGACCGTCGGCGAACGCGCCGAGGACGTGTTCTACGTCACCGACGGGGCGGGACAGCCGCTCAACGAGGCGCGCGCCGCGAAGCTGTCGGAAGCGCTGGTGACCGCGCTCGATCGCCGCGACGCCGCGGCCTGACCCGGAACGAGGACGCCACGTGAACCCAGCGCTCGCGCGCCTGCACCCCTACCCGTTCGAGAGGCTGGCAAGGCTCAAGGCCGGCGTCTATCCCCCCGAAGGCCTGCGCGAGATCGCGCTGTCCATCGGCGAACCCCGGCACGCGCCGCCGCCGTTCATCGCCGAAGCCCTGGTCGCCGCGCTCAACACGCTGGGAACCTATCCGGCCGCGCTTGGGTTGCCGGAACTTCGCGCAGCCTGCGCAGGCTGGCTGGAGCGGCGCTTCCGGCTCGCCGCCGGCAGCGTGGATCCGGCGACCATGGTGCTGCCGGTCAACGGCACGCGCGAGGCGCTGTTCGCCTTCGTCCAGGCCGCCGTCGACGCCACCAAGCCGGCGCCGGCGGTGCTGATGCCCAATCCGTTCTACCAGATCTACGAGGGCGCGGCCCTGCTCGCGGGCGCCGAGCCCGTCTACCTCGAGACCAGCGCCGCCAATCGCTGGCTGCCCGACCTCGAGGCGGTCCCCGCGTCTACCTGGGACCGCTGCCAGGTGCTGTTCATCTGCACGCCCGGCAACCCGACCGGCGCCGTGATGGACCACGCCTATCTCGCGCGCGTGCTGGAACTCGCCGACCGGCACGGTTTCATCGTCGCCTCGGACGAGTGCTACTCCGACATCTACCTCGACGAAGCCGCGCCGCCGCCGGGACTGCTCGAAGCCTGTGCCCGCCTCGGCCGCGGCTTCGAGCGCTGCGTCGTGTTCCACAGCCTGTCCAAGCGCTCCAGCGTGCCCGGCCTGCGCTCCGGCTTCGTGGCGGGCGACCCGGCCCTGCTCGCGCAGTTCCGGCTGTACCGCACCTACCACGGCTGCGCCGTGCCCGTGCACACCCAGCTCGCCAGCATTCCCGCCTGGCAGGACGACGCGCACGTCGTCGTCAACCGCGCGCTCTATCGCGAGAAGTTCGACGCGGTGCTGCCCATCCTCGAGCGCTGCCTCGAGGTCGGGCGGCCCGACGCCTCGTTCTACCTGTGGCCGCGCGTGCCGGACGCGGACGAGCCCGGCTCCGACGAGGCCTTCGCCAAGGCCCTGTACGCCTACCAGGCCATCACCACGCTGCCCGGCAGCTATCTCTCCAGGACCGTCGCCGGCCGTAATCCCGGCCATGGCTACCTGCGCATTTCCCTCGTGGCCCCGCCCGCCGAGTGCGTCGAGGCCGCCCGCCGAATCCACGACTTCGTCACCGGACGCTGACAACATGGACAAGCTCAAGACCCTCGTCGAGGACGCTTTCGAGCGCCGCGCCGAATTCACCGCCAGGAACGCCCCCGCCGACCTGCTCGCCGCGCTGGAGGAGGTCCTCGACCGCCTCGACGCCGGCACCGCGCGCGTCGCCGAACCCGGCCCCGACGGCTGGGTGGTCAACGAGTGGCTCAAGAAGGCCGTGCTGCTGTACTTCCGCACGCACGACAACGCCGTGATCGACGCCGGCTACACGCGCTTCTACGACAAGGTGCCGCTCAAGTACGCCGCCCACGACGAGGCCGCCTTCCGCGAGGGCGGCGCGCGCATCGTGCCGTCCGCGATCGTCCGCCGCGGCGCGCACATAGCCCCCAACGCCGTGCTCATGCCGTCCTACGTCAACATCGGCGCATACGTCGGCAGCGGCACCATGGTCGACACCTGGGCCACCGTCGGCTCCTGCGCCCAGATCGGCCGCAACGTGCACCTCTCCGGCGGCGTCGGCATCGGCGGCGTGCTCGAGCCCCTGCAGGCCGCGCCCACCATCATCGAGGACGACTGCTTCATCGGCGCCCGCTCCGAGGTCGTCGAGGGCGTCATCGTCGAGCGCGGCTCGGTCATCTCCATGGGCGTGTTCATCGGCGCCAGCACCAGGATCTACGACCGCGCCACGGGCCAGGTCAGCTACGGCCGCGTGCCCGCCGGTTCGGTGGTCGTGTCCGGCAACCTGCCCTCCAGCGACGGCAGGTACTCGCTGTACTGCGCGGTGATCGTCAAGCGCGTGGATGCGCAGACCAGGGCGAAGACGTCGATCAACGAGTTGTTGCGCGGGGACTGAGACCGCAGCCCTTCACGGGGCGGGTGCCTGTAGTCGCGTCATGCCGAACCCGGGTGGGGTTCCCGGGACCGCGAGAGCACGTCCCTGTGGGCTTCGCGCGGGCCTGGGTGTGTGGGGACACAGTCAAACTGTGTCCCCACGCAACTACCCGCGACGATCCCGGGAACCCCACCCGGTTCCGACATGCCGCTGGCTGGTACTCGCCGTCCGGCAGCTCTGGCCTCAGCCCCCTGCCCGTCCGGTGCGAAAGTCGCCTAGGCCGACCCGGTGTGCGTGGTTCGTGCGGGACGCCGCGTCGATCCAATCCTGCCGCGGGCGCCCCGGCGCGCATGCACCGACCGGTACTCCTTCGCGCGGGCAACGAAAAAAAACGGCCCCCACTTGCGTGAGGGCCGTCGATCGTCTGTCCCTTACGGAACGCGCCGAGGGTCAGGCGCGGCGGCGGCGGCTGAAGCCTAGGCCCGCCAGGCCGAGTCCGAGCAGGCCGAGCGTCGCCGGCTCGGGAACGGACTGGTCGGAGACCGTGACGTTGGCGCGGAGTTGCTCGCCGGCACCTGTGCCGACCTCGCCGAAGAAGAGCGCCAGCGTATTGGTGACCGTTACCGTCGACGCGAAGCCGATCTGCAGCAAGCCGCCGTCGCCGAGCGTGAGCCACCCCGAAACGAGGTTGGTGCTGACGCCCGACGAGAAGTTGCCGTCACGCGTGCACAGCGTGGAAAGCGCCGGAGCGACGGTGTTGGTGGCCGACGAACCAAACGTCGGGCCCGGCCGCGAGACCGTCGGCAAGAAATTCGGGTCGGTGGTCGCACGAGTGCTGCCCGTCGTGAACACGAACGTCGAGCCGCACACGCGGTCGCCGGTAGTACTGAAGTCGCCGTCGAGATCAAGGAACGCGAAGTCCAGGTCGAAGCCCGAGAACACGCCTGGCGATCCGCCGCCGACGCTGGCGTCCTGCAAAGCCATCGACGCGACCTGACCCAGGCCGAGGCCGGAGAGCGCGGCGCGGTAGACCGTGGTCTGTCCCGAGACAGTCTCGACGGTTACCGCCACAGGTACGGCGAACGCCGGCGCGGCCGCGATGGCCACCACGCATCCCAACATCCATTTCTTCATCTGTCCCTCTCCGTAGCTGCAGGCATCGCCCGCATTCGAGTCTGTATTGATTGCCTGCTGGCCGGCCGACGCCCATAGGCGTTCGAACGGAAGCGGCTGCCCCAGAACACAACAAGCAAGAATCGTTCCATGTCGCCCAAGCCCATGATTCGATAGACATCGTCTGTCGATCACCGGCGATGGCTCGAACGGTGTGTAAGAAATTCCGACAAGTATGTGGCGCCAGCTGCCGCGAGTTGGGTCGGCCCGCGGCGAAGCGATTCGGACCAGCGTCGTACCGCCGTTCATGCGCGGTGGGGCGACGTGGGATGTTGGGTCCGGAGCAATCAGCGCCTGCTTCAGGCGCGCGTAGGACCCAATATCCCAGGGCGCACCGCCGCGCAGGCACTGGGTCAGTCGGGGACGATCGTCCTGGTCTTCTTGAGCACGCGCGCGACGATCCAGCCGATGACGGCGGCGATGGCGCAGGCCTCGGCGACGACGACCGCGGTGGGAGCCGGGTTGAGGGGCTGCCCGGAGGCCCAGATGTTCTGGACCAGGACCAGGCTGATGCCGATGATCCAGCCGGTGGGCGTGCCGTATTCCTTCACGATCACGCGGCCCCACTTGAACTCCATGGACTTCATGGTGGCGCCGAGCCCGTTCAGGCGCAGCCGCCAGCGCGGCACGTCGCGACAGTAGAAGTCGAAGGCCTCGCCGAACTTGCCGCGCAGGAAGTTCTCCTCGGCGGCGACGATGGCGATGTAGAAGAACACGAACATGGGCACGGCGATGGCGAGGCAGGTCAGCGAGTTCGAGGCGAGCGCGATGCCGGTCAGGATCAGCAGGTTACCGACGTACATCGGGTTGCGCGTGTGGCTGTAGAGACCCTCGGTGATGAGGTCGGCCGCATACACCCGGCGGTTCTTGCCGCCGCGCACGATGTACTTGAGGCCTATGGTCGCGCCGCGCACGACCTGCCCCAGCAGCGCAACGGCGGCGCCGACGATGGCGGCGACGACGTCGGTCGGGAACACGGCCGGCCCCGGCAGGAACACCAGCAGGAACGCGAGCGGGAACAGCCCGTTGCGGAACCGGAACAGGAAATTGCCGATGGCTACGAGCATCACTTGACCGCCACGATGCCGCAGAAGTTGTACCACTTGAAGAAGGTGTCGACGTAGCGGTAACCGGTGCGGAACAGCAGCTCGCGGTTTTCCTCGAGCCGGTAGGGAATCAGCACGTTCTCGAGGGCTTCGCGCTTCTGCACGATCTCGGTTTCGCTGTAGCCGTTGCGGCGCTTGAAGTCGTAGTAGTACTTGATGAACATGCGGTTGAACATCGAGTCCTCGCCGAGCACCTTCTCCACCATGATCAGGCAGCCGTTCTCGTTGAGGCCCTCGTAGATCTCCCGCATGAGCCGCTCGCGGTTGAGCGGGCGGATGAACTGCAGGGTCAGGATCAGCATGGCGACCGAGGCGTTCTCGACCGCGACGCCGGAGTTCAGGTCGGCGTAGCGCAGTTCGTAGGGACGAGAGAACTTCTGCTCCTTGAGCTTGGCCTCGCACTTGGCGAGCATGGCTTCGGAGTTGTCGAGGCCGATGAACTTGACGTCGGGCGGCAGCTGCTGGTCGAGCAGGAGCATGGTCGTGCCCGTGGAGCAGCCGAAGTCGTAGACGTTGGTGCCGGGGACCGCGAAGTCCGTGGCGATCTCGCCCAGCATGCGCTGGCTCTCGGCGTAGAACGGCACGCTGCGGATGAGCATGTCGTCGAATACCGTGGCTACTTCGGTGCCGAACTTGAAGTCGGCGATGGCGGACTTCTGCTCGGCGAAGACCTGATCACGTTCGGAACTGGACACGGCGGATCCCCTGCGAAATTTGCCGGATTCTAGCCCCCGGCTGGCGGGATTGCGACAGGGACCACCGCAATGATGCCGGCGGGCCGCCCGGTCAGCCGAAACGACCCGTGATGTAGTCCTCGGTCAGCTTGTGCCGTGGATTCGTGAAGATCAGGTCCGTGGGCCCGACCTCGATGAGGTCGCCGAGGTGGAAGTAGGCCGTGCGCTGCGAGACGCGCGCGGCCTGCTGCATCGAGTGGGTCACGATGCAGATCGCGTAGTTCTGGCGCAGTTCGTCGATGAGGTCCTCGATGCGCGCGGTGGCGATCGGGTCGAGCGCCGAGCAGGGCTCGTCCATGAGGATCACCTCGGGGCTCACCGCGATGGTGCGCGCGATGCAGAGGCGCTGCTGCTGGCCGCCCGACAGCGCGGTGCCCGGCTGGCTGAGGCGATCCTTGACCTCGTCCCACAGGCCGGCGCGCTGCAGGCTGGTCTGCACGATCTCGTCGAGCTCGGACCGGTCCGCGGCCAGGCCGTGGATGCGCGGGCCATAGGCGACGTTCTCGTAGATCGACTTCGGGAACGGGTTCGGCTTCTGGAACACCATGCCCACGCGCGCCCGCAGCTGCACGACGTCCTGGCGCCGGTCGTAGACGTCCTGGCCGTCGAGCGTGATCAGGCCGGTGACGCGGGCCGATTCGATCGTGTCGTTGAGGCGGTTGAGGCAGCGCAGGAACGTGGACTTGCCGCAGCCCGACGGCCCGATCATGGACACCACTTCGTTGTGGGCCACGTCGAGGGTCACGTCGCGGATGGCGTGCTTGTCGCCGTAGAACACGTTCACGCCACGCGCGGACATGACCGGGTTGGCCACGGTGGCCTCCCCCACGGTGCGGGCCACCGCATCGGAACGGGTCAGCGACTGCTGCACATTGACGGGCTGTTCGGGATTGGACGCCATGTTGTGATTCCTGGTGCGCTTACCAGCGCCGCTCAAACTTCTGCCGCAGCAGCACCGCGCTCGCGTTCATCACGAGCAGGAAGCCCAGCAGCACCATGATCGCGCCCGAGGTGCGCTCGAGGAACGCGCGTTCGGGGCTGTCGGCCCACAGGTAGACCTGCACGGGCAGCGCCGTGGACGGGTCGGTGATGCCGCCCGGCACGTCGACGATGAAGGCCACCATGCCGATCATCAGCAGCGGCGCCGACTCGCCGAGCGCACGCGCCATGCCGATGATGGCGCCCGTCAGCATGCCCGGCATCGCCAGCGGCAGCACGTGGTGGGCGACCATCTGCACCTGCGAGGCGCCCATGCCGAGTGCCGCCTCGCGGATCGAGGGCGGCACGCCCTTCAGCGCCGCGCGGCTGGCGATGATGATCGTCGGCAGGGTCATGAGCGTCAGCACCAGGCCGCCGGCGAGCGGCGCCGAGCGCGGCACGCCGAAGAACTGGATGAACACCGCGAGGCCGAGCAGGCCGAACACGATCGAGGGCACGGCGGCCAGGTTGTTGATGTTGACCTCGATGAGGTCGGTGAAGCGGTTGTGCTTCGCGAACTCCTCGAGGTACACGGCCGCGGCGACCCCGATCGGGAACGACAGGAGCAGCGTGATGAACAGCGTGTAGAACGAGCCCTTGACCGCGCCCCACACGCCGGCCTGCTCCGGTTCGCGCGAATCGCCCGCCGTGAAGAACACCTTGTTGAAGCGCAGTTCCAGCTTGCCGGCGGCCGACAGCGCGTCGATCCAGGCCAGCTGCTGGTCGTTGATCGTGCGTTGCAGCTCCGGCAGCTCGCGCTCGATCTTGCCCTTGAGCACCTGGTCGGTCTCGTCCGACGCCAGCACCCACAGCACCTGGCGCGTGCCGATGACCGACTGGTCGGCCAGCACGTGCTTCTGCATCTCGACCGCGGCCGCATCGCTGACCAGTGCGTACAGCTGCTTGAGGTTGGCGCGGCCCTCGACGTCCGGGAACTGCTCGCGCATGGCCCGCTTGACCAGCGCCATGTAGTCGGCGCCGCGCAGGTCGTCCGGCTTGCGCGTGCCGGCGGGATCGACCACGTCCGCGGCGTACTCGACCTCGATCTGCACGTAGGCCTGGCGGAACACCGAAATGCCGGTGCCGATGATGGACACGAACAGGAAGCCGACCGCGAGCAGGCCGGCCAGCACGGCCCCGATGCCGTAGGCCTTGAACCGCCACTCGGCGCGGTAGCGGCGCTTCAGGCTCTTCTCGACCAGCTGCCGGGTGCGCTGCTGCGCGGCCGACAGGGCAGCGGCGTGGGTGGACTCACTCATACTGTTCCCGGTACTTGCGCACGACCTGCAGCGCGATGATGTTGAGGACCAGCGTCACGACGAACAGCAGCAGGCCCAGCGCGAACGCGGCCAGCGTCTTGGGGCTGTCGAACTCCTGGTCGCCGACCAGCAGCGTGACGATCTGCACCGTCACGGTGGTGACGGCCTCGAGCGGGTTGACCGTCATGTTCGCCGACAGGCCCGCCGCCATGACGACGATCATGGTCTCGCCGATCGCGCGCGAAATGGCCAGCAGGACGCCGCCGACGATGCCGGGCAGCGCCGCTGGCAGCACGACCTTGCGGATGGTCTCGGAACGCGTGGCGCCGAGGCCGTAGGACCCGTCGCGCAGCGACTGCGGCACGGCGTGCAGCATGTCGTCGGTCAGCGAGGAGATGAACGGCACGATCATGACGCCCATCACGAGGCCGGCGGCCAGCGCGCTCTCGGACGACACCGTCAGGCCGATACTCTCGCCAAAGCCGCGCAGCGCGGGGCCGACGGTCAGCACCGCGAAAAAGCCGTAGACCACGGTCGGGATGCCCGCGAGCACCTCGAGCACCGGCTTGACGATGGTGCGGACACGGTGATGCGCGTACTCGGCCAGATAGATCGCGGCGAACAGTCCCACCGGCACCGCGATCATCATCGCGATGAAGGCGATCAGCAGGGTGCCCGCGAACAGCGGCAGCATGCCGAAGGCGCCCGACGAGCCGGCCTGGTCGGCGCGGATCGCCATCTGCGGGCTCCACTGCGTACCGAACAGGAACTCGGTCACCGGCACGATGCGGAAGAACAGGATCGACTCGTACAGCACGGACAGCACGATGCCGACGGTGGTGAGGATGGCGACCAGCGACGAGGCCAGCAGCAGCCACTCGAACACCTTCTCGACGCGGTTGCGCGCACGCAGCGCCGGCGAGACCCGCCGCCAGGTCAGCGCCGCGCCGATGATGGCCACGCACAGCACCAGCACGGCGGCAGCCGTGTCGCTGACGAACTCGAGCCGTTGCCAGTGGATCGCCGCCGCCTGGACGTGCGCGGAAGCCTCGGCCGCCGGGACGTTGCCGGCCATGACGTTCTGGACGTCGTTGAGCACCAGCGACAGCATCGCCGGGTCGAGCGCACGCACCTCGGCGGGCAGGCCGTCGATCACCATCTGCCGGATCAGGCCGTGGTCGAAAACGTTCCACAGGGCCAGCACAGCGAGCGCCGGCAGGGCACACCAGATGGCGGTCAGCAGCCCGTAGTAGCTCGGCAGCGAATGCAGGTTGCGAACGCCCTTCGCCCCGCCCACGACGGCCACCGACCGGCCCTTGCCGAAGCGGTAAGCGAGCGCGGTCAGGATCAGGAGCACCAGGATGAGGGTCGAGGTCTGCATCGTCGCCTGCATGTCCGGCTGTGCGGAGCCGCCTTTATAGGCGGCAACTGTTACAGAAATGTTGCACGGGCCCAAGAATTGTTTCAAAGCCTTTTGAATTCATCGTTCTACGGCATACTTGCTGCCGCCCACGCGGAACCGTATAAAGGCGCGCCACTCCAGGAGACCCAGCACCCGATGTCCGCCACGCTAGCCCTGACCGAGCAGATGATCGCCCGCCCCTCCGTGAGCCCCACGGACGGCGGATGCCAGGAGCTCATGATCGGGCGCCTCGAGGCGATTGGCTTCACGGTCGAGCGGCTGCGCTTCGGCAACGTCGACAACTTCTGGGCGAAGCGCACGGGCACCGCGGACGGCCCGGTGTTCTGTTTCGCCGGCCACACCGACGTCGTTCCCACGGGCCCCCTGGAGGAATGGCACTCCAACCCCTTCGAACCCGTGATCCGCGACGGCGTGCTGTACGGTCGCGGTGCGGCCGACATGAAGAGCGGCCTCGCCGCGATGATCACGGCCTCCGAGGCCTTCGTGGCCGCCCGCCCCGCCCACCAGGGCAGCATCGCGTTCCTGATCACCAGCGACGAGGAAGGCCCGTCCGTGGACGGCACCCGGCGCGTGGTCGAGGTGCTCAAGGCCCGCCAGGAACGCATCGACTGGTGCCTGGTCGGCGAGCCTTCCAGCGAGAAGGCATTCGGCGACACGGTCAAGATCGGTCGCCGCGGCTCGCTGTCGGGCCGGCTCACCGTGCACGGAATCCAGGGCCACATCGCCTACCCGCAGTTCGCCGAGAACCCGGTCCACACCCTGGCCCCGGCGCTGGCCGAGCTCGTCGCGCGCGAGTGGGACCAGGGCAGCGAGTTCTTCCAGCCCACCACCTTCCAGATCTCGAACATCGCGGCCGGCACCGGCGCGCCCAACGTCATTCCCGGCGAACTCAAGGCGCGGTTCAACCTGCGCTGGTCGCCCGCCCAGACGCTGGAAGGCCTGCAGCAGACCGTCACGGGCATCCTGGACCGGCACAAGGTCAAGTATTCGCTGGAGTGGTTCGTCTCCGGCCTGCCGTTCTACACGCCGCCGGGAGTGTTCTCAGCCGGCGTGTCGGAGGCGATCCGCGCGCTCACGGGCAGCGCCCCGAAGTTCTCCACGAGCGGCGGCACCTCGGACGGACGCTTCATCGCGCCGATGGGCGCGCAGGTGGTCGAACTCGGCGTGGTGAACACCACGATCCACAAGGTCAACGAGTGCGTGCGCGTGGAGGAGATCGACCTCCTGCACCGCGCCTACCTCACCTCCCTCGAGAACCTGCTGCCCGCAGCCTGAGCCGCCGGGCCTGCATGTCAGCGGCGCAGGCGCGCCCGCGATCGCTTCATGAGCGTGACGTGCGTGCCGTCCCGCGCCACCTCGGGGGCGTCCTTGTCGGCGGCGATCCGGACGTAGCTGCCGTCCGGCTGCATCTGCCAGGCGTTGCGCTGGTCGGCGAGCTGCACCTGCAGCACCTCCCAGACGCGTTCGCGCAGGTATCGGTTCTCCACCGGCGCGACGGCTTCGACGCGGCGCGACAGGTTGCGGTCCATCCAGTCGGCCGACCCGATGTAGAAGTCGCCGTCGAGCAGGTCGGCCTGGCCGTTGGCGAAGCAGAACACCCGGCCGTGCTCCAGGAACCGGCCGATGATGGAGCGCACGCGGACATTCTCGCTCCAGCCGGGCACGCCCGGTCGCAGGCAGCAGAAGCCGCGCACGATCAGGTCGATCTGCACGCCTGCCTGCGAGGCCTCGGACAGTGCCTCGCAGACAGGCAGGTCCTCGACCTGGTTCATCTTGGCGACGATGCGCGCTGGCCGGCCGGCGCGGGCGTTGTCGGCCTCCCGGCCGATCAGCTCGATGAGGCGCTCGCGCATGTTGATCGGCGCCACGAGCAGCTTCTCGAAGGTGGGCGCGCGCGAGTAGCCAGTCAGGTGGTGGAACAGGTTGACCACGTCGCGCGTGATCACCGGGTCGCAGGTGAACAGGCCGAAGTCCGTGTACATGCGCGCGGTCTTGACGTGGTAGTTGCCGGTGCCGATGTGCGCGTAGCTGCGCAGGCCGTCAGCCTCGCGGCGCACCACCAGCGCCAGTTTGGTGTGGGTCTTGAGCCCGCGCATGCCGTAGATGACGTGGTCGCCGGCCTTCTGCAGTTCGTTGGCCCAGTGCAGGTTGCGCTCCTCGTCGAAGCGCGCCTTGAGCTCGACCAGGCAGGCAACCTGCTTGCCGTTCTCGGCCGCCGTGATCAGCGAGCGCACGAAGGGCGTGTCGTCGCCGAGCCGGTACACCGTCATCTTGATGGTCGTGGTGTTCGGGTCGTTGGCGGCGTCGCGGATGAAGCGCTCGACCGAGGCGTCGAAGCTCTCGTACGGGTGGTGCACCAGCACGTCGCCGGCGCGGATCAGGGCGAACAGGTCGGTATCGTCGTCGAGGCCCAGCGGCGGCATCGGTGACCACGGCGGGTCGCGCAGGGCCGGCATGGGCAGCGAGGCGATCGCCGACAACGTCGTGTAGTCCAGCGGCCCCGGCAGCTCGTAGACGTCGCTGTCGCGCAGCTCGAAGTGGCTCATGAGCCCGTCGCGCACGTCGCTGAGCAGCGACCCGCCGAACTCCAGGCGCACCACCGGCTGGAAGCGGCGCTGGCGGACCTGCTCCTCGATCATTTCCCGGATGCTGTTGTCGCTGTCTTCCTCGATCGCGATGTCGGCATTGCGGGACACGCGGAACAGCGTCGCCGCCTCGATGGTGACGCCCGGGAACATCTTGTGGGCGTTGTGCCGCACCAGGTCCTGCAGGGCCACGAAGCAGCGCTCGCCATCCGCGACGTCGCTGTGCAGGGGCAGCCACTGCGGGATCGTCGGCGGCACCTTCACGCGCACGTGGACGCGGTCGGCGGTCACCGGGTCATAGAGCATGAAACCCCAGGACGTCGAAAGGTTCGACATGAACGGGAACGGGTGCGAGGGATCCAGGCTCAGCGGCGTGAGCGCGGGCGAGACGTGGGCGTCGAAGTAGCGGGACGCCTCCTCCCGCTGCGAATCGCTGAGCTCCTGCCATTCGGCGAGGCGGACGCCCTGCTCCGCCAGCAGCGGGCGCAGGCGCGCGAAGCAGGCAGCCTGCTCCAGCAGCATGGGGAACAGCGCCTTGCGCAGGCGCAGCATGTGCGCGTGGAACTGCTCGATGCTGGCAGCGTTGCCGCTCGCATAGGCGCGGGTGCGCATGGCGCCGACGCGCTTCATGAAGAATTCGTCGAGGTTCGAGGTGAAGATCCCGAGGAACTTCAGCCGCTCGAGCAGCGGCGTCCGGTCGTCGAGCGCTTCGCTCAGCACGCGCCGGTTGAACTCGAGCCAGCTCAGGTCGCGGTCGAACCAGGCCTCCTTGAGCAGGCCCTGGCGACGCGATTTCTCCGGCGTGGGCGTGCTCACGCGCCTGGACCTGGACTTGTCAGGCACGGCGCAACCGGGTGTTGGCCCAGACAGCCCAACCCAACATGACGATGGCGAAGATCAGCACGTAACCCGGGATGGAGATACCCAGGAAGCTCCAGTCGATCTTCTGGCACTCGCCGCCCGCCTTGAACACCTTGATGATGACCTGAATCACCGGCAGCACGTCGAGCATGAACGACAGGTCGGCGCCGCAGCCCGGCACGGAACCCGGCGGCTGCAGCTGGATCCAGACGTGCCGGCCGGCGACCACCGCGGTCGTCGCCGCGCACAGGCCGATGAGCCCGGCACAGACACGGGCGCCGAGGTCGCCAGGGTTGTGCAGGGTGGCGAGCAGGAACGCCACGCCCAGCCCGGCCACGCAGACGCGCTGGAAGATGCACAGGTGGCAGGGCGTGAGCCCCAGCCCGTACTGCGCGAACAGCGCGACGCACAGCGCCGCGACGCAGGCCGCAAAGCCGGCCAGGTTGGCCTGTCGCCGGGTCAGGTTCATTCTTCCCTCGCGCTCTTGAGGTCGCTCAGGTACTTCTCGGCGTCCTCGATGGACACGTGGCGGATGTCCTTGCCGTGGACCATGTAGACCACGTACTCGCAGATGTTCTTGGCGTGGTCGCCGATGCGCTCGAGCGCGCGGACCACCCACATGACGTCGAGCGCGCGACGGATCGCGCGCGGGTCTTCCATCATCAGCGTGATGATCTGGCGCGTGATCGCCTCGTATTCCTCGTCGACGACGCGGTCGCGCCGCGCAGTGGCCAGCGCCGCCTCGGGGTCGAGCCTTGCAAACGCGTCGAGCGCGTCGTGCACCATCTCGCTGACCAGGCGCGACAGGTGGCGAACCTCGCGGTAGCGGTCCACGGGCTGCTCCAGGCTGGCGAGGCGCGAGGCGATCAGGCCGATCTTCTCGGCCTCGTCGCCGATGCGCTCGAGGTCGGTGATGGTCTTGATGATGGCGACCATGACCCGCAGGTCGGAGGCGGTCGGCTGGCGCGTCGCGAGGATGCGGCCGCACTCCTCGTCGATCGTCACCTCCATCTGGTTGACCTTGTAGTCGTCGCGCGCGACTTCCATGCCCAGCGAGCTGTCGCCCTCGATCAGCGCCCGGACCCCCAGGCCCAGCTGCTGCTCGACGAAGCCGCCCATCTGCAGGACGCGGGTGCGCACCCGCTCCATGTCCTCGTTGAAACGCCGCGAGATGTGGTGGCCGAGATCTGCCGGATCCATTCTGTTCCCCTGAATTGGACTGGTAACAATCGTGCCTGGCACGATTGTTACCACGCGATATTAACTGATGGTAGCGGAAGTAAAAGGTTCCGCACCTCTCAAAAAAAGAGGGGCCCGGCATGTGCCGGGCCCCGTCGATCGCAGGCGGGTGCCGGCCGGGCTCAGAACTTGTAGTTCAGGTCCAGCTGCAACCGGTTGTAGTCGAGCTCGCTTGCCGTGTCGAAGTTGCGCGTATTGATGAAGTACTGGCCGTTGAAGGTCCAGTTCTTCGCCAGGCCGTAGGCCACGCGCAGCTGCGCGCCGTTGCCCTGGGTCGAACCCCCGGCGAAGTCCGAGTCGGTCAGGGCGCCGAGCACGGCGTCCTTCTCCACTTCCTGGTACAGCGCGCCGAACTCGAACTTGCCCG